>JBARBD010000132.1:0-25502 GCA_049792675.1 Vulcanimicrobiaceae bacterium | reverse complement strand
ATCGACGAGACCGGGCTCACGGCCGCCGAGGTCGCCGAGAGCGCCGGCTTGACCGAGTCGGCGATCTCGCTGCTCCGCGCCGGGCGCCGGGAGCCGTCGTACCGTACCCTCCAGCGCCTGGCCGCAGTCTTCCCGACGCTCGGCGAGCAGCTAGGCGAACGGTCTGGACCGATTGACGCGATTGAGGAGGCGATCGGCGATATCCGCGCCGGCAAGATGGTCGTCGTGCTCGACGACGAGGATCGCGAGAACGAAGGCGATCTCGTCATGGCCGCGCAGATGGCGACGCCGGAGGCGATCAACTTCATGCGCAAGCACGCGGGCGGATTGATCTGCGTGCCGATGACGGGGGGCCGGCTCGACGAGCTCCACCTCCCGCAGATGGTCCGCGACAACACCGCGCTGCACGAGACCGCGTTTACCGTCTCGGTCGAGGCCCGCGGGATGACGACGACCGGCATCTCGGCGCACGATCGCGCAGCGACGATCAAGCGATTGATCGATCCGGAGGCGAAGCCGTCGGACTTTTTGCGCCCCGGTCACACCTTTCCGTTACGCGCGCGTGAGGGCGGCGTGCTCGTACGCGCCGGGCAGACCGAAGCCGCCGTGGACCTCTCGCGTCTGGCGGGGCTCTATCCGGCCGGCGTGATCTGCGAGATCATGGCCGACGACGGAACGATGGAACGGCTTGAAGGCTTGCGCACGTACGCCAACCGGCACGGTCTCAAACTCATCACCGTCAAAGATCTGATCGCCTATCGGATGCGCACCGAGAAGCTCGTCCAGCGGATCGCCGAGTTCGAGCTTCCAACGACGTACGGCGACTTCAAAGGCATCGCATACACGACCGCGATCGACGAGAACACCCACGTGGCGCTGGTTATGGGGGAGATCGGCGATGGGAAAGAGATCCTCGTGCGCGTACACTCGGAGTGCATGACCGGCGATGCGCTGCATTCGGTTCGCTGCGACTGCGCCGCGCAGCGCGACGGCGCGATGCGGCTCATCGCCCACGAAGGGCGCGGCGTCTTCCTCTACCTGCGCCAGGAAGGGCGCGGCATCGGGCTGGCCGACAAGCTGCGTGCCTACGAGCTGCAGGACCGCGGTGCCGATACGGTCGAGGCGAATCTCGCGCTCGGCTTGCCGATCGACAAGCGCGATTACGGCATCGGCTCGCAGATACTCGCCGATTTGGGCGTGAAAGAGATGCGTCTGGTTACCAACAACCCGAAGAAAATCTTCGGTCTCGAAGGCTACGGGCTCAAGATCGTCGGGCGCATGTCGCTGCAGACGACGCCGACCCCGCAGAACAAGCACTACATCGCGACCAAACGCTCCAAGCTCGGTCACATGTTCGACGAAGTGAGCGCGTCGTGACGGGAAACGGCGCGCCGCGTTCCGAGGCGCCCGACTGCCGCGGGCGGCGGTTCGCGATCGTCGCGGCGCGCTTCTACGAGGACCTCGCCGATCGGCTGATCGACGGCGCGCGGCGCGGGTTGCGCGATTGCCACGTCGATGACGAGCACGTCGACCTCTATCAGGTTCCGGGTTGCTTCGAGCTCCCGCTCGCGTGTCGCAACTTGATCGAGAGCGAACGGTTCGACGCACTCGTCGCCCTCGGGGTCGTGATACGGGGCGAGACGCCGCACTTCGATTTCGTGGCGGGCGAGTGCGCGCGCGGCCTAATGGGCGTCCAGCTCGCGACCGGAACGCCGATCGGTTTCGGCGTGCTCACGACCGAGACGCTCGCCCAAGCCGAGCAGCGTGCCTCGCAGAGCGGCGGCGACAAGGGGTATACCGCCGCGATTGCGGCCGCGACGCTCCTCCACATGTCGGCGGCCATGCCGCGAGCCGGTTTCCGCCGAGATTCGGCGTGAGCACGCCGGCGGCGGTCGCCTGGGGTGGCGACGCGGTGCTCTATCTAGATCAACGCCTGTTGCCGCACGACGTGCGTGTCGAGCGGGCGCGGACGGTCGAGGAAGTCGTCGCGGCGATCCAGAGCCTGGCCGTGCGGGGCGCGCCATGCATCGGCGTCTTTGGTGCTTACGGCATCGCGCTGCTGCGCCAAACGATAGCCGACGAACGTCGCTTCGCCGAAGCCGCCGAACGCGTGCGCGGCGCACGCCCGACGGCGGTCAACTTGGCCTGGGCGGTCGACCGTGTGCTCGCCGCGGACGATCCGCTGCAAGAGGCGATCGCGATCCACCAAGAGCAGATTGCGCTCGACGCGGCGATCGCCGAGTACGGCCTCGACCTGATCCCGAAAGGCGCACGCATTCTCACGCACTGCAACACGGGGCCGCTGGCGACCGCCGGCGGCGGCACCGCGCTCGGCGTGATTCTGGCGGCGCAGCGTGGCGGAAAGAAACCACACGTCTTCGTTGACGAGACGCGTCCGCTCTTACAAGGCGCGCGATTGAACTATCTCGAGCTGAGCGAAGCCGGCGTCGACGCAACCCTGATCGTCGATGCCGCGGCCGCGGTCACGATGCAGCGCCGAGGCGTTGACCTCGTCATCGTCGGGGCCGACCGGATCGCGCGCAACGGCGACACAGCGAACAAGATCGGCACCTACGCGCTCTCAATCCTCGCCGCGCACCACGGCATCCCGTTCTACGTCGCGGCGCCGCGTTCGACGTTCGACTTTTCAGTGGCGAGCGGAAGCGAGATCCCGGTCGAGGAGCGCGGTGCCGACGAAGTGGCGTCGGTCCGCGGGAATCGCATCGCGCCGGAGGGTGCTACGGTCTACAATCCGGCCTTCGACGTTACGCCCGGGCATCTCGTGACCGCGTTCGTCACCGAATGCGGGATCGTGCGGCCGCCGTATGCGGAATCGGTTCCGGATCTCGAGCTGCGGCCGCTCGTCGGCGCCGGTCTTCCATCGCGCCTTTGAAATTCTACGACTTTCTCGACAAGCAGCCGGCAATCGGCAAGCTCGTCGTCATCGAGGGGACCGAGCGCGCGCTGGCCGAGCTCGCGTTCGACGTGGTCGTCGAGCGCCTCTTGCCCGACGCGGTGCGCGACCTCAACCTGGCGCGATTCGGGCCCGACGACGTCGGCGACGCCGCACGCGTACGCGAGGCGGTGCAAGCGATGCCCTTCCTGGCCGACCGCCGCGTCGTCGTCGTGACCGAGACGCAGACGCTTCGAGCGGATCCGCGCCGCGCGCTCTGGGCGGTCGCGCAAGAAGTACCCGAGGGCAACACGCTGGTGCTTCTCGACCTGCTCTCGCCGCGCTCGCAGCGGCCGCAAGCCTTCGGCGCCCAAGCCGGGCGCAGCGCCTTGCGCATCGATACCACCGCCGACGGCGATACGCGCGCCCGGTACGTCGCGGAAACGCTCGAACGGCTCGGTGCGAAGGCCGATGCGCGCGTCGTCGAAGAGCTCGCTGCAAGTACCGCGGACCTCGCGTCGGTGCGCAACGATCTCGAGAAGCTCGCGCTCGCAGGGAAGAAGATCACGTGGCGCGACCTCGAGCGGGAAGCGCTCGCGATCGAGGATCCGAAGGCGTACAAGTATGCGAGCGCGCTGGCCGAGGGCAGGATTGCCGAAGCGCTGGAGATCGCGCACGAGTCGTTCGCGGCCGATCCGCGGGCGGCGATGGCGCTGCTCTCGGCGCTGGCCGTCGAATGCGGTTATCTCTGGGAGTTGGCGCGTCCCGGAGGCCGGCTTCCGGCTCGCGCCCGCTGGCGGGAGCGCGTCTTACGTCCGTTGGCGCGGCGCGTCGGCGAACGGCGCGCGCGCATCGCCTACGAACGGGCGGTTCGCGGGATCGAGGCGATCGTCACGGGGCAGACCGACGAACTGCGCGCGCTGGTCGACCGGATCAGCGTCGAACTCTCGGCGCTAGCACGTTAAAGGGCGCTAGATACTCCACTCCCAGGCGTTCCAGGCCTCGACCACCGGATTGGGCGCGAAGCCGCGGAAGTCGTCGCTGATTGCCTCCTGCTGACGCTCCCACCAGAAAAAGATCGTTGGGTCATCCCGCGCGAGAAGGCGTTCGATCGTGGCGTAAGCCGCTTTGCGCCCGGCGCGGTCGTAATGAGAGAGAGCAGCCTGCTGCGCGGCATCCATCTCGGGATTACAGTAGTGAGCATCGTTGTAACCGCGCGGCGGCACGTTGACGCAGGCGAACTGCGACGAGTTGTCGGGGTCGACGCCGGAGATCCATGGGAAGAGGACGATATCGAAGCGGCCGCCGTGGAGAATCCCGCCCATTCCCTTGGGTGCGTAGAGCATGTCTTGCGGGTAGTACTTCACGCGCACGTCGACGCCGATGCGGTGCAGTGCGGCTTGAATCAGTACGCTCTCGTCACGGTGCGTCGCGGTTTGGGTCTCGGTCACGAGCAGCAGCTGCAGCGGACGGCCGTTCTTGTGGACGAATCCATCGGAGCCCATCTTCCACCCGGCGCGCGCGAGCAGCGCTTGCGCCGCGCCGGGATCGTAACGAACCGGCTGTACGCGCGGATCGAACGCCCAGAGCCAGTCCGGCAGATCGCCGCGCGCGACCGTCGCCTGCCCGTGCGCCAGTTCCTTGACCAGCTGCGTGCGGTCGATGGCTGTTGAGATCGCGCGCCGCACGAGCGGATCGGCGACGATTGGGTGCGTGAGGTTGAACTCCATCCCCTCGAACGCGTTGGGGTTCATCCAGACGACGCGCGCGTTGGGAATACCGCTCAGGAGCGGATAGATCTGACTGCTCGGCTCGAAGATATAATCGATCGCGTGGGTGCGCAGGAGGTTCACCTCGGTGTCCTCGTTGCCGACGAACGCGATCTCGATCCGGCGCAGGCGCGGCGGGCCGGCGAAAAAGCCGGGATTGGCGGCGAGCACGACGCGATCGCCGCGTTTCCAGGCGACGAAACGGAACGGGCCGTCCACGACGGACGGCCCGGCGCTGAACGGGATGTCGTTGATCTCGGGGTAGCGCTCGAGCACGTGCGCGGGAAGAACGTCGTACGGCGCGTCGCTTTCGGCGAAGAACGTGTTGACGAACGGGGAGAATCGCCGCCTCAAGTGGACGACGACCGTGCGCGCGTCCGGCGTGTCGATCGCGCGAACCTGGTCGTAACCGTGGTGCGAGATCACGTCGTTGCGCGAGTTTTCGATCGCCTGCCACGTCCAGAGCACGTCGTGCGAGGTGACCGGCACGCGGTCGCTCCAGCGGGCATTGCGCAGATGATAGGTGATCGTAAGGCCATCCCGGCTGATCCCGCCGTTGCGCTCCGTCGGCACGACGGCGGCGAGCATCGGGACGGTATTCCCGGTGCGATCGGCCGAGAGCAACGGTTCGAACATCAACCGGTCGACGAATCCCTCGAACGTGCTCCCGGCCAGGAGCGGGTTGAGGCTCTTGGGCTCCAAGCTCATGGCGATGCGCAGCACGCCGGGCTGCGTCCACGCGTGGCGCCCGTGGCTCTCCGTTCCGGTTTTCGTGCAGCCGGCAAGCCCAATTACCGCGGCCGCAATAGCCGCGAGCCCCGCCCTCATCGGCCTTGCACTACGGCGACGAGGCGGCGGCTTCCCGCGAGGCGAACGCCAGGAATGGTCCCATGAACTACCAGACTTACGTTTCGCCGTTCTCCTGGAGATACGGCCGCGCGGAGCTTCGCTCGCTCTTTTCGGAGGAGACGCGGCGCCGGTTATGGCGCGCCGTCTGGGTTGCTCTGGCGGAGGCGCAAGCGGCGCAGGGCTTGATCGAAGAAGCCGAAGTCGCCGATCTGCGCGCGCATGCCGGCGAGATCGATGTGGATGCGGCGCTGGCGATAGAACGCGAGATTCATCACGACTTGATGGCGGAGGTGCGCCTCTATGCCTCGCAGGCCGTGCTCGGCGGCGGCAAGCTCCATCTGGGAGCGACCTCGATGGACATCGAGGATACGGTCGAGACCTACCGGCTACGCCTTGCGCTCGCGTACCTCGGCGAGAACTTGAACGCGCTCCTTACCGCCTTCCAGACGAAAATCCGAGCCTATGCGGATCTCGTTGTGATTGGATTCACGCATTTGCAGCCGGCCGAGCCGACGACGCTCGGCTATCGCCTGGCCTCCTACGCGCAAGATCTGCTGATCGACGATCAAAACCTGCGCTTCGTCTTCGAAAACCTGACGACCAAAGGATTGCGCGGTGCGGTCGGCACGGCGGCCTCGTACGAACGGCTCTCCGACGACAGCGGGCGCTCGGCCGAGCTCGAGGCGTACGTGCTCGAGCGCTTCGGATTGCGGGCACGCGAGATCAGCACGCAAACCTACCCGCGCAAGCTCGACTACTTCTTGCTCTCGGCGATTGCCGGCCTCGGCGCCTCGCTCTCGAAGTTCGCCGCCGACGTGCGCATCCTCAGCAGCCCGGAGTTCGGCGAGCTGGCCGAGCCGTTCGGGCGCTCGCAAGTCGGGAGCTCCGCGATGCCCTTCAAGCGCAATCCGATCCTCTGCGAGCGCATCGGGTCGCTCGCGCGCTTGCTGCTCGGCTATAGCGACGTCGCCTGGCAGAATGCCGCAACGAACTTCCTCGAGCGGACGCTCGACGATAGTGCAAACCGCCGCACGATCCTCCCCGAAGCACTGCTCTGTGCCGACGAGATCGTCAGCCTAGCTCGCAAGGTCGTGGAAGGATTGCGTGTCGAGGAGCGCCGCATCGCCCAGAACCTGCGAACCTACGCACCGTTCACCGGCACCGAGGCCGTGATGCTCGAAGCGGTGCGCGCCGGCGGAGACCGTCAGCAGTTGCACGAATCGATACGCGGTGCATCGATGGAGGCGTGGGAAGCGGTCGGTCGCGGTGAGGACAATCCGCTCTCGCGCCTGCTCACCGGCGAGCGTGAGTTGACCGCGCTGGTGGATCCGGCCGAGATTCGCCGGCTGCTCGACCCCGGGACCTACGTCGGCACGGCGCCGCAACGCGCCCGCCTGCTCGCCGACCGCATCGAGAGCCTCGAGCCCTTCCCGCGACAGACCGAGGTGAGCCTTTCGTGAACAAAGGGATCGAGATTGCCCGCGGCAAGACCAAAGTTCTCTACGAGAACCCCGGCCAGCCGCATCAGCTCGTCGTCGCGCAAACCGATCAGATATCGTCTGGTGACGGGGCGCGACGCAGCGTCATCGCCGGCAAGGGGCGGTTGGCCGCGCAGACCACCGCGCGCGTCTTTCGCTTGCTGAACCTTTGCGGTTTGCCGACGCACTACCTCAACGGCGGCGAGGATGACGACAACAACGAGACGGTCGTCCGCCGCTGCAACATGATCCCGCTCGAGGTGGTGACGCGTGGGGTCGCGGCCGGTTCCTTCGTCAAGCGCAACCCCAGCCTGCAGCGCGGCACGCTCCTGGTGCCGCGCGTGATCGAGTTCTTCTTCAAAGACGACGCCAACCACGATCCGCTGATTTCGCCCGATCAGATCGTCGCGCGCGAGATCGCGACGCCGCAGGAAGTCGCGGTCATGACCGAGCTCGCACGCCTGACCTTCGACATCCTCTCGCATGCGTGGCGCAAACGCGACGTGCTTCTGGTCGACCTCAAGATCGAGTTTGGGCGGCTAGCCGGCGGCGAGAATCAAGGGCAGCTCGTGATCGCCGACGTGATCGACAACGACTCATGGCGGATCTGGCCGCAGGGGCGCGAAGAGCTGATGCTCGACAAGCAGATGTACCGAAATCTCGAGACCGTTGATGACGAAGCACTCGAGCGCGTTAAGCGTTCGTACGAGCGGGTCGCCGACATGGTGGGAACCTTTCCGGTGATGCGTCCCGGCATGGTCGCGACGATCGCCGAATCGCCGGCACACGTCGAACGAGCGACCGAAGTCGTCAAGGCACTCGGTCAGCTCGGCCTGCCGACCGTGCGCCACGTGGCGAGCCCGGCGACGACGCCCGGATACGTGCTGCAGCTGATGCAGCAGCTCGAAGCCAGCTTCGCGCGGCTGATCGTCGTCGCCGTCGGCGAGAACGACCTGCTCCGCTCGATGCTCGACGGCGTTACGTCTGCGCCGGTGCTCGACGGCTGGACCGAGAGCCAGCGCCTGGCATTAGAGTGCGCGAAGCTCTTCGGTCTCGAAGATACCGTCCTCTACGGGCGCACGCTCCTAATGCAAGCCAACGCGCGCTCGGCCGTGATCCACGCCGACGCCTCCTTACAGCAGCCCCCCGCCGGAGCGGGAGCGACGCTTGGTTAGTGCCCAGACGTCGGGCGTTCCCAGCGTCGCATTGCGCGACGACGAGCTGCAGCGGATCGCCGAGCGATTGGAACGCGAGCCGACGATCGTCGAGCTGCACGCCTTCGACGCGCAGTGGAGCGAGCATTGCAGCTATAAGTCGAGCCGCCATCATCTAAAAAAGCTGCCGACGAGCGGCCATAACGTCGTTCTCGGACCGGGCGAAGACGCCGGCATCCTGCATCTAGGCGTGCATGCGGGTGAACGCTACGGCGTCGTCGTCGCGCACGAGTCACACAACCACCCCTCGCAAGTGGTCCCATTCGAAGGTGCGGCGACCGGCATCGGCGGCATCGTGCGCGATGTGCTCTGCATGGGCGCCGAAGTCGTCGCGGTCGCGGATCCGCTGCGCTTTGGGCGAGTCGAGGACGCGAATCACCAGCGATACGTCGCGCAGGCGGCCGTCGACGGCATCGGCGCCTACGGCAACGCGATCGGCGTGCCGAATCTCGCAGGCGACGTTTATTTCGATGCCGGCTTCGACGAGAACTGTCTGGTCAACGTCGTCGCGCTCGGCATCGTCAAAGAATCCGACGTGATCCACTCGTATCTGCCCAAAGGTGCGGAGGGCTGGGAAATCGTGCTGGTCGGGAAGGCGACCGATCCGAGCGGCTTTGGCGGCGCCTCGTTCTCCTCGCTGACGCTCGACGCGCAGGATGCCGAGAGCAACAAAGGCGCGGTACAAGTCCCGGATCCGTTCTTAAAGAACGTGCTGATGCGCGCGAGCTATCGCGTTTTTGCGTTGCTGCGCGAGCTGAAGATCGTCGCGGCCTTCAAGGATCTAGGTGCCGGCGGCATCATGGGCTGCTCGGCAGAGATCACCTCGAAAGGCGGCTACGGTGCCGAGATCGACCTCGATCGCGTAAACGTCGCGGTGGGCGGCATGCGTCCCGAAGTCATCGCCGTTGGTGAGACGCAGGAGCGGTTGCTCTGGGCGTTACCGCCTGCGATCGTGCCTGAAGTCGTGCGTATCTATAACGAGGAGTTCTCGCTCCCCGACGTCGCGTACAACGCGCGCGCAACGACGATCGGCCTGGTGACCGGTGACGGCCGCTACGTGATGCGCTACGGCGGGGAGACGGTGATGGACGTCGAGAACGCGTTCTTGACCGGCCAGATTCGTGACGAGCTCGCCTACACCGAAGTGATCCACCACGCCGGACCGGTCGACGAGCTCGCCGCCGTCGACGTCGAGAGTCTGCTTCCGCGGGTGCTCGCGCACCGCGACGTCTGCTCGCGCGAACCGCTCTACCGTCGCTACGACGCGGTCGTGCGCGGCTGCACGGTCGTGCCGCGCGGCAACGCCGACGCCGGCGTGCTCGCGCCGATTCCCGGTTCGCGGCTCGGCATTGCGCTCGCCGTCGCCGGCAACCCGCGCTTTGGCGCGATCGACCCCGGCTATGCCGCCGAACGTGCGGTACTAGAAGCGATGGGGCGCGTCGTCGCCGCCGGCGCGCAGCCGATCGGTCTCACGAACTGCTTGAACTTCGGCAACCCGCGCAAGCCCGAGCAGTACGGCCAGCTCGTCGCCGCGGTCGAAGGGCTGGCGCGGGCGGCGACCAAGCTCGATCTCCCCTTCGTTTCGGGCAACGTGAGCCTCTACAACGAGTCCGCGCGTGGGAATCCGGTGCCCGCTTCGGCGATCGTCGCCTGCATCGGTGCGATCGAGGACGTCGCGCGCGTCGTCACGCCGGGCCTCAAAGCGCCGGGCTCGTCGCTGCTCTGGATCGGCAGCCGCGAGCTGGTCGTCGGCGGTTCGGTGCTGGCCGAAATCCTCGGCGTTGAAGGCGCGTTGCCGAGCCTCTCCTATGGGGCGGAGCGTGCCGCGGTGCGAATTCTTCAGGATGCGATCGCGCGCGGTGTCGTGCGATCCTGCCGCGCGATCGGCGATGGCGGGATGCTGACCGCGCTCGCACGCCTCGCCTTCGACGCAATGCTCCAAGGGCGTGCGCTCGGTGCTGAGATCGACTTCGGCAATCCGCTTTGCGAGGCCGGCGGATTCGTCTGCGAGGTCAGCGACGATGCCGGCATCGACCTAACCGGGGTGTTGCGCATCGGCGAGACGACCGCCGGCAGCGATCTGGTCGTCGATGGCGTGCGCTTCGACGTCGCGCGCCTCCACGCGATTTGGTCGCAGCCGCTTTCCGAGGTCTATCCGTGAGCGCACGGATCGCGGTTCCGGTTTTTCCCGGAACGAACTCCGAGGACGAGACGGTGCGGTTGCTTCGCGATTGCGGCGGCGATGCCGAGCTGGTCCACTGGTCGCGTGCCGAAACGCTCGGCCAGTACGACGCATACGTGCTCTCCGGCGGCTTCGCCTACGAAGACCGCATTCGTGCCGGCGCCGTTGCCGCGCACGACCGCGCGATGGACGCGGTCATCGAGGCGGCGCAGCGTGGGAAACTGGTCTTTGGGATATGCAACGGCGCACAAATATTGCTCGAAGCCGGGCTGGTGCCGGGAACCGGCCCCATTCGTCGCCCGACCGCAGCATTTACGATCAACGGACCGGCGCCGCACTTCGTCTGCCGGCACGTCTATATGAAACTCGCGATGGAGCCGTCGCGCTGCGCTATCACCGCCTCGCTCCCGGACGACGTGCTCGTGCCGGCCTGGGCGGCGCACGCCGAGGGACGCCTGGCCGCGACCCCCGGGCACCTACACGAGATCGTTTCGGGGAATCACCTCGCCTTCGTCTACGCCGACGCGCGTGGCGCGACGACCCAAGCCGCGATTCCGAACGACTCCGCGCTCGGCTGCGCCGGTCTGGTCAACCGTCGAGGGAACGTGCTCGCGATCATGCCGCATCCCGAGCGCGACGGATGGAACTTCAACCACCTCGACCGGCGACACGGTGACGTGCTCGCGCCATCGGGCGGGGCGGTGCTCTTCCGCAGCTTCGTCGAGGCGCTCGCATGACGAGGGCCGTCTCGATCGGCCTGAAGATTCCCGACAACGCGGCGTATACCGCGCTGGTCGCATTGCGCCGCATGCGCGTTCCGGTCGAGCACGTCGAGCGCAGCGAGATCTGGCTCTTCGACGACGACGGCGATGGCGCCGCGCTCGGCGACCGCGTCCGCGCCGACGAGACGATCTTTAACCCGAACAAGCACCGGCTCGTGTTGCTGGAGAGCGCGGCTCCGCGCCCCGGCGAAGTCTGGATCGAACCGCTCGAGCCCGGCGGGCGTTGCAAGGCGATAGCGTGGCGACTGTGGGAGGGAGAGCGCGTACCGGCGAGCCACTACGTGCTGGCCGCAGCAGTCGAGCGACTCTTGTGCAATCCCGCAATCGAGAAGGCCGTTTATTGATGGCAGCGTAGTCTAATGGCTTCATGAACCGCCCCTACACCATCGCCACGCTGGGTTCGCACTCGGCGCTGCAGATCCTCAAAGGCGCGCACGACGAAGGATTCCGCACGCTCGCGATTTCGAATCGAGACACCGAGCGGCTTTACCGTTCCTTTTCCTTCGTCGACGAAGTGATCGCGCTCGAGCGCTACTCCGAATTCATGACGCTGATCGACGAGCTCCAGAAGCGCAAGGTGATCATCGTGCCGCACGGCTCGTTCGTGGCCTACCTTTCGCTCGACGAGCACAAGAAAATGACGATTCCCTACTTCGGGAACAAGGCGGTGCTCGATTGGGAGGCGAGTCGCGAGTTGCAGCGCGAGTGGCTCTCGAGGGCCGGCCTGACGTTGCCGCGCCAGTTTCGCAGCGGCGCTGAGATCGACCGCCCGGTCATCGTCAAGCTCTACGGCGCGGCCGGCGGAAAAGGCTACATGTTCATCCGCGACACGCACGATTTCGAAGTGCGCGCGGCGCATCTCAAAGAAGCCTACACGATCCAAGAGTACATTATCGGCGTACCGCTCTACATCCATTACTTCTACTCGCCGCTGCAAGATAAACTCGAGATCATGTCGATGGACCGCCGGTACGAGACGAACGTCGATTCGCTCGGTCGTATTCCCGCCGCGGCGCAGGAAGGCATGGACGTCAGCCCGTCTTACGTGGTCGTCGGCAATCAGCCGGTCTCACTTCGCGAGTCGATGCTCGCCGAGGCGCTGCGGATGGGCGACGACGTCGTGCGCGTGAGCAAGGAAATCTGCGGTCCGAAAGGGCTCTTCGGCGCGTTCTGCATCGAGACGATCATCACGCCCGACATCCAGTTCTACATCATGGAGATATCGGCGCGGATCGTCGCCGGCACGAACCTCTTTATTGATGGCTCGCCGTACTCGTACCTCAACTACTCCGAGCCGATGTCGACCGGGCGGCGCATCGCTCGCGAACTGAAGAACGCGCTCCTAACGAACAACCTCCGCTTGGTGCTCGATGACTCGAGCGTTCTGTAGCCGGTTCGCCGCGCCGCTCTTCGCCGGACTCGTCGTTTTCCTGCCGCGAGCGGCGCCGGCGACGCTTATGGTGGATCCGGCGGTCCTCTACGCGCAGATGAAGGATGCCTATGCGAAGGACGCCGCTTCGGGCTGGGATTACCGCGGGCAGGAGACCTACCTTTCGACGATCTTCAACGCTGGGCGCGCCTATTCGCTGCAGTATCCCGACGACCCGAACTTCGCGGTGCTGGCGACGCTGACCGTGCAGATCGGCGGCGGCCTTCATTATAATCCGCTGACGAACCACGACGGCGCGATGTGGTGGGTTCGCGAGGCGGCCGATTACGTCAGCAAGCATTCCAACGACATCACCACGATCACCCAAGCCGCCGCGTTGCTCGCGCGGGTCAACGCCGAGGACGACCCGGCGAAGCTCGCGCATTACGCCGACGAGGATGCGACCGCGAACCTCCAAGCCTACCCCCGCGACACCGACGCGACCCTGGTGCAGACCGAAGCGGCCTGGCGGGGATGGCTGCTAACCCACGATCCGTCGTGGCGCAGCCTCGCGCTGCAACGCGCCGCCGCTCCGAACTTCCCGGTCGCGCACCTGCCCACGACGTGGGGGAACGAGCTGGTCGCGGCGGCACAGGCGGCGAGCCCCGGCCGCGACGGCTACACCTCGATCGATTCCGCGAACGCGCAGACGTTTCTCACGCGCCTCAAGGCGGTCGATCCGATCCGCGTGATCACGACGGTCACGGCAGTGCCGCACGACGCCTACCTCTCGATGCTGGCACCGGCCGACGAGTACTTCGGGCCGATGGAGATGTCGATCCTCGGGATCGAGAACCAGCTCAAGCACATCAACTTCATGCTCGACTACAACTACGGCAACGAAGAGAGTGCCCCCGCGCTCGAGGTGACCGACTCGATCGTTGCGATGCAGAAGGTCTATCCGCGCGACCGCGACCTTCCGATGCTGATGTACTGGGCTTATACGACGCTGCAGCGGATGACCAACGACAAGTCGAAGGACGCCGCCCGTCAGATCAAGGCCATACTCACGGTCGAGTATCAGGATAGCCCGCAAGCGCGCAAGCTTCTCGGCGGCTCGTGAGCAGCGAGCACGTCGCGCGCGCGCTGTCAGCTTACGATCGCTCGCGGCTGACGCTCTGCTCGATCGGAAGCCACTCGGCGCTCGACGTCGCGCACGGCGCGCGTGCCCAGGGGCTGCGCAACCTGATCGTCACGGCCAAGGGAAGAGAGCGCACGTACACCGAGCACTTCGCGCGCCGGGAAGAGCCGGTCGGCCGAGGTTGCGTCGATGCCGTGCTCGAGCTCGACGCCTTTGCGGAGATCCTTCGGGACGACGTGCAGCAGCGGCTGCTCGACGAGAACGTGCTCTTCGTCGCCAATCGCTCCTTCGAAGTCTATTTGCGCCAGAAGCACGATTACGACGAAATCGAACGCCGCATGCGCGTGCCGTTCTTCGGGAACCGCTTCCTGCTTCGCGCCGAAGACCGCGACGGGGAGGGAATCGATCAATACGCGCTGCTGCGCGAAGCCGACATCCGCCACCCGCGGCAGTTCGCGTCGGGAGCAGAGATTGATCGGCTCGTGATGGTCAAGGCGCCGCACGCGCGCGTGAGTTTCGAGCGCGCCTTCTTTCTCGCGACCTCTCCGGGCGAGTATCGGTCGGCAAGCGAGCAGCTCATACGCGACGGCGTTCTTAGCGCCGAGGGACTCGCGACGGCGGTGATCGAGGAGTACGCACTCGGGCCCTCGGTCAATTTGAACTTCTTTTACTCCCCCGTCTTGGGCGAGCTCGAGCTCTCGGGAACCGACACGCGGCGCCAAACGAACCTCGAGGGTTTTCGTAACCTTCCGCCCTCGGCGCACGACGCGGTGCGCGGCATCACGATGCGTTTGGAGGAAGCCGGCCACATCGCCGCAACGATCCTGGAGTCCATGCTCGAGCAGGCCTTCGAGATGGGCGAGCGCTTCGTTCGCGCCGCGCGCGCGGCCCGACCCCCGGGCGTCATCGGTCCGTTCGCGCTACAGTGCGTCATCGCAGCCGGCCCACCGAAGCAATTGGTCTGTTACGACGTCTCGCTGCGCGTTCCAGGATCGCCGGGGACGCGCTACACGCCGTACTCGGCGTACCGATGGGGTCGCGACGTCTCGGTCGGCGAGCGCATTGCGATGGAAGTCGTAATGGCGCGCGACACCGGGCGGCTGGAAGATGTGTTGACCTAAGTGTTACGAACTCGCTCAAACGGAGGTATTTCATGACGGTAACGTTCAAGGGAGAGCCGATGACGTTGCGGGGGCCGGAACTTCACGTCGGCGATCCGGCGCCCGAGTTTGCGCTGACTGCTGGCGATCTCTCGAGCGTCAATCTCGAGATTCTGCTCGACGAAGGCAAACGCGCCGCGATGCTGATCGTGGTTCCTTCGCTCGATACCAGCGTCTGCTCGCTGGAATCCCAGAAGTTCAACCAGCGTCTGGGCGAGCTTCCGGCAGGGGTTACGGCGTCGGTCGTTAGCCTCGATCTGCCGTTCGCGCAAGCGCGCTGGTGCAGTGCGCAGGGAGACGTGAAGCTCGAGATGCTCTCCGACTACCGCAACCGGAGCTTCGGTCTCAACTACGGATTGCTGATCGAACGGCTCGGCCTATTGGCGCGCGCGGTGATCGTGATCGGCAAAGACCGGACGATCAAGTACGTCCAGGTCGTCCCGGAGGTTGCGAGCGAGCCCGACTACGATAGCGCGCTCAAAGCCGCCGCCGCGGCCGCGTGAAGGGGCTCGATGCCAGAGACGGTCCTCATCCTCGATTTTGGGGCCCAGTATAGCCAGTTAATCGCGCGCCGGACGCGCGAGCTCGGCGTTTATTGCGAGATCGTCCCACACGATACGCCCTGGAGCGAGCTCTCGCGCCGAAATCCCGCGGCGCTGATTCTCTCCGGCGGCCCGGAGAGCACCCTGACCGCGGGCGCGCCCGCGATGGACCCCGCGATTCTCGCGTCGGGGCTGCCGATGTTGGCAATCTGCTACGGCATGCAGCTGGTCGCGCGCGAGATCGGGGCGCAGCTGGTGCGCCTCGATCGGGCCGAGTACGGACCGGCGACGTTGCAGGTCCCCGACCCGGGAGGGCTTTTTTCCGGCGTCCCGGCCGAGTCGCGCGTGTGGATGTCGCATGGCGACTCGGTGATCGAGCTTCCCCAGGGGTATCGCGCGCTCGCCTCGACCGCGCGCTGCAACGTCGCCGCGATCGGCAACGAGCAGAAGAAGATCTACGGCGTGCAATTCCATCCCGAGGTCGCGCATTCCGAGTACGGGCGCATGATCCTCGACAACTTTCTGCACGCGATCGCCGGCCTCGGCCGGGATTGGAAGATGGAGTCGTTCGTCGCTCGCTCGCTCGAAGAGATTCGGGCAACGGTCGGCAAGGACAAGGTGATTTGCGCGCTCTCGGGCGGCGTCGATTCGGCCGTCGCGGCAACGCTGGTCTCACGCGCGATCGGCGAGCAGCTGACCTGCGTCTTCGTCGATCACGGGCTGCTGCGGGCCGGCGAGGCAGAACAAGTGTTGGCCGCATTTCGCGACGTGCTGCACCTGAACGTCATCGCGGTAGACGCGCGCGATCGTTTCCTGAGCAAGCTCGAGGGGATCGAGGATCCCGAGCGCAAGCGCATCACGATCGGGCACGAGTTCATCGCCGTCTTCGAGAGCGAAGCCGCCAAAATCCCCGGCGTCAAGTACTTGGTGCAGGGGACGCTCTACCCCGACGTCATCGAATCCAAGACGCCCCAGAGCAAAGCCGGCCACAAGATCAAGTCGCACCACAACGTCGGCGGACTGCCCGAGCAGATGGGCCTCCAGTTGATTGAGCCGCTGCGCTCGCTCTTCAAAGACGAAGTTCGCGCGCTCGGGCGCGTGCTCGGTTTGCCCGAGGCGATCGTCGCACGCCAGCCGTTCCCGGGTCCCGGCCTAGCGGTGCGGATCATCGGCGACGTCACGCCCGAGCGCCTGGAGGTCGTTCGCGGCGCCGACGCAATCGTGCGCGAAGAGATCGACGAGGCGCCGCTCGACCCGCGCCCGTGGCAGTATTTCGCCGTCTTAACCCCGGTTAAGAGCGTCGGCGTGATGGGCGACGGCCGCACTTACGCAAATCTCGTCGCGGTCCGTGCGATTACGAGCGAAGATGGGATGACCGCCGATTGGGCGCGCTTGCCGCACGCGTTGCTCGAGCGCATCTCGGCTCGCATCGTCAACGAAGTGCCCGGCGTCAATCGAGTCGCCTACGACATCACGACGAAGCCACCGGCGACCGTCGAGTGGGAGTAGCGCGTGCGCGTTCTCGTCGTCGGTAACGGTGCGCGCGAGGACGCGCTCTCCTGGCGTATCGCGCAATCGCCGTCGTGCGAGGCGGTCTTTGCGGCTCCGGGAAACGCCGGGACCGCGGGGCGCGGCGAAAACTGGCAGGTCGCAGCGACCGACGGCAAGACGCTGGCGGAGCGGTCGATCGCCGAACGCATCGATCTGGTCGTGCTCGGTCCGGAGACGGCGATCGCCGCGGGCGTCGCCGACCGGTTACGCGATACGGGCATCGCGGTCTTCGGTCCGAACCGCGCCTGCGGACGTCTCGAATCGAGCAAGATCTTCGCGAAACGCTTCATGGAACGCCACGCCATTCCGACCGCGCGCGCGGCGATCGTCCACTCGCTCGAGGCCGCCGTGAAGGCGCTCGAGCCCTGGCAAGGAGCGGTCGTCGTCAAAGCCGACGGATTGGCCGCCGGCAAGGGCGTCGTCATCGCACCGGATCCGGCGGCCGCTCGCCGGGTGCTCGAAGAGTGGTACGGGCGCGGTAAGGTTCCCGGCGGCGGCTCGGACGTGCTGCTCGAAGAGCAGCTCGAAGGCCGCGAAGTGAGCGTCTTCGCGCTCTGCGACGGCCGCGCTATCGTGCCGGTCGGCGCGGCATGCGACTATAAGCGCGCTGGCGACGGCGACACCGGCCCGAACACCGGCGGGATGGGCGCCTACTCGCCGCCGGCCGGATTCCCCCACGATCTCTACGACCGCGTGCGCGAGCGAATTCTCGCACCGCTGCTCAACGGGTTGCAGGAAGAGGGCGAAGCCTATCTCGGCGTGCTCTACTGCGGCTTGATGTGGACCGCCGACGGCCCGCAGGTAATCGAGTTTAACGTCCGCTTCGGGGATCCGGAGACGCAGGTGCTGATGCCGCGCATCGGCGGCGATTTCGCGACGCTCTTGAAATCGGTCGCCGAGGGCTCGATGGATCTCTCGCTTGCGACCGTTGCGCAGCGCCATTGCGTCGGCGTCGTGCTTGCGACTAGCGACTATCCACGCAGCAATACGCCGCTGCGCGGGCTTAATCCCGACGTCGTGCTCGACGAAGACCGGCACGCCTTCTGGGGAGGATCGCGGTTGGTCGACGGGCGCGTCGAGACCGGCGGCGGACGCGTGCTGACGGTGACCGCCTTGGGCGACGATCTCGAGCAAGCGCGGGCCGGCGCCTACGACGCGGTCGCGCAGCTCGCCGGGCGCTTAGGCACCGACGCGCTCACCTACCGCACCGACATCGCACGCGAACTCTCGTGATCGATGCCTCAACGATTTTTCTGCGCGCGCAGCAAGCGTGGGTCGCGCGCGCCGTGCCGCCCTACGAGTCGTTTCGCATCGCCTGCGACCGCACGTTCCTAAACGGCCGTTGCAACCCGGGAGACACCGTCGCTTTTACGGTACGCGCGAGCGACGGGCGCACGTTCGCACAAACGGTACCGGCGGCCGGCGGAAAGCCGGCCGTCTTGTTGCAAGGCGGCTTCATCACCGGCCCGGCCGGCACGCCGCTCGGCTTCTATCGCGTGCTCGGCGGCGCTCCGGCTGCGCTCCCGCCGAACCTGGCGCGCGACCCGCTTGCCACCATCGCGACCGTGACGGCGTACGCGCACGTCTACGACGTAACCCTCGCCGGAGAGGAGCGCGTGGATGGCCGCAATTGCTATCGCCTGGCGCTTCGCCCGCAACTCGATCCCGATCGTTTCCCGCTGCGCGAGCTGTGGGTCGAAGAGTCGGAGTACCAGATCGTGCAGCTGACCTACGAACGCCCCTACGATGAACGCCACACGAGCGCGCTCGTCCACTACCGTTTTGCGCCGGTTGGCAATCCCGCCGTCTGGACGATCGTTCATATCGACGCGCAAGCGACGATTCACGACTTTCTCTCGACCCGCGTCGAGCGCGTCGCGGACGACCTGGACGATATCAGCTTTCCACCCGGCCCCCCGGCGTGGTACTTCGAGCCCGGGGCGCCGGCCGGCATGAGCCGAAGCGGCCCGGGTGTAACTCCGGGCCCAAAAGGGGGTTAGTAGAGGACGTCATGGCTTTTCGCTTTCAAAGGCAGAACCAGCTCGGGCCGTCGACGGCACCCGCGATTTCGACGCAGTCGCTCTTGGCGCAAGTGCTGGGCATCACGGCGCTCGGCCTGTGCATCACCGCGCTCGCGGCGTGGCTCTTCCAAGACGTCTCCCACGGCGTCGGTCTGGTCGCGATGATCGTGGGCTTCATTCTGCTCTTCTCGATCTACGGTGCTCGGCGCAACGAAACGCTCTCGCTGCTGCTCTTTTATGCCTTCACGTTCTGTCAAGGCATCGGGCTCGCTCCGGTGATCAACCAGTACGTGCAAGCCTTCGGTCCGGATATCGTAGTCAACGCGGCGCTCACGACCGGCCTCGGAATGTTCGCGCTCGGGGCGATCGTCTACGCGACCGGTCTCGATCTGCGGCGCTTTCAGGGCATCTTCATGATCGCGCTGCTCGGGCTGATCGTGGTCGGCATCGTCTCGCTCTTCGTGAAGTTCATCCACCCGGAGACCTACGCGTGGATCACGCTGGTCATCTTTTCGGGCCTGGTGCTGATCGATTTTGCCCGCTTGCGAGCCGGCGGCGATGGCCTAACGCCGGTTATGATGGCGACCAGCATCTACCTCGATGCAATCAACATCTTCCTCGCTCTGCTCCAAATCTTCGGCGGAAGACGCTCGCGCTAAGCTATCTGCTATAATAGAACGAGATGTGCGGCATAACGGGGGTCTTCGCGCCGGGTCGCGACGCAGCACGCCTCGCGTATTTCGCGCTCTACGCGCTCCAGCACCGCGGACAGGAATCGGCGGGTATCGCGGCAGCCGACGGCGGGACGATCCGGTCGCATAAGGAGATGGGGTTGCTCGGCGCCATCTTCGACGAAGATATCCTGGGCGAGCTCAGCGGGCACATCGCGATCGGCCACACCCGTTACTCGACGACCGGTTCCTCGATCGTCGTCAACGCACAGCCGTTGCTCGAACGTACGGAACTCGGCGACTTCGCCGTTGCGCACAACGGGAACTTGACCAACACCGACGAGCTGCGCGAGCGTCTCGCGCCGACCACGGTGCTGCAGGCGAGCTCGGACTCCGAGGTGATGGCCAAACTGATCGTCGAGTCGAAGGGGACGATGCTCGACCGCATCTCCAGCGTGCTCGCAACGGCGCGCGGCGCATATTCGATCGTGCTCTGCACGCAAGACGAGCTGTATGCGTTTCGCGACCCGTGGGGAGTGCGGCCGCTCTGTCTCGGGCGCCTTGGAGAGAACGGGTACGTCGTCGCATCTGAGTCCTGCGCGCTGGGAACGATCGGCGCGCAGTACGTGCGCGAGATCGAGCGCGGCGAGATCGTGCGCATCTCCGCCGACGGACTCGAATCGCATCGCGTCGAGGTCGAATCGGCCCAGTCGGCGCTCTGCATGTTCGAATACATCTATTTCGCGCGGCCGGATTCCAAGCTCAACGACCGCTCGGTCTACATCGCCCGCTACGCGATGGGTCGAAAACTGGCCCAAGAGCATCCGGTCGACGCCGACGTCGTGATGGCCGTCCCCGACTCGGCCGTCGCCGGCGGGATCGGGTACGCCACCGAGAGTGGCCTGCCGTATATCGAGGGGCTCATCAAGAACCGCTACATCGGCCGGACGTTCATCAGCCCCGACCAGAAGATGCGCGATCGCTGGGTGCATTTGAAGTTCAATCCGGTTATCGAGAACCTGCGGGACCAGCGCGTGATCGTCGTCGACGATTCGATCGTACGCGGGACGACGACGCCGCGCATCGTCTCGCTGCTGCGCGAGGCCGGTGCCCGGGAGGTCCACTTGCGAATCACCTCGCCGCCGATCAAGCACCCCTGCTACCTCGGTGTGGACATGGCGACCTACGACGAGTTGATCGCCGCCAACTACACGGTCGAAGAGATACGGCAGAAGACCGGCGCCGACTCGCTGGGCTATTTGAGCCTCGACGGCTTGGTCGCGTCGGTCGGTCGCAAGCGCGATGAGATGTGCCTTGGATGCCTGATCGGCGAGTATCCCAACGTGCCCGCCGCTCACCAGTTGCACGCCGCCCCAGCCTAGCTTCCCGTTCGGGTTGACCGTTTGGCAAGACCCTTTGGTTCAAGGGTCTCCATCGTCGTACGCTACAGTCAAAATGCGTGACGCTGGGAAAACGAATCGCCACGCGGCGCAAGGCATTGGGCTGGTCGCAGAACGAGCTCGCGCGCCGCGCCGACGTCAATCACCCGACGCTCTATAAGATCGAGGCCGATCAGCGCCGTAATCCTTCGGTTAGCATCGTGGTTCGCATCGCGCGCGCACTCGGCACGAGCGCCGAGGCGCTCTACGGTCTCGAGCGTGAGGAGATGCGGTTCCTCGTCGAGGCGAACAAGGCGACGATGATCGTCGAGGTTCGGTCGCTCAAGACCGGCGAGGCCGCACGGGCTCGCGCGCAGAGCTTCGTTGCGGCCGCGTTCGAGCGCGCCGGCGCGGAGGTGCGTGAAGCGAAGCCTAGCGCCGCCGAGGCCGCAGAGGAATCACGACTGCCCGCTGAGGGTCAACTGGCGACGGGAGGGCTGGCGCTGGTCGACGAGCTTCAAGCGATTCGCCGGCGCGTGGACGCGCTGGAGGCGTGGCGGCGCACGCGCGAAGGACGCGTTCGAAAGCGCGCATCGCGATAATCAGGGGGTCGGACCACTCCTCATTTTCCAGCATAGCCCAATCGTAGACCGGGCGGATGCCATATGGCTGGCATCGAGCGCTATCCCGGGAAGGTGCGCTCCCGAACCTCGCGCGCGTAACTCTCCAAGGCCTCGGTCGCGAGCTTACCGACTTCGGCGTAGCGCTTGGCAAAGCTCGGCGAATGGGGATACATCCCTAAGATGTCGTGGAGCACCAGGACCTGCGAGTCGCAGTGCGGACCAGATCCGATCCCGATGGTCGGGATCGAGAGCATCTCGGTGATCTCGCGCGAGATCTCGAAGTCCACGACCTCGAGCACGATCGCGTAGGCGCCGGCCGCTTCGACCGAGCGCGCATCGTCAATCAAGCGGTCGCGATGGGTGCGCATCTTGAAGCCGGGACCGAGCCCGGCGGTCTGCGGGTTCACGCCGATGTGGCCGACGACGGGAACTCCGGCTCCGGTGATCGCGCGAATGCGTTCGGCCGCGTCGCGCCCGCCCTCGAGCTTGACGGAGCACGCGCCGCCTTCTTTGACGAGCCGAATCGCCGAGCGCAGCGCGTCTTCGTTACTGACTTGGTACGAACCGAACGGCATATCGGCCATGATGTGCGCGCGCGTCGTGCCGCGCGCGACCGCCTGGGTGTGGTAGATCATGTTCTCGGTCGTGACGGGCGTCGTTTCGTCGAAGCCGAGCACGACGTTGCCGACGCTATCGCCGACCAGGATCACGTCGATGCCGGCCAGTTCCACGAACCGGCCGAACGGCGCGTCGTACGCCGTTGCGACCGGAAAGATCGTCTTCCCCTTGCGCCGCTTGACCGCACCGGCGGTCAAACGGCGGATCGCCGGATTCTTCTCCGGCTCGTAGGGGCGGGCGCTTTCGAGCCCGTTACGGGTCTTCACACGGCGAGCCCGGCTCGCGCGCCGTTTGCATGCGCCGACGCATCGTCGTCGAGCGACGATCCGGCCAGCTTTTCGACGAGAGAGACGAAGGCGCGCACCGGCGTGCCCGTCGGCCCCTTCGCCTGCCACGGAGATTCGCTCTCGAGGTACGCGGTGCCGGCGATATCGAGGTGCACCCAAGGCGTATTGGAGACGAACTCCTTGAGAAACGCCGCGGCCGTCAGCGTGCCGGCGGCGCGCCCGCCGCTGTTCTTCAAGTCGGCGATGTCACTTTTCATCTGCGTCGTGTACTCTTCGTAGTACGGCAGCTGCCAGTAACGCTCGCCGGTCGGCTTCGCCGCCGCCAGAAATGCGGCGCCGAACGCGTCGTCGTTGGTGACGGCCGCCGAGCTGGCGTGGCCGAGCGCGATCACGCAAGCGCCGGTTAGCGTCGCGGCGTCGACGATCTTCGTTGCTCCGAGCTTATTCGCGTAGCAAAGCGCGTCGGCGAGGATGAGCCGGCCTTCCGCGTCGGTGTTGATCACCTCAATCGTCTTGCCGTTCATCGCGGTCACGATGTCGCCGGGTTTGGTCGCCTTGCCGCCGGGCATGTTTTCGGTAGCGGGAACGAGCCCGACGACGTTGATCTTAGGCTTGATCCGTCCGAGTGCCGACATCGCCGCGATCACCGCGGCGCCGCCCGACATGTCGTACTTCATGTCTTCCATCCGTTCGGCCGGTTTGATCGAGATGCCGCCGGTATCGAACGTGATGCCCTTGCCGACGAGGGCGAGGAGCTCTTTGCTCCCGGGATCGCCGTTGTAACGGAGCACGATGAACTTCGGAGGCTGGAAGCTGCCCTGGGCGACGGAGAGGAAGGAGCCCATCCCCTCTTGGCGGGCGCGCGCCTCGTCGAGGACCTCGATCTCGACGCCGGTCTGCTCGGCCACGGTCTGCGCCTCTTGCGCGAGCCGGGTCGGGGTCATGTCGTTGGCGGGCGTGATTGCCAGACGGCGCGCCAGATTGACGGCGTCGCCGATCGCGGTACCGCGCGCGATTCCGCGTTCAAGCTCTGCCGCATTGAAGCCGGCGCCGACGATCTCGACCTGGCTTGTCGCCACGCTGCGTTCCGGGCGTTCCTGGTAGAGCGTGGTCTCGAACGCCCCGGTCGTCGCCCCTTCGGCCAGGAACGAGGCGCAGATCGCCTCGCGGCCGCGGGCCTCGGGCGGCAGGGCGATTGCGATCGCTTCGACTTTGCGGCGGCCGAGGTAGCGCACCGCGGTCCCCGCGTAACGCGCGAGCGCGAGGGGTTCGAACTTGGCGCGGTCGCCGAGCGAGACCGCGAGCACGCGATTGTAGGGTTTGCCCTTCGCGTAGACCAGCACGTGCTCGGCCAGGCGACCGCGGATTTCGCCGGCCGCGAGGGCGTCGGCGATGACGCCGCCTAGGGCGTCATCGATGTCCTTCGCCGCGCCCTCGAGCGCGGCATCGGAGAAAAAAGGCACGACGAGCGCTCCAGCGCGCACGCTAGCGAGCGCATCTTGAGAAAGACGAATTTGCATGGTGGACCTTTCGGACGGTTGAACTACTGCGAGCCTATGGCGGAAAGCTTAGAGAATCCTCGTGGGGAGCCAAAAGCCGTCCCCGCCGGCAGCTACGCGCGGGCCGGCGTCGACGTTGCCGCCGGTAACGAGGCAGTAACGCGGTACCGTGAGGTTCTCGGGGCGTGGCGCCACCCCGGTCAGCTCGAGGCAATCGGGGGGTTCGGAGGACTCTTCCGCCTCTCCGGCGACGGCGACCGCGTCCTGGTCGCTTCGACTGACGGCGTCGGGACCAAGGTGACGATCGCGGCCGAGCTCGGACGTTACGGCGGCGTCGGCGCGGATTTGGTCAATCATTGCGTCAACGACATCCTGGTCTGCAACGCGACGCCGCTCTTCTTTTTGGATTACCTGGCGGTCGGCAAGCTCGATCCGGCGATCGCAGCCGAGATCGTGCGCGGCTGTGCCGGCGCGTGCCGATCTCACGAGTGCGCGTTGCTCGGCGGGGAGACCGCGGAGATGCCGGGCGTCTATCGCCCGGAGCACTTCGACCTTGCCGGGACGATCGTCGGCGAGGTCGAGCAAGCGCTGTTGCCCGATATCGCAAGCGTCGTGCCGGGCGACGCGATCGTCGGCTTGCCGGCGGTCGGCCTGCACACCAACGGCTACTCGCTGGCGCGTTCGCTTATCCCGCGCGAGGAGTGGCTCGCTCCGTTCGAAGGCGGGAGCTTCGCCGACGCATTGCTTGCCGAGCACCCTTCCTACTACCGGGCGGTCCGGGCGATCCAAAAGGTCGCCAAGGTCAAGACGATGGCGCACGTTACCGGCGGCGGGCTGCTCGAAAACGTGCCGCGCACGCTTCCGGAAGGCGTCAAGGCGATCTTCGAGCAGCAGCGCTGGAAGGTACCGGCAATCCAGCGCGAGCTCGTTCGACGCGGCGATCTGACCGTAGAAGAACGCTATCGCGTCTTCAACATGGGAATCGGCTATACGTTGATCGTGCCGGTGACAGACGCGGCGGCCGCAATCGCGGCCGTACCCGGCGCGATGGTCGCGGGCTGGATCGAGGCGCGCGCCGCGGGCGACCCGCCGATCGTGATCCATCCGGCCCGAAACGAGTAGGTTGTCTTCGTTGGTCAACCTCGTCGTCGAGCTCAACGAGCGATCGGCGCTCTCGCTCGCGGCTGCACGCGACGTATCGGCGTCGCTCCCGGGCATCGCGATCGCGCCGCCCGGGCCTGCCGACGATCGCACGCTGGCCTGGATCGACGACGAGTTCGGCGGAAGCTGGAGCTCTGAAACGTACGCGGGCCAAGCGCTGGTCGCGCGCCGTGGTGACACACCGGTTGGGTTTGCGGCGATCGCCCCGCGCGGTTTGGCGTTTGCGTGGCTGCGCGGGCTCGCGCGCGAACCCGGCGTCGGCATCTTCGGGCCGATCGGCGTCGCGCGCTCGGAGCGCAAGACCGGCCTCGGG
>JBARBD010000131.1:0-4373 GCA_049792675.1 Vulcanimicrobiaceae bacterium | reverse complement strand
CGGCGCAACGCCGGACCGCCCGCGGCCGGCGCGTCGTAGTACTGCGAGGTAAGCTCGGTCATGCCGTACTCCGCAACGATCGCCTCGACCGCGACGCCGAAGCGGTCGCAGATGCGCTCGTAGAGCTCGCCGCGATCGACCGAGCGTACGCGCCCCTTGAAGCCGCCGGTCTCGATGACGCGCGATTTGCGCGGCAGCCGGAGTCGCTCGCCGCGTTCGTCCATCGCGTCGAGCAGATGCACGAGCGCGAACGCCGTCGCGGTCAGGCACAGCGGACGCTGCTCCGCGATCGCAACGCGCACGTCGCCGAGAAAACTTTCGTACAGCAGCTCGTCACCATGAAGGTACCAGCCGGTTCGACCGTCACCGCGCTTTTCCGAGACGCGCGCCATCATATAACCCAGCGACGAGTGCGGCCGCTCGCTGGGGTTTGGGACGAGGTTCAAGTAGCGCAGCGACTCGCCGTCGCCCAGGACGAAGCGGTCGAAGCCGGCCAGCAGCGCCGCGTCGTAGAGGGTGGGGCGTTCCATGTAATGGCGGCCGGGCGATCCGCGCGTCGTTCCGCTGGTTTCGAAGACGAGCTCGGCCCGCGTGGGGTCGAAGGTCGCGAGCAACGCTTCCTTGTAGGCGCCGGCCGGCACGGCCGGGATTTCTTCCCACGATGGCGGCAAGCTCGAAGGCGTGACGCCGAGCTGCGCGCAGTAGCGCGCGTACTCGCGATTATATTTCAGCTGGTACGCGAAGAGCCGCAGCGCGAGGTCGTTGAAGGCGCGGTCGTCGATCGCGTCGCCGCTGCGATGCCAGCCGTCGATCAGGCTGAGGATCTCGGCATCGAGCGCGTGCGATTCGCTTTCATAGCTCATGTGTTGAAAGCTGACCGCTAGTGCGCCGCAGGTTAGTGCGGCGCAGCGGAGTCTTAGCTTACGATTTCAACGAGGGAGAGTTCGGCGGCGTCGCCGGAGCGGACGCGCGTCTTGGTGATGCGGGTATACCCTCCGTTGCGGCCTTTGAGCGCCGGGGCGATCTGCTCGACGAGCTTCTTGACGACCGCAGGTTCGGTAATGTACTCGGCGAGCTGGCGCCGAGCGGCCAGGTCGCCGCTCATCGCCGTCGTGATCAAGCGCTCGGCGACGCGGCTGATCTCTTTGGCTTTGGTCGAGGTCGTCTCGATCTTCTCGTGTTTGAAGAGCGAGGTCGCGAGGTTGCGCAGCAGCGCCTTGCGGTGGCCGTCGGTGCGCGAGAGTCGCTTGTAGGCGATCGAATGCGGCATCTTCTTCGACGCTACGCCTGGCGCAGCGTCAGCCCCCTCTCGGACAGAACTTGCTTGATCTCGTCCAGCGATTTCTTCCCGAAGTTGCGCATCTTCATGATTTCGTCTTCGGTGAGGTCGAGCAGCTCGGAGACCTTCGAGATGCCTGCGCGTTTGAGACAGTTGAACGACCGGACCGAAAGGTTGAGCGTCTCCACCGGAATGTCCCACTCGTTGGGCGGCGTCTCGGGAAGGGGCTCGGTGCGGTTGGTGAACGAGACGAAGAGGTCGAGCTGCTCCTGCACGATCGAGGCCGCGGTCGAAAGGGCGTCGTCGGGCGTGATCGAGCCGTTGGTCTCGATCTCGATCGTCAGACGGTCGTAGTCGACGCTCTGGCCAACGCGCGTGTCGTCCACGGTGAAGCTGACCTTGCGGATGGGCGAGAAGAGCGAATCGAGCGGAATCAGGCCGATCATGTGCTCGACGTTGCGCTGGCGGTCGGCCATCACGTAGCCGCGCCCTTTCTCCACGCCGATCTCCATCGTCAGCTTGGCGTCTTTCGACGAGAGCGTGCAGAGGCGATAGCTCGGATCGAGAATCTCGACGTCGGCGTCGGGAACGATATCGGCGGCGGTCACGTCGCGCACACCGCCGACCGAGAGCGTCAACACCTTCGGCTCGTCGCTATTGAGCTTGACCGGCAGGCCTTTGAGATTGAGCATCAACGCGATCGTGTCTTCGACCATCCCGGGGATCGTCGAGAACTCGTGCAGGACGCCGTCGATCTTCATATAGGTAATGGCTGCGCCCGGAATCGAGCTGAGCAGGATGCGCCGCAGCGCGTTGCCGAGGGTGATGCCGAAGCCCCGTTCGAGCGGCTCGATCACGAACTTCGCGTAATTGTCGCGGCGTTCGCGCACTTCGATGCTTGCGCCGACCGGCGTTTCCAACATGGTCATGTAAAAAGCGGTTTCCTTTTTTGCTGCTTACGTTATCCGTTGCGATCCCGTGACCGCAGCGATCGTACGCCTAGCAGCGGCGTGGTGGTGGTTGCTCTATCGCGAGTAGTACTCGACGATGAGCTGTTCGTCGACTGGTGTGTCGATCTGCTCGCGCGGAGGCGCTTGCAACACTTTTGCGGTCTTCTCTTGGTCGTTCCACTCCAGCCACTCGGGCGGCCGGCGGCTCTGCGCGACCTCGAGGTTCGACCCGAAGACCGGCGACTTCAGGCTGGAGGGCGCGATCGTGATGACGTCGCCCGGCCGGACGATGTACGAGGGGATGTTGACGATGCGGCCGTTGACGCGGAAGTGCCGGTGCGTCACCAGCTGGCGCGCCTGGGCGCGGCTGCTCGCCAGGCTCAGCCGATAGACGACGTTGTCGAGCCGGCGTTCGAGGAGCTGCAGGAACGTACGTCCGGTCTGACCCGGCACGCGGGCGGCCTCGCTGAAATAGTTCTTGAACTGCGTTTCGTGCACGCCATAGTAGCGGCGCATCTTCTGCTTCTCGCGCAGTTGGCGCCCATACTCCGAGACCTTGGTGCGCTGTTTCCCGGTGGTCTTCTGCCCGGGCGCCGTACCGCGACGCTCGACCGCGCAGTTGCGCGAGAGGCAGCGATCACCTTTGAGGAAGAGTTTGATCTTTTCGCCGGTCTTGCTCGCCGCCGTCTCGCGCCGGCAGAGCCGGCAGACTGGGCCCGTATATCGTGACATGCGGCCCCCTAAACGCGGCGCCGCTTCGGCGGGCGGCAGCCGTTATGCGGAATCGGCGTTACGTCTTTGATCATCGTGATCTCGAGACCGGCGGCTTGGAGCGAACGGATCGCGGCTTCGCGTCCCGCGCCCGGTCCGCGAACGAGCACTTCGGTCGATTTCATGCCGTGTTCCATCGCTTTGCGCGCCGCCGCTTCGGCGGCCATCTGCGCGGCAAACGGTGTCGACTTCTTCGAACCTTTGAAACCCAAATTTCCGGCCGAGGCCCAGGAGATAACGCCGCCGTGCGGGTCGCTGATCGTAACGATCGTGTTGTTGAACGAAGCGTGGACGTGAGCAACGCCCGAGTGGACGTTCTTTATCTCGCGCTTACGGCGCGTCTTGGTTTGCTTCTTGGCAGCCAAAAATATCTCCCAAAGGGGCGAGCGGATGCGGCCGGCGCCGAAGTGGCGCCAACGACGTATCTTACCGCAGGAGGCGAAGCGCGGTCAAATGGCCGGGTCCGGCCCGCCCGGCGCCGGAAGCAAGCGAGCGCTAGGGGTAGAGCATCCGAAGGCCGAGCCCAACGAACGGCCCGTTGTAGCTTCGCCCGATCGGCGCGTTCTGCTTATTGGTCCAACTGTCGGCCATCCAGCCGACCTCGACGAAGACCGGGCTGTTGCCGATCACGTAGGTCGCCCCGATCTGCGCCTTGAGGAAGTTGTAGGCGAGGTCGTAGGAGAGCGGCGAGATCGAGGCGCTCGAGGGGTTGCTGTACGAGCCCTTGGTGTTCGGGTAGTACCAGATGCTGGCGAAGTACGAGAGCGCGTGGTTGAGGTCGGGGAGCTTCTCGCCGCCGAATCCGAACGAGCTCATGGTTGGGTAGCCGTAGTTGTTCGAAACCCAGAGATACCCGATGCCGATGTAGATGCGCGGGTTCAGGACGCGCACCGCAAGGCGCAGGTCCACGTTCTGATCGTAGAGCGGCGAGGTGACGATCACCGGCGAGCTGCCGGCGCCGCCGATCGCGGTCACGTAGCATCCCGGCTCGTAGCGCTGCGTTCCCGGAATGAAACCGTTGCAGTTGTGCGGGTACTGCCAGCGCAGGTACGACGCCTCGAGCATGAACGGGATGTTGCCGAGGTTGAACTCGCCGGCGCCGCGCACCGCGAACGAGCTGTTCCCGATATTCCCGGGCGAGAACTCGTTGTACACCTTTGGCGAAATCACGTAGTCACCGGCGACGAAGGCCAGCGAAGCGGGTGCTTTCGGCGCGGGAGTCGGCGGGGGCGGCGGCGGTGGCGGTGGGGGCGGTGCCGGACTGGGCGGCGGCGTCGCCGGGATATACCGGACGACGACCAGATGCTTGTCCGCGACCCAGAGTACGTACGCGCCCATCCCTTCCGAGATCACGCGCACCGGAACCAGGACGT
>JBARBD010000130.1:0-2229 GCA_049792675.1 Vulcanimicrobiaceae bacterium | reverse complement strand
TCGCCAGCGTTGAGACGACGGTCGTGGTGCGCAATATCATCGACGCTCTACAGGACATCTACTTTCTGCGCAAGGCGGGGATCGTCGGCGATCACTTCTGGCGAAACTGGATGGCCTCGTTCGTTCCCGTCGCCCGCATGCCGATCGCACGTGCGGCTTTCGATAATGCCGTCAAACGCGGGGCGATCGAACCGGAGTTTACGTCGTTCCTGAGACCGGTCTTCGACTCCCAGCCGCTGAAGGACCCCAAGCCAAAGCGTAGCTAGTCACGCTGCTGGGCGCGCAGCTCGGCGAGCGTCGTGCGAAGCTCGTCGAGTTCGGGATGATCGGCGGCAAATGCGAGAGTTTTGACGGCCAGCGCGCGTTCGTACAGCGCGATGGCATCGGCCTTGCGACCTTGCTTCTTGCGGAGTGAGGCTAGACCGACCAGCGTTTCCGCGACGTCGATGTGTTCTGGGCCCATTGCAGCCTCGCGAATGTTGAGCGCGCGTAGGTAGAGCGGACCGGCTTCGGCATAGCGGCCAAAGTGGACGTGGATGCTCGCAAGTCCATCGAGGGTAAATCCCAAGAACGGGTGATCCGGTCCGAGCGCTCGTTCCCGAATGCTCAGCGCGCGCTCTAACAACCCTTGCGCCTCGTCGTACCGGCCTTGCTCGCAATAAACCGACGCCAGACCGGTGAGAATCTGCGCCACGTTGGGGTGATCCGACCCAAGCGTGCGCTCCCAGATCGCGAGCGCGCGCTCGTAGCGCGGTTCCGCCTCGTCGTGACGACCCAAAAACGTGTACACTCCCGCAAGCCCGTCGAGGCTGTGCGCGACGTCGGGATGGTCAGGCCCAAGGCCGCGTTCTCGAACCGCGAGCGCGCTTTCGTGCAACGCTTGTGCCTCGGCGTACCGTCCCTGCTTGTAGGCAAGGACCCCAAGGTTGTTGAGAATGTGTCCGCCCTGCGGATGATCGGGTCCGGCCGCGCGCCCCAGAACCACGAGTGCGCGCTCCCAGAACTCCCGCGCTCGCTCGTACCGGGCGTGTTCCCAGTGAATGACGGCCAGGTTGTTGAGGCTTCGCGCGACGTCGATATGATCGGGTCCGAGCGAGCGTTCCCGAATTGCTAGGGCACGCTCGTGGAGCGCCTGCGCCTCGGCGTATCGGCCCTGATGCCAATGCGCTACCGCGAGGTTGTTTAGGCACTGCGCCACCTCTGGATGATCTGGGCCGAGCGCGCGTTCGCAAATCGTCAGCGCGCGCTCGATCAACGCCTGCGCCTCAGAATAGCGGCCTCGTTCGTAGAGGTAGCGGCCCGACCGGTTCAAGACGCGGCCGGCCGCTTCGGGTTGCGTGTCGTCTAACTCTACTCGTTCTGCGATCGCCGCAACGTGTGAGACGAGGCGCTCGCACTGCCCCCACGTTTCAAATGCGACCGCAGGAAAGACCGAGTCGAGCGCAAGGACCGCTCGCGCGACGTACGCCCGCCGCTCCGCCTCTCCCAGCGACGCCCAAACGATTTGCTGCACCAGACGATGCACGCTAAGCGTGCGCGACGCCGGGTCGGAGAGGATGAGTGAGTAGCGCGCCAGCGGGCGCAGTACTTCGGCCATCGCCAGATCGTCGGGATCGGACAGGGCCTCCGCAATCGCGTCGCCGAGTTGGAGCGCGCCCTCGAGGAAGAACTCGAATGGAATCGCATCGGCCGCCAGCAACGCGCTCATGCGGAGCACGTCGGCGGACGCCGGCGAGGCACGTTCGACCGCCTCGAAGTTGGCCGCCCACGTGACCGCAACCGTGTCGTGCGAGACCATTCCGACGGCCTTTTCCAGCAGCGCCACGCGCCGTTTTCGAAACGCGCCCAAATAGGCGGCGAAGGCGGCATTGGTCTCGGCGACGTAGGCGGCCGCCTGTTCCAGCGCAAGTGGAAGGTTGCCGAGCTCCGCGGCAAGCTCGGCCGCGGCGCTCCGGTCGCCGGGATCTGCATCCTCGCGTCCGGTCCGCGCGAGCAAAAAGCGCACGGCTTCTTCGACGTCGAGGTCCCGCACGTCGAGCGCGCGCGGAATGCCTAATTCGGCAAAGACCGACTCGCGCGAGGTGATCAGCACGTCGCCTTTTTCGCGTTTCGGCACGAAGCGTTGTACCTCGCGGCGATCGTCCACGTTATCCATGATCAGTAGCCACGGATCTTTGCTGTTGAGCCACTCCAAGACTGATCTGACGACTTGCTCCTGATCGTTCGCAT
>JBARBD010000129.1:0-1556 GCA_049792675.1 Vulcanimicrobiaceae bacterium | reverse complement strand
CAGGATACACCGAGGAACACCGTGGCCGCTACATTGATCTCCTCGGGTGCGTAAGCTGGCGATCTTCTGTCCACGCTACACTGGAAGAGGCACAGAGCCGCGAGTCGCTCCTTCAAAATGATCTCTTTCTCAAACATCAATAAGCAGTATGGCAAGCAGTTGCTCTTCGTGGATGCTTCGTTCCAGTTGAATCCCGGGCGAGAAAGTTGGGCTGGTGGGTCCCAATGGGGCGGGCAAGACAACGCTCTTCTGGCCGATTCGAACCCGGTTCTGGCTCGTGGGTATTGGTCGTTACGCATGTAGTTCCACCTGCCGCGAAATGTGTTTTACAATTGACCCATGCAGGAGCCATTTACCCGCGACCGCATTATCGAGGCTCTCCAGGCGATGCCGCCAAATGCCACCATCGACGATGCCATTGAACGGCTCGTATTTCTGGCGAAAGTCGCAACTGGATTGGCCGAGCTTGATGGGTCCCAGGGCATTCCGCACGATCAGGCCAAACATCGCTTTGGGCTGTAATGCGCATTCTATGGTCGCCACAATCGCTGCGCGATCTTGACGCTATCCACGAGTACATTGCCAAAGATTCTGAGCATTATGCAGGCCTGACCATCGCGCGAATCTTCTCTGCTGTTGAGCAGTTGATCCAGTTCCCGCGCTCGGGACGCATTGTGCCGGAGCGAGACGAACCGGAAATTCGCGAAGTCATCGTTGGACGTTTTCGCGTAGTTTACAGGCTTCAAGATGAGTTGATTGAAGTGGCAACCGTTTTTAGGGCAGCGAGAGAATTCCCAGAAAAATTCTAGGGTGTGGCCGTGTGGCCCATCGAATGCCTGCCCTGAGCCTGTCGAATGGCCCCACGCTACACTGGAAGAGGCGCCGCCCCGCGAGTCGCTCCTTCAAAATGATCTCTTTCTCAAACATCAATAAGCAGTATGGCAAGCAGTTGCTCTTCGTGGATGCTTCGTTTCAGTTGAATCCCGGCGAAAAAGTCGGACTGGTCGGTCCCAATGGGGCGGGAAAGACAACGCTCTTCCGGATGGTGGTCGGCGAGGAAAGCCCCGACGAGGGCGCGGTCTCTGTCCCGAAGAAGTTGACGATCGGCTATTTTCGCCAGGACGTCGAGGAGATGCAGGGCCGTTCGGCTCTGGATGAAGCGATCGCAGGCAGCGGACGCGTCGGCGATCTGCACCACGAGCTCGAAGCCTTGCAGCGGGACATGTCCGACCCCGACAAGGCGGATGACATGGACCGCATCCTTGATCGCTTCGGTCACGTGCAGGAAGAGTACGAGCACTTAGGCGGTTACGCGCTCGAGTCGCAAGCTCGTGAAGTGCTCCACGGTTTGGGATTCAAAGACGATCAGATTGATGGCGACGTGGGCGCTCTCTCCGGCGGGTGGAAAATGCGGGTCGCGCTGGCGCGCGTCCTGCTCGGAATGCCGGACGTATTGCTGATGGACGAACCGACGAACCATCTCGACATCGAATCCATCATCTGGCTGGAACAGTTTCTCAAGTCGTTTCCGGGCGCGCTGCTGATGACTTCGCACG
>JBARBD010000128.1:0-2330 GCA_049792675.1 Vulcanimicrobiaceae bacterium | reverse complement strand
TCGTCACCGTGTTGTTGCCGTCGGACGAATCGGTGCGCTGATTGTAGGGGACCATGAGCCCTTGCACCGAGCGATAATCGGAGAAGGTCACCGCCGCCGTCGTGAACCCGTTGACGAAGTCGGCGCGCACCGGCAGATGCGTCGCCGGATCGAACCAGAGATCGAACGGCACCTTCGATCCGACCGGCGTGATGCGCACGCCCTCGTAGGTCTTGCCGCCGTCGCTCTTCGTGCCGAGCGAGGTTACGTCGGCGCCAAGCGCCTGCGGCGCCCACAATCCGTAGGCTGTCAGGTACGCCTGGTTGATCTCCGACGCGCGCGGGCTATCGCCGCCGACGTTCCAAACGAGGTGCGTTCCATCGGCGTTCCAGGTCACCGTTCCGTCGTAGCCGTCGAGTGATACGAGCGGCCCGAGGTTCGTCGTCTCGGCGAAACGGCCGTCGCGTACGTTGACGTATTGGGTCTGCGTGCCCGTGAGGCCGAGGCCGGTAACCGTGCCGTCGAGGCGTATCGTCGTGACCGGGCCGAGCGATGCGATGCCCAGCGCCTTCCCGGAAGATGCGATCAGCTGCGCCGCCTGAGGGTCAGTGGCAGCGCGTGAGGGGGCCGTCGTAATGAGGACCATGGCGGCGAGAGCCGCAGCGGCAATACCGTAGTGCTTCATGGCCCCGTGTACCGGGCAAGCGGCCGCGATGTTTCACGGCCGGGGGCGCCGCCTAGGGCCGGCTAGGGTTCGAGCACGACGCGGAAGCGGGCCGCACCGCTCATCATGCGCTCGTAGCCTTCCGCAGCGCGCTCGAGCGGCATCGTCTCGATCATGGCGCGCACGCCGGTCTGCACCGCAAAGCGCAGCGTATCTTCGGAATCGGTGCAGCTTCCCGACGGCCACGATCTGATCGAGTTGCGTTGGCGCATCAGCGCCGCCGTGTTGACCGGCAGCGGCTCTGGGGCCGCGCCGACGATCAGCAGCTGGCCGTCGACTCCGAGGCCGTTGAGCGCCGGCTCCATCGCGGCGGCCGCTGTCACCGTTGAAAGCACGACCCTCGCGCCTCCCATGCGTTGCAGATCCGCGCCGACTTCGCTCGTCAAGCTGTCGATATAGTGCGCTGCGCCCAGCGAACGTGCCAGCGCCTCTTTATCGCGACCGCGCGCGATCGCGACCGTCCGGAACCCCATCTTGGCCGCAAACTGCACGCCGAGATGGCCCAGTCCGCCGATGCCGAGGATCGCGACGAGATCGCCGGCACGCGCCGCGCTGCGCCGCAGCGAGTTGTACGTCGTGATGCCCGCACACATCAACGGTGCCGCTTCCGCTGCGGTCAGCTCGTCGGGAATCCGCGCCAGCGCGACGGCCGGCGCGACGACGTACTGCGCGTGGCCGCCGTCATAGGCGATACCGGGTATCTGCAGGTTCGGGCACGTGATGAAGTCGCCGCGCCGACAGCTTTCGCAGGTGCCGTCGTGGCCGCCGTGCCAGCCGAGGCCGACGCGATCGCCGGTGCTCCATCCGCTCGTCTGCGGACCCAGCGCGTCGATCGTTCCGGCAACTTCGTGCCCCGGAATGCGCGGATAGACGATACCCGGCCAATACCCGAGCACCGTGAGCGAATCGCTATGGCAGACTCCGCACGCCTCAACCTTGATACGCACCTGGCCAGGGCCGGGCTCGGGCACCGCAACGTCGCGTACGTCCAAGCGGTGCTCTTCGGGTGACGGCACGACTGCCGCTCGCATCGTTTTCGTACTCATGACCAAACCTGCAACACGTCACGCCCGGCGGGGGTTCCCGCGTCGTTTGGGTGCTACGGCCGGCGCATCGGCACGACCAGCACGTGCGGGTTGAAGTTCGGCGGGGGCGCGTCCGACGTGCCCGCGGGCGGTGCGACCGGTTCGACGCCGATGGACTTGCACGACCAGGGGCTGGGAATCGCGCGCACGACGTCGTCGGGAATCATCGCTTGCTCGGCCGGAATCGGCGGTGCGTCGCCGCGCAGCCGCGCCTCGTCGAAGCCGCCCGAGAGGTCGCCGGTCTGATCGCTGGTGTCGCGCGGCCCCATCGGCATGTAGCGCGCTTCGTCGGGCAGCTGCGCGAGCGGCGTGCGATCGAAGAGGTGCTCGACGAACTTGATCACCGATGCCTGGTCGTCGGGCTCGTGCACGACGCCGGTGCGCGCATAGGGCGAGATGAGCAGCAGCGGCACGCGTTGTCCGTTGCCGCAGGGATGGCCGTCGGGACAGACGAGCCACTTCGGCGGCGGCACGTGATCCCAGAAACCGCCGGGGTCGTCCCAGGTGATGATAATCGCCGACTGACTCCAGTATTTGCTGCG
>JBARBD010000127.1:0-6876 GCA_049792675.1 Vulcanimicrobiaceae bacterium | reverse complement strand
GCTCCAGATCTCGCGGCCCTCGAGGCCGAGCGCGTGCAGCAGCCTGCGGGCGACGCGCGTGTCCTCGGCGACGATCAGCGCGGCGTCGCGCAGCGCGTCGATCGCGCGCAGGGTCACGTCGCGCAGGTTTCCCAGCGGCGTCGGTACGAAGACCAAGGGCATGGCGAAGGCCTTCGACGTCGAGCGCATACCTCCGGGGGCAAAGCTCGAGCTCTACGTCTCCCCCACTTGCCCGTATTGCCGCACTGCGATCGCGCACTACGATGCGGCGGGCACACCCTACGCGCGCTACGACGCGCAGAACGACCGGGCCGCGCGCGAGCGTATGCTCGCGTATAGCAAGGGCGATCCGACCGTTCCGGTGATCGTCGTCGACGGCGTCTACGTGCAGTCGGGTTGGGGTTCGCCGCCACGCGGTTGAACGATTCACTAAACGCACCGGTCGGTGCGGTCGAGATGGAAGGAGACTCGTAAATGGACCATGGCAACGCAGAGGCGGCAGGCGTTATCGCGACGCTCTTCCTCGTTTATGGCATCGTCGGCTTAGCGATCGTCGCTTTTACGATCTGGGTCTACTGGCGGATTTTCGCCAAGGCCGGATACAATGGCGCGCTCTCCCTGCTCAACCTGATTCCCGGCGTCGGTCCGCTGATCTGCATGATCCTCTTGGCCTTCGGACGCTGGCCGATCGAGGACCAGCTCGCCGCCTATCAAGGCTCCAGGCCGGCTGCGCCGCCTCCGCCCTCGGCACCGCCGCCCGGAACCTCAGTTATGCCGACGTAAGGAAATCAGGGCTTCCAGAGGCCGGAGATCCAGTTTTCGACCTCGCCGGCACGCGACGGTAGGCTCGCCGAGAGCACCTCGGCCGCCCCGCCGGTGATCGCAACATCGTCTTCGATGCGCACGCCGATGCCGCGGAAGCGTTCCGGCACCGTCGAATCGTCGGGCTGAAAGTAGAGACCCGGCTCGACCGTTAGGACCATTCCTTCGCGCAGCGTGCCGTAACGGTACTCCTGCGTGCGCGCGTTCGCGCAGTCGTGGACGTCGAGCCCCAGCATGTGGCTGACGCCGTGGAGCGTGTAGCGCCGGTGAAACGGGCGCTCCGGGTCGAGCGCTTCGTCGAGCGAGACGCGCAGAATGCCGAGATCGATCAGTCCCGCCGCGAGCACGCGCATCGCGCTGCGGTTCGGTTCGAGAAAGTCGTTGCCGCTCACAGCGGCCTCGATGCCGGCCCGCTGCGCCTCCCAGACGAGTTCGTAGATGCTGCGCTGCTCGGGTGAGAAGCGTCCGGAGACGGGCAGCGTGCGCGTGATGTCGGCGGTGTAGAGCGAGTCGCACTCGACACCGGCATCGAGCAGCAGCAAATCGCCGGCCCGCAGCGTTCCGTCGTTGCGGGTCCAATGCAGCGTGCAGGCGTGCTCGGCCGCGGCCGCGATCGTCAGATAACCGGTGTCGTTGGCGTCGATGCGCGCCCGGCTCCAGAACGCCGCCTCGATCTCGCGTTCGCTTTTCGCGCCGCGCATCGCCACGATTGCGTCCTCGAAGCCGCGCTTGGAGATCGCGCAGGCTTTGCGCAACTCTTCGAGCTCGTACTCGTCTTTGATGAGGCGCGCCTCCGAGCAATGCTCGGCGAGCTCGTCGTCGCCGTCGGCGCGTTCGAAGAGCTCGTCGATCGTCTCGTCGTGGCCCCGCAGCAAGCGCCGCGCGTAGCCCGCGCCGCGCAGCTCTTCGAGGTAGGCCGGCATCGCTTGGAGCGGACGGCATTCGTCGACGCCATAGAAGGCGTTGCTCTCGTCGACGCCGCGATGGCGGCCGACCCAGAGTTCGCCGTAGACGCGATCGGTGAAGAACTCGGCCTTGCCGCGGTTGTGCTCCGGAACGAAGAGCACGCTGCGATGGCCTTGCCCGTGCGGCTCGAGCGCGAGCAGCCCGCCCGGCTCGCCGCCTCCCATCAAGTATGCGAAATCGCTCGAGGGGCGGAAGCGGAAAAACGTGTCGTTGGCGCGCACGCGCTCGCGACCCGCCGGGACGATCAGATAGGTCCCGGGGTAGGCCCGCGAGAGCGCCTCGCGCCGTTCGCGAAAACGGTGCGCTTCGGAGTGCGCGGCGAGCGCCGGCGGCCGGTCGATCCACCCGGTCGCCATAAAATCGAGCAGCGCTCGGGGCGGCTCGAGGTCGTAGGTGGTTTTGTTCGGTTCGACCGGTTTCTCGGCGCTTCGTTCTGCAGACATGGTTCGGCGAAGATTCGCCTAACGCAGACGGGGTCATGCCGGAACCCCAAAGGCAGCCGAGCCCCGCGCGCGCCAACGACACCCTCGCCAACGAGCGGACCTACTTAGCCTACGTCCGCACCGCGCTGGCATTTATCGCGTTCGGCTTTGTGATCGCTCGCTTCTCGCTCTTCGCGCGCGAGTTCGCCTCGCTGGTGCATGGGGCTGGGCCCGTACCTCACGGCGTCTCGACCGCCTTCGGAACCGCGATGGCGCTCTTCGGCATCTTCATCGCGCTCTTGGGCGGCTGGCGCTACTCGGCAACCGACCGCGGTTTGCGCGAGGGCAAAGTCCTCACGCTCTCCTCGCGGACGGGCTACGCGATCTCGCTCTTCGTCGTTGTGATCGGCGCGGTCGTCGCCTTCGCCCTGCTCTCGTATGAATAGGGCGCGCTAGAGTTCGACGTCGAGACCGAGATCCAACGCCGGTGCGCTGTGCGTCAGGCGACCGACGCTGATCACGTCGACGCCGGTGCGCGCGATCGCCGCAACGTTGCCCACCGAAACGCCGCCGCTCGCCTCGGTCAAGACGCGCCCGCCGGCGAGCACGACCGCCTGCGCGAGCGTCTCCGGCGTCATGTTGTCGAGCAGCACGGCGTCGATCGGCTCGGCCAGCGCTTCGCGCAGCTGCTCGAGCGTGTCCACTTCGACTTCGACCTTCACCATATGTCCGGCGCGGGCGCGAACCGCCGCGACGGCGGCGCCGATCGATCCGGCCAGCGCGAGATGGTTATCCTTGATCAGCACGGCGTCGTCTAAGCCGAAGCGGTGGTTGACGCCGCCGCCGCAGCGAACGGCGTAGCGCTCGAGCGCACGCAACCCCGGAGTCGTCTTGCGCGTATCGGCGATCCGAGCGCGCGTGCCGGCGACGAGATCCACCAGCGCGCGGGTCGCGGTCGCGATGCCGGAGAGGCGGCAGAGCAGGTTGAGAGCGGTCCGCTCGGCGGTGAAGATCGCGCGTGCGCGTCCGCGGATCACGGCGACCGTTTGGCCGGATTCGACCCGCCGCCCGTCATTGATACGCGCGTCGTAGGTCGCGTCGGGGTCGAGCATGGTAAAGGCGAGCCCCGCGATCGCCGTCCCCGCAACGATCCCGCCGTCGCGCGCGACGATGCGCGCCGTCGCAGCGCGCTCCGCGTCGACGATCGCTTCGGTCGTGATGTCGCCGCCGCGCCCGGCGTCTTCCAGGAGCGCGGCGCGGACGATCGGCTCGGCGATCAGCTTAAGCAACGCTGCGCAGTCGCGTGAAGGAGCGTTTTGCAAAGGCTTCGTCGGTCTGCTGGTAGTCGCTACGGTAATGGCTGCCGCGGCTCTCGGGACGCGCGAGCGCCGCTTCGGCGATCAGCCTGCCGACGACGAGCAGGTTGCGCAGTTCGCCGGCCGCCGCGCCGAAGGTCGCCTCGAGATCGGCGATCCGCCCCAGTGCCTCGATCAGGCTTCCCTCGCTGCGCACGAGCCCGACGTTGGAGTACATGACGTTGCGCAAATCGCTCAGCGCCTGCGTCGCGGTCGAGTGGATCGCGTGGCGCACGCGCGCTTGGGCCGGCAGGACCGGCGTGACGATCTGTGCCGGCGAAGGACCGCGCGAATCGGCGTTTGAGATATCGGTCGCGACGCGCGATCCGTAGACGAGCGCTTCGAGCAACGAGTTGCTGGCGAGCCGGTTTGCACCGTGCACGCCGGACGCGCTCGCTTCGCCGCACGCCCAGAGCCCCTCGAGCGAGGTTCTGCCCCACTCGTCGACCGCAATTCCGCCCATCAAGTAATGCGCCGCCGGCGCGACCGGAATGTTCTGCACGCGCGGATCGATGCCGGCCGAGATGCAGAAGCCGAAGACGGTCGGAAAGGCTTCGGGGAAACGCACGCCGATCGCCGAGCGGGCGTCCAAACCGACCGTGCGCCCGCGCTGCAGCTGCTCGAAGATCGCGCGCGCGACGACGTCGCGCGGCCCGAGCTCGGCGTCGGGATGAATGCCGAGCATGAAGCGCTCGCCGAGATCGTTGACGAGCGTCGCGCCCTCTCCGCGCACCGCTTCGGTCACGAGCGGCATCGGGTCGCGCCCGATCGCCAGCGCCGTCGGGTGGAACTGCACGAACTCCATGTCGGCGAGCAGCGCACCGGCGCGGGCCGCCATCGCGATGCCGTCCCCGGTTGCCTCGACCGGATTGGTCGTGTAGCGATAGAGGCGTCCGATGCCGCCGGTCGCGAGCACGACGGCATCGGCGCGAAACTCGAGCGCCTCGCCGCTCGCCTTGTGGCGCGCGCGGATGCCGCGCACGCGGCGGTCTTCGACGATCAGATCGTCGGCGATGACGTCCTCGACGATCTCGATCGAAGGATGGACGCGGACCGCCTCGATCAGCGTCTTGAGAATCTCGTGACCGGTTGCGTCGCCGCCGGCTTTGACGATGCGCCGCCGCTGATGGGCGGCTTCGCGCCCGAGCGCGAGCTCGCCCGAAACGGTCCGGTCGAACGCGGCGCCGAGCTCGAGTAACTCTTCGACCCGCGCCGGCGCGTCGTGCGTCAGGATCTCGACGATCTTCGAATCGCTGATTCCGGCGCCAGCGCGCTGCGTGTCGATCGCGTGCAGGTGCGGAGAGTCGTCCTTGCCGATCGCCGCGGCGATGCCGCCCTGCGCCCAATCGGTTGCCGCGCCTTTGCCCAGGCGCGTCTTGCAGAGCACGGTGATGCGCTTGCCTTCGAGTTTGAGCGCCGCCATCAAGCCGGCGATGCCTGCGCCGACGACGACCGCGTCGCTGCGACTAGCTTCGCTCATACGATTAGTCTCGGGGCTGCCGGCTGAAGTCGAGCATGCGTTCGACCGCGCGGCGCGCGCGCTCCGCGATCTCGGGCGCGATCGTCACTTCGTACTCCATCGCTTCCAGTGAGTGAAGGACCTTTGGCAAAGTATTGCGCTTCATATGCGGACAGAGATTGCACGGCCGGACGAACTCGACGTTGGGATAGCGGCCCGCGACGTTATCGGCCATCGAGCACTCGGTCATCAGCAGCACGCGTGGGTGCTTCTGCGTGCTCAGCGTGCCGACGTACTCGGTCATCCCCTGGGTCGAGCCGACGAAATCGGCTTCGGCGAGCACGTCGGGCGGGCACTCCGGATGCGCGATGACGCACAGCGAGGGATCGCCTTCGCGGAAGCGGCGCACCTCTTCCCCGGTGAAGCGTTCGTGCACCTCGCAGTGGCCCTTCCACGCGATGATCTCGACGCCGGTCTTCGAGGCGACGTACTTGGCGAGGTACTCGTCGGGCAGGAAGACGACGCGGGGAACGCCCAGCGCCTCGACGATCTGCACGGCGTTTCCGCTGGTGACGCAGACGTCCGATTCGGCCTTCACGTCCGCCGACGTGTTCACGTAGGTGACGATCGGCGTATCCGGGTACTTCTCGCGCAGCAGCCGCACGTCGGCGCCCGTAATCGACTCGGCGAGCGAGCAGCCCGCTTTTAGGTCGGGAACAAGGACCGTCTTACCCGGATTGACTAACTTCGCAGTCTCCGCCATGAAATGCACGCCGCACAGCACGATCACGTCGGCATCGGTTTGAGACGCCTTCATCGCCAGCGCGAGCGAGTCGCCGACGATGTCGGCGACCGTATAGAAGATCTCCGGCACCTGGTAGTTGTGGGCCAGGATCACGGCGTTGCGCTCGCGCTTGAGGCGGTTGATCGCCGCGACGTAGGGAGCGTGGAGCGGCCATTCGACGCGCGGAATGACGTGCTCCACGCGCTCGAAGATCGCGTCGGTCTCGGCCGCGACGCTCTTGGTGTAGGGTAAATCGATGACGCCCATGAGTTCTGTTCGGGATGGTTGCGTGCTTCTGCGCCGCTTCTCCCCTTTCATAATACCCGCCGTCCTGGGGCTGGTTTGCGCGACGTCGGCCCCCGGATGGCCGCAGAGCCTTCCCTCGCTTTCGATGCCGAAGGCTTCCGGCAGCCCGCTTCCGGCCGGAGCCCGCCAGGAAGGCGCGTACGTCTCGGCGCCGGTCCGGCTCGACGGCATCCCGCTCTTTCGCGTCGCGACGCCCGCCAACGTTGGTTCCGACCAAATGTCGGTCGACGTGCGCGTCGAGCTGATCGAGGCCTCGCTGGCACAGCTCGTCTCGTCGGAGGGCGGGGACGTCAACGCGGGCACGATCTACGATCCCAAGACGCTGCGCGTCGGGGTGCAGCACGAAGGATCGCAAGCGATCCTCTATGCGGTCGACGCGAAGCACACGGCGCCGTTGCCGATCCTTACCGTGACCGGCGCCGACGGCCGGTACCACGGCCAGCCGGTCGACGTCCTCGCCCAGACGTGGCAGGCAACGCTGCAATCGGCGTTGGTTGCGGCGCTGGAGAAGCGCCAGCCCGCGGTGCTCGCCCACAACGTCGGGCGGCTCTGGCAAGTCGGCTTGATCTTTGCGCTGCTCACCGCCGTCATGCTGGTAGCGCTGGTCGCCCTGAGAAGGCGGGCCGTCGCGTTGGTCGCGCGCGTCAGGAAGGACGAGCGCGAAATCGAGCAGGAGCAATCGCGCGCCGCCGGAGACGAGGCGGCGCACGCGCGCCGCCGCACGCGCTTTCTCGGTCTCGCGCTGCGCGCCGCCGATCCGGC
>JBARBD010000126.1:0-3175 GCA_049792675.1 Vulcanimicrobiaceae bacterium | reverse complement strand
ATCTCGGCAAAGCCGTGCGCGTTACTTTGGCTGACCGGCGTGTGCTCGCTGGCGTTCTCCACGCCTCCGATGAATCGGGGCATGGTCACCGGCACTACGCAATCGTCTCTGATGCGATCCGCGAAGGGGGGCACGCCGCCCGGGAACTCATCCATGGCGGGGACCAGATCGCAACAATTGAGGACGCCTCCGGAGATCCTGCCGCAACGCCCTAAAGCCGAATGCTAGTACGCGGTAATGCCGTCCGGGCTTCCCCATCCGGCGGGGCCGCTGTACGTCTTGTAGCCGCCATCTTTCTTGGATAGGCCGGCCTGGCAGATATAGTTGTCGCAGTTGCCGTCTGTGCCCGACGTAATGACGTTCAGTTCGGTCTTGTGCTTTTTAGCGCTCAACTCCCAGAACGATTTCCCGCCGGTTATGCTGCTCGCGTTACCGGCCAGCGCAACGATGCCGGCCGTGAGCGGCGCTGCGACGCTCGTCCCGCAGGCGCCGACCCAACCGCTGTAGGTCGAGGTATACTCGGCGACGCCCGGAGAACACCCAGCCTGGGCGGAGATGTCCGCGATCGTGCGGCCGGTGCAATCCGGATCATGCTGCCACTTCGGCTTTTTCGTAGTCGTCGCGCAGCCCGCTCCCGTGCCGTCCCAGACGGTTTCACTGTAGGTCGAGCCGCTGCCCCCTGCCAACTGCGTGCCGCCGACGGCGAGCACGTTTGCCAGCGCTGCCGGCCACTGGATCTCCGGATATCCGGAGTCACCGGATGACGCTAAAAACGCCACGCCCGGTGTATCGAAGTACTTGGGGAAGTCCGAGTCTCCGCAGTTCTCGCCGTAGTACAACGAGCTGCATCCCCAACTGTTGCTGATGATCTTTGCGCCAAGCTTAACGGCCGCCGATTCGGCGCCCTCCAGGCCGCAGACGACGCCAGAACAGTTGCCGCCTTCGATGAGATAGATCGTGCATTTCGGACAGCTTGCCGAGACCATTTGGATGTCGAGATCGGTCTCAACACACCAGCTGAAGTCCTGGCAGCTCTCGGGATAGTCGGATTGCTGTCCGTACTGGTTGAACTTTTTAAATGGCGCCTTTCCCAGCTTGAACGTCTTCCGGTAGGTCGCGAGATCCGTCGCGGCACTCGCCAAGTCGCCAAGCTCGATGAGCGCGACGACCGTTCCCCTTCCATTGCCCAACGATGGCGCAAGCTTATACCGAGTCTCCAGGTCGATGGGGCGCCAGCCGCAAGTTCCGCCCGATGGCGAGCAGCTCGGATTCACGCCCGTCTCGCGCAGCACGTGACATTGCACCATACCGACAAGCAGTTTACAGGCGGGCGTGGCTTGGTGCTTGGCTTCCCACTGCGGCACGAAGCGGGTAGCTGCGGAAAGCCCGCCCTGGAATAGCGAGCCGGCCGCTGGATTACTCGACGAGCCGGCCGCGCTGCATCCGGCAACCGCCAGCGCCGCTACCAGCCAAAAAAGCCTCAAGGATCCGTTCACAACAATTTTTCACGGCCACAGAGATGAGGATAGCCCGAACCGGAACTGGCTTTTCCAGTTCCGGTTCCGCTCACTTATGATTGAGGTAGACTACTTCTTCGCTGCCGTCACGCCGAGCGGGAAATCGAAGCTCCCCGTGAACGTCGCAACCGGTGCACCGCCGGCCGGGTAACTGAAAACTTCGCCGTCGTCATTGCCCGCATCGCCGCAATACATCAGCCCCTTAACGATCCACGTCTGCGCGCAGTCGCTAGCCCCGGTGTACTGGATGGTGTGCGCCAACGTCGCCGTCGTTCCACTAACCGTGTACTGATACGTCTGGCTCGTGTCCTGATCGAACACGGTGAGGTAGGTGCCATCCCACTGCACCGAGCCAGGAAAGTCCGGAGAGTTGCTCGTTTTGATCGTAACGAAGTCGCTGCTGCCCTTCGGAAGCTCGACGAGTGTGAAGCCGTAGCTCGGGCCGAAACCGTCGGCAAAGAGATTGCCGCTGGAATCGTAGCCGTCGAAGTACTCTTTGGCCAACGGCGTAGGGTACAGGGTACCCGAGCCCTTCGCGTTCTTGAAGATCACGACCTGACCGCCGGGACCGTAAGAGTTACCCAGCAGGATGCCGACCGCGAGATCGCCGCTCGCATTCATGGCGCAGCTGGACGTGAACGTGTAGGGAAGAAACAGCGTCCTGAGCAGCTTGTCTGGAACCTTGTATTCGCTAACTAAGTCGTTCGTACGCCCGGCGTTCCAGATAATTCTCTTCCCATAGCCGTACAAAGCGTTGGTGCACCCTTGGCCGCCGGCCCCGGCGATTTGACCGACCATCGAGGTGCTTTTCGGATAGTCGAAAATGCTGCCGTACGAGCCGTAGTAGTTGAAGATGTACTCGTACTTCTGTGACTTTGATTTATCCGGTACGAGCTCTGCGAAACGCGGCAATGGGTTCAGCCTCGCCGCCGTTACCGGCCTCCCATTCATGAACAGCGTCCTACCTACGTAGGTCGTACTGACCGTAGGGGCTGTCGGCGCGACCGTCGAGCCGCCGCCGCACGCCGAAGCAAATAGGAGTGCAACGACAGCGCCGCCGTACTTAAGTAAACCAGGGGTGTTCATTAACCTTGCTCCTTTGAAGTAGATATTAGGGGTCGCGCCCGGCTTCGAATAGCAACAGTGGTAGTCTTTGAGCTTTCGACCGGCATCGGCGCTGTGCCTCCGTGAGGGCGTTGCGGCGAACGCGGCAACGGCCGGCGGTCGAGGCCGCGGGCTTACACGCCTCGGCTAGAGTGAGGCGCACGAAGGCAGGCTGTTGGTCTGCGTAAGCTCGATCGCTTGCGTAATCGCGTGGATGACCACCTGTGGCCTGTCCAGCTGGATAAAATGGCCGGTGTCGCTGACCGTGCAGTTTACTCCGCGCCGCGAAAGAGCGACAATGCCATCTCGAAGCTCATTTCGCCTGTTACCTAGCGCTTGGATCTCTGCATCGTTGGCGCCGTACTGCTTGAAGTTTGCGGTGTCGAGCGGTGCTGAAAGAATAATCAACGGCATGGCGCCAAAATCGCGTTGCGTTGATTTCAGTTCCGAAATGTCGAGGCCGTCCTCGGCGGCGGCTTCCGATTCGAGGTCAGCCCAATAGCCAGGCCGCTGTTTCGTCGCATCGCGAGCCGCTTGAACTCCGGCGGCAAAGC
>JBARBD010000125.1:0-6530 GCA_049792675.1 Vulcanimicrobiaceae bacterium | reverse complement strand
CCGAGCACGCGTCCGGTCGGAAGCACGAAGCTGATCGCCGAGAGCAGTATCAGCGCGCCATCCAGGCTCGACCAACCGTGGCTCAGCGATGCCAAGTCTCCGCGGGCCGCGATATAGTTTAGCGGTTGGAGGACGCCCAAGAGCCCGCCTAAGCGCGTGAACACGCCGAAGAAGAGCGAGAAGCCGATGCAGACTTCGCCGAGGCGGACCAACTCGGCAAAGAGGCCGATGTGCGGTTGAACGACGTTGGCAAGAAAATCGTGATACGGTCCGGTCGTCTTGGCAAGGCCGTTTTGCACGTAGGTGACGATGACGCCCTTGGGCGGCATGAACGCGTCGCTCTTGAGAAACTTCGGAACGCCGTGGAGCAACCAGATCGCGCCGGTCAGGATGCGAACGATAGCCAACCACGTCGCGTAGGTTCGGGAGGAAGGCAAAGTCATGCCGGAATCTCCTTTGGCAATCGCACGAGACCTGCAATCACGCGCGCCGCGTGCGCCGCGGCGTCGGGGCGCCCCAAGCGTCGGGCAGCTTCCTTGATGCGCTCGCGCCGCGCGTGATCCGTGAGGACGGATTCGATCGTCGCGGGAAGCTCGGCGACGCGGCGCGCGCGAACCGCCGCCCCGGCATCAACCAGCACGCGCGCGTTTCGCTCCTCTTGCCCCGGCAGCGGCTTGCAGAGCACCATCGGAAGCTGCGCGACCAGCGCTTCGGCGCTCGTCAAGCCGCCGGGCTTGGTAACCAGCACGTCGGCGGCGTGCATGTAATCGTAGACGTTGTCCACGAAGGCCAAACTGCGAACCGGATGCTGGACGTTTTCGGCGGTCGCCGCAAGCCGCCGTTCGATCCGCGCATTCCGGCCGGCGATGACGACCGCCGCCAGCGGGACGCGTACCCCTTGGAGCGCGTGGACCATGCGTTCGATCGGCGCTATCCCGAGGCCGCCGCCCATCAGGAGCACGACGTGACGATCCTTGGGCAGGTTAAGGCGCTCGCGAAGCGCGTCGCGCGGCTCCCGCGAGGGTGCGAACTCCGCACGCACCGGGATGCCGCTGGCCGCGACCGCATCGGCTGCGATGCCGCGGCGCAGCAAGGCCGTTCGCATCGCCTCGGTTGCGACGACGTAGCGGTCCACGTTGTCGTGTATCCAAAAGCCGTGGACGGCGAAGTCGGTTACCACGCCGACCACCGGAGGAGCGTCGGCGTAGGCGCGCTTGTACTCGGCCATCGCTCCGCACGGGAAAGCATGCGTGCAGACGACCACGTCGGGGCGCTCGCGCGCGATCAGCGATCGCAGGTTGCCGGCCGTAAATTGATGCGCCCAGGTCCGGAATGGGCCGACTTCGGTTGCGCGTTCGGCGCGATGGTAGATGTAACGATACATCTGCGGGATCGTCTTGACCATGCGTAAGTAGCCATCGGAGACGATGCGCGAAACGACGAGCGCCGCGTATTCATACGAGTCCACGACCGGCGTCGCCGCACCGGGATCGATCTCGCGCAGCGCCGCGCCGACTGCATTGGCGGCCGAGAGATGCCCGACGCCGACGCTAGCCGAGAGAAACAGGACCTTCATCGGCCTCCTCAACGAAGGTCAAGAAGTCGTCGAGGATATCTTGCGCGAGCTGGTCGTCGGCGAGCAGGTTGCCGCCGAGATCGGTGACGATGAACTCCTCGTCTCCCTCGGACGCCTCGTGCCGAAGCACGGCATACGAGACGCCGTCCTGCGGATCTTCAAGAATGCCGACGACCTCGAAGGGCAGCGTCGCGCCGTCTTTGGTTTGGATGTGGAGGGTTTCGCGCAGCTCGAGCTCGCCGTGCGGTCCCTCCCCCTCGCCGTTAAGTGATGACACGGGCGGCCTCCCTTCTATTGCAGGCAGCGGGCGACGTTGGCTTGATGTTCGGCCAGCGTCTTGGCGAAGACGTGCCGGCCGCCGCCACAGTAGACGTAGTACAGGTACTCGCTCTTCGACGGACGCAAGGCCGCCTCCAGCGATGGCCGGCCCGGATTGGCGATCGGCGTCGGCGGCAGGCCCGCGTGCAGGTAGGTGTTGTAGGGCGAGTCGACTTTCAAGTCTGCAAACGAGAGCTCGCTCTTATGTGCCGGCAAGGCGTACTCGATTGCGGCGTCGATCTGCAGCGGCATCCGCAAACGCAGCCGGTTGTAGATGACGGCCGCGATCTGCGGCCGGTCGGCCTCGGTCTTCGCCTCGCGCTCGACCAGCGATGCGACCGTCACCGCTTGCGGCAGCGTCACGTGGAGGGCGCGCGCGCGGGCGGCGGCGTCGCGCGGCAACTCCCGCAGGAACTCGCCGGTGAGCTGATTTGCGATTTGCCGCGGTTCGCCATCGAGCGGCACCAGGTAGGTGCTGGGAAAGAGAAAGCCCTCCAGGTTCTTGGTTCGCGCACCGCCCACCGCGAGCGACTCGTGCATGAACTCGCGGAGCAGATCGGGTCCGTGCCCGACGCCGGCGCTCTCCATCCGGGCGGCGATCTGTGCCGCAGTAAATCCCTCCGGTATCGTGACCCAGGCCGCCACCTGCGCCCCGCCGCTCACGAGCGCGCGCAAAACCTCATCTTGCGTCACGTGCGGGCCGAAACGGTAGGCACCGGCACGCACCGCGACGTCTTCTCCGCGCAGACGCGCGAGCGCGCGGAAGGTGAGCACGTTGCTCACGACCCCTTCTTCTGCCAAGCGCGTGGCGATCTCGTCGAAGGTCGAGCCGCGCTCGACGATCACTTCTCGCTGCTCGGGCGGGCGCGACCGATCGGCGTAGATCGCATACCAAAGCGCGGCGCACGCGAGCAGCGCGAGCACCGCCAGCGAGCCGAGCGCGTAGAGCGCGTAGCGCGCATACTTCACGGTGCCGATGCGTTGCGCCGGCGCGCGAGGAACGTGTCCAGGATCAGGGCAGCCGCAATGCGATCGACGACTTCGCGGCGCTTCGCTCGCGAGGCGTCGGCGGCGATCAGCCCCTTCGTCGCGGCGGCGGTCGTCATTCGTTCGTCAACGCGGTGAATCGTTCCATTGAAGATCTCGCGCAGGTGCTCGACGAACTCGTCGATCTTCTGCGACGCGATCCCGCGTTCGCCCGCGAGGGTCACGGGATCGCCGACGACCAGCTCGTCCACCGCGTACTCGTCGAGGTAACGCTTGATACGCGCGAGGTCCTCTCGCCGATTGGTGCGCTCGATCGTCGCCAGCGGAAGCGCGAAGCTCGCGCTCGGATCCGCGACGGCGATGCCGATTCGCTTGCTCCCGACGTCCAGCGCCGCGATCACGAGCCGAGCGCTCCTAGATGCGCCACCGACTTCGGGCGCCGACCGAGATGGTGCGCGATCAGCTCTTCGACGGCATGCGCCGCCGCCGGCGTCGCATGCAGCGTGGCCGAGACCGCGTCGCCACGCGGCGCCGCCAGCGCGCGGAGATTCTCCACGTCGGCCGGCTCGAGCTCGGGGAGCGCTCGCCATCGCTCGCGGCATCCGCCGTCGACGATCCCGCCGTTCTCGGCGTCGAGCCAGACGCCACCGTCGGGCAGCGGCTTGCCGCAGTGCACGCAACGCTCCAAGGGCGGCGCCAGGCCGAGCATATCGAGCAGCCGCAGCGAGAAACGCGGCATCAGCCCGATCGGCGCGGCGACGCGCGCAATTGCGCCGATCGCGCCCACGAGCAGGTCGTAGACGTCGGGCATGGCGAGGTCGGGCTCGCAGAAGGCGTCGATCAGCTCGATCGCCAGCGACGCGACGCCGTAGCGTTCCGGCTCGACGAGCCGCGACCACGGTGCCTGCTCGATCTCGGCCGAAACGATGACGTCGAGCGAGCGGCCGCGATGCATGCCGAAGTCGCACTCGTTACCGAACTCGAGACGTCCCGCGAGCTGACTGCGCGACCGGCGAACGCCTTTTGCGACGGCATCCACTTTTCCGTGCTCGCGCGTGAAGAGCGTCACGATACGGTCGGCCTCGCCCAGCGGCCGTCCGCGCAAGACGATACCGCGCGTCTTATAGGTGCGCGGTTGCGTCAGAGTCCTCGACTTCGGCCGTCCGCTCGATGGTGCCGTTGGTATAGATGCGCACCGCGAGGATCCGCCGGCCGCGAGTCCGATCGACCTTCAGCCGCGTGTGATCGTCGGCGGCGACCTCTTCTCCCTCCGTCGGGAGGCGCCCGAAGAGGCCGACCGTGTAGCCGCCGATCGTCTCGAAGTCTTCGGTCGGAAGCCGGGTTCCGAGCTTGGCGTTGACGTCTTCGATATTCGTTCCCGCCTCGACGACGGCTTCGGTCTCCGAAACGAGCGCGATCGGTTCTTGCTCGTCAACGTCGTGCTCGTCACGGATCTCGCCGACGATCTCCTCGAGCAGATCTTCCATCGTCACCAAGCCGGCCGTTCCGCCGTACTCATCCACGACGATCGCGAGCGAGAACTTGTCGCGCTGCATCTCCCGGAGGAGCTCCGCGGTCTTCTTGGTCTCGGGAACGTGCACGGCCGTGCGCATCAGCGAGCGAACGCTGGTGTGGGCCAGCGAGCCGCTCGCGAGCGCGATCAGCAGCTCGCGATCGTGGACGACGCCGACGATGTCGTCCTTCGACTCCTGGTAGACCGGCAGCTTCGAGTAGCCCTCGGCGATCACGGTGTCGAGCACGCGGCGCGGCGAATCGTCGATCGAGACCGCGACCATCTCGGGACGCGGCTTCATCACCTCGCGCACGATCGTATCGCCGAACTCCATCACCGAGTGGATCATCTCGCGCTCTTCTTCCTCGATCACGCGCTGCTCGGCGCCGACGTTGACCAGGGTGCGAATGTCCTCTTCGGTGACGTAGGCGCGATGGACGTGCTTGACGCCGAAGGCTTTGAGCAGCAGATCGGTCGCGACTTGAAAGGTGCGCGCGATCGGCGTGAGCACCAGCGCGACGTAGCGCGTCGGCAACGCCAACCGCAGCGCCCAGCGCTCGCTGTCGCCGGTCGCGATCGTCTTCGGCACGACCTCGCCGAAAAAGAGAAAGACGATGGTCATGACGACCGTCGAGATCACGACGGCCGAGGGCAAGTGCAGCGAGATCGCGATCGAGGTCGCAAGCGAGTCGGCTGCCAGGAGCACGATCGTATTGCCGACCAGCACCGCGGTGAGAAAGCGCATCTTGTCGTCTACGAGGCGCGAGAGGTTCCCCGAACCGCGAATCCGCCGTTCGGCGAGCGAACGGGCTCGCAGGCGGGAGATCGAGATCAGCGCCGCCTCGGCGGCCGCGAAGAAGGCCGCCAGGAGGACGAGCGCCACCAGCGCGGCGATCTCGTACGGCAGGCCCTCAGGGGTACTTCGAGTGGGGTCCACGGTCAAATCGGCGCCATTATAACACAACGTGAGGCCGCACTAGCACGTAGATCGCTAGAGCGGCGAGCGTCCCCAGAACCGCTCCCCAGAAGACCTCGAAGGGGCGATGGATGCGAGCCTCCACGCGGCTCTGGGCGACGAGAAAGGCGATGAAGTAGGCGAGCAGCGCCGCCAGCGGCTTCTGGTAAAAGAACGCCAGCATCGTGGCGACCGCGAAGGCGAGCGCCGCGTGGCCGGAAACGGCACCCCCTTGTAAGGCCGAACCCCGGCCGACCCAAGCCTTGGCGAAGATCGTCGCGATCGTGACGACGGCCAGCACGATCAGCGCGACGTTGGCCGGGACCGATTGGACCGCCGAGAAGACGCGCGTTCCTCCGCTGATGATCCCTTGATAGAAGATCAGGTATCCCGCAAAGACGGCGCCGACCGCCGCGATCAAGACCGCGCCAGCCGCCGCGTCCTTTGCGGTTTTGGCGAGGGGGTGGTGCGCCACGGTCAAGAGGTCCACGATCGACTCGATTGCGGTATTGACCAGCTCCAGACTCAACACCAGCACGACTAGAATGATGGTCGCCAAGACGTAGAGGCGATCGAGACGCAGAATCAGGGTTGCCAGCAGCACCAGCGCCGCGATGGCAAAGTGGACGCGCATGTTCGGCTGCGTGCGCGTCGCATAGATGATTCCTTCGAAGGCGTGGTGGAACGAGCGCATCAACCGGCTGCGCTCGATCGGCAGATAGTGGGGCTTGCCCCGCTCGTCCGTCGGATGCTGCATCAGCCTACCCGATCGTACGGCCAAGGCAGCGCGATCGCCGCGGCGAGGCGGCGCTCCTCGCGGCGCATCATCCGTCGTTCGCCGGGTGCTTCGTGGTCGTGGCCCATCAAGTGGAGTATTCCATGGATCAACAGGCGATAGATTTCCCGCTGCACCGGCGCGCCATACTCGGCAGCCTGGCGGCGCGCCGTCTCGACCGAGATCACGACGTCGCCTAAAAGGTGCTCGCGATCCGCGCCGGGCGGCGTCGCGCCGTCGAGCGGAAAGCTCAGCACGTCGGTCGCGTAATCGCGGCCGCGGTACGTGCGATTGAGGGCGCGTATCCTGCTGTCGCCGACGATCGTCAGCGAGAGCGCGGCATCGCCCGCGCGGGCGGCCTCCAGCAAGCGCCGCGCGGTGGCGACCAGGGCCCGGCCGTCAATCC
>JBARBD010000124.1:0-11362 GCA_049792675.1 Vulcanimicrobiaceae bacterium | reverse complement strand
CGCTCTTCAACCGTTTGATCGGTAGGCGGCTGGCGATCGTCGAGGATACACCCGGCGTGACGCGGGACCGGCTCTACGCGCTCTGCGATTGGCGCGGCCGCGTCTTCAGCGTGGTCGACACCGCCGGCATCGACCCCGGCGCCGACGTCGCGCACGGCACGGAGCTGGCCGAGGCGACGCGCCGCCAAGCCGAGGCCGCGGCCGAAGAGTCCGACGCGATCGTCTTCGTGGTCGACGCGCAAACAGGGCTCCATCCGCTCGACGACGACGTCTCGCAAATTCTGCGCCGCAAGCGTAAGCCGATCGTGCTGGTCGCCAACAAAGCCGAAGCCCCGAATGCCGCCGCGTCGGTACACGGCGAGTTTTCGGCGCTCGGGTTCGGGGAGCCGGTCGCGGTCTCCGCGATTCACGGCGAGGGAACCGGCGATCTGCTCGACCGCATCGTCGAGCTCTTGCCGCCGCAACTTCCGCAGACCGAGGCCGAGGACGAGCTCGCGCTCGCGGTGATCGGCCGCCCCAACGTTGGGAAGAGTTCGCTGCTCAACGCGCTGCTGGGTGAAGAGCGGACCCTGGTCTCGCAGACGCCCGGAACGACGCGCGACGCGATCGATACGCTCTTTGCGTGGCGCGATCGCTCGTACCGGTTGATCGATACGGCCGGCATGCTCAAGCGGCCCGAAGCACACGGAGCGATCGAGTACTACGCGGCGCTGCGGTCGCTCAACGCAATCGCCCGCTGCGATATCGCGCTGCTGGTCTTCGACTCGATGACCGGCGTCACCGCACTCGACCGGCGATTGGCCGGGATCGCGATCGAGGAGCGCAAGGGGCTGATCGTCGTCGGCAATAAGTGGGACCTCGTTCGCGAGCAGAGCGGCGAGTACAGCCAAAACGAGCTCGCCGCCGCGGTGCGCGACGCGATCCCGTTTGCCGCCTTCGCACCGATCACGTTCCTATCGGCGAAGACGCACCGCCGCCTCGGCAGCCTGATGCCGATCGTCGCCGAGGTTGCAGAAAACCTCGACCGCCGCGTTCCGACGCCGCAACTCAACGCGATCGTGCGCGACGCGATCCTGGCCCATCCGCCGGCCGCGATCGCGGGGAAGGTCTCGAGAATCTATTATGCGGCGCAGCCCGCGACGCATCCGCCGATCTTCGTCTTCCACTGCAACGACCCGGATCTCATTCAGACGCACTACAAGCGCTTTCTCGAAAACGTGATCCGGCAGCACTTCGATTTTCGAGGCGTCCCGCTGACGCTTCAGTTCCGGCCACGACGCGAGCGCGAAGAGCCGTGAGCGACGTCGGCCTGCCCGAATCTACCGCCTATGCTTTGTTGGCGATCTTAATCGCGATCCCAATCGTCACGTTCGTCTTGGCGTTCGCGATCGGATCTATCCCCTTCGGCTATCTGATTGGCCGCTTCTTCTATCGCATCGATATCCGTAAGCAGGGCTCCGGAAATATCGGAGCGATGAACGCGCTGCGAACGATGGGCAAGACGGGTGCCGCTGCGGTCCTGCTGCTCGATGCGTTGAAAGGATTCGCTCCGACGATGTTCGCCCTCGTCTTCTTCAAGGGGCATTTAGATCTGTTTGAAGGCTGGCCGCCGGGCGAGCAGATCCTGGCGTCCATCGCCGCGACCGGTGCCATCCTCGGCCATTGTTTCTCGCCCTGGCTGCGATTGCGGGGGGGCAAGGGCGTCGCGACGTCGTTCGGCGCGATCTTCGCTCTCGCGTGGCCGGCCGGTCTCGTTGCCGTCGCGGGCTGGCTCGCCGGCGCCGCGCTGACGCGCTACTCGTCGGTCGGCTCGATGCTCGGCAGTGTGCTCGCGGTGCCGGCCATCTGGCTCTTTACGGGGTCGCTGCCGGAAACGTCGTACGCCGTCTTCTCCGCGTTGCTGATTCTCTTTACTCATCGCGAAAATATCGCGCGCCTGCGCGCCGGAACCGAAGGCCCGATTCGCCCCGTCAATCCACCGGCTTGACGCAGGCGCAGGGCTCGTCGCGCCGCGGAACGTAGAGTCTGAGCCCATGATTTCGTCAAACGACCTTCGCAACGGCGTGACCATCGTCGTGGACGGCCAGCTTTGGACCGTCATCGAGTTCTTACACGTCAAGCCGGGAAAGGGGTCCGCCTTCGTGCGCACCCGCTTGAAGAACGTCAAGACCGGCACGACCTTGGAACGCACGTTCCGCGCGGGCGAGAAGCTCGAGCGAGCGACGGTCGACAACCGCCAAATGCAGATGCTCTATAACGACGGCGACGGCTATCACTTCATGGATCAAGAGAGCTTCGAGAACGTCACGCTGCAACGCGACCTGATCGGCGGCCCCGCCGACTTTCTCAAAGACGGCATGGTCGTCGACGTCCAATTTCACGACGGCGCCGCGATCGGAGTCGACCTGCCGGCACACGTCGAGTTGAAGATCGTCGAAACGGATCCGGGCTTCCGCGGCGACACTGCGACGAATACGACGAAGGCGGCGAAGCTCGAAACCGGAGCGACCGTCCAAGTGCCGCTCTTCGTCGAAAGCGGCGACGTCATTCGCATCGACACGCGCGACCGCCGCTACATCGGACGCTCGAACTAATCCCAGCCGCCGCGGTCTCGCTGGCCTGGCGGCTTTAGGCCGGACGCACGTCTCTCAGGAAGGCGAGGTCATCTTTCTGGGGACGACGATTCGATCGTACTCCTCTTCGGTCACGTGCCCGAGCTTGAGCGCGGCGTGTTTGAGCGTCGTCTTCTCGTGGTGGGCCTTCTTGGCGATCTCGGCCGCTTTATCGTAGCCGATGTGCGGCGAGAGCGCGGTTACGACCATGAGCGACTCGTCGAGGTATTTCTTGATCTGCTCCTCGTTGGCTTGCAGCCCCTCGACGGCGTGCTCGCGGAACATCGTGCAGGCGTCGCGGAGAAGCGTCGTCGAGTGGAGGAAGTTGTAGATCATGACCGGGTTGAAGACGTTTAACTCGAAGTTTCCTTGCGACGCGCCGAGGCTGGTCGCGAGATCGTTCCCGAAGACCTGCACGCAGACCATCGTCATCGCCTCGGATTGGGTTGGATTGACTTTCCCGGGCATGATCGAGCTGCCCGGCTCGTTCTCGGGAAGGATCAGCTCGCCGATACCGGCCCGCGGACCCGAGGCGAGCCAGCGAATGTCGTTGGCAATCTTCATGAGCGCCGCGGCCAACATCTTGAGCGCGCCGGACGCAAAGACGAAATCGTCGTGCGATGCCAGCGCCGTAAACTTGTTCGGGTGCGAGCGGAACGGGAGGCCGGTCAACTCTGCGATCTTCTTGGCGGTCCGCTCGCCGAACTCCGGATGCGCGTTGAGTCCGGTTCCCACGGCGGTGCCGCCGATCGCGAGATCGTAGAGCGGACGCAGCGCCTCGCGGCAGGCGGAGATCGCGCGGTCGAGCTGCGTCGCGTAGCCCGAAAACTCTTGACCCAGCGTGAGCGGCGTCGCGTCTTGCAGGTGCGTGCGGCCGACCTTCACGATGTGCGCCCACTGCTTCGATTTCGCAGCCAACGCATCGCGTAGCGCCTCGACCGCGGGCAGCATCCCGATCATCGCTTGGGCGCCGGCCATGTGCATCGCCGTCGGAAAGGTGTCGTTCGACGACTGCGACATGTTGACGTGGTCGTTGGGATGGACCGGCTTTTTCGATCCCATCTCGCCGCCGGCGAGCTCGATCGCCCGGTTCGATATCACTTCGTTTACGTTCATGTTGGTCTGCGTGCCGGAGCCCGTCTGCCAGACGCGCAGTGGGAAGTGCGCGTCCAGCCGCCCATCGACGATCTCGTCGGCCGCCGTCACGATCAGGCCGGCTTGCTCGGCGTCGAGCTTGCCGAGATCGTGATTCACCAGCGCCGCGGCCTTCTTCAGCGTCGCCATCGCCACGACGATCTGTCGCGGCATGACGTCGCGCGGCCAGCGTCCTTCGCCGATGTCGAAATGCACCAGCGACCTCGCCGATTGCGCGCCGTAATACTTGTCGGCCGGGACCTCGATCGTTCCCATCGAGTCGCTCTCGACGCGAACCTTTGCTTTCGCCGTATCTACGCTCGCCATAGGCTCGACCGCTTCGCCGTCTTCTTCGTTCGGTCCGGCTTCGACGAAAGTCGCACGGCCGCGCGTACGCCGTCGAGGGTCGTCCCGGCCGCGCGCATCTCCAAGATCTCGTAGATTGCCAACGGATAGCGCGCGTCGAAGCGCTGCGGGTTGCAGCGGGGGCAGCTCGACGGCTTGCCCGGCCGCCTTCGCCGGAGCGCTTCGAAGGAGCATGCTTCGCACCGCAGGATGTAGCGTTTGGGCGATTCGCGCAGCGGCGCGATGTTTCCGAGGTCGTGGTAGATCGAACTTAAGCCGCATTCGCGCAGCTTGCGCTTGAAACGCGCTCCGTGCCCGGTCTCGCCGAACTTGACGAAACACCAGGCGTGGATCATCTCGTGCAGGACGGTCTCCTCCAGCGCCTCGGGGTGCTTACGGAAGTGCTTGGGCGAGAGCTCGATCACCATGGGGCGCCCGCTGTAGCTGATGCGGCCCGCCGAATTCGAGAAACGCTCGTTATAGCGAATCGCGCAACCCGGCACCTCGCCGTTGAAGAACTGGTAGTTCAAGCGGGCAAAGAGCAACTGCAGGTCGGCCTCGGGCGGAAGCGGCGCGCTGGTTTTGGGGCGAGGTGCCGAGTTCACGGATGAATTTTTTCGGCATTCGTCCAACCGACTCTTGGTGTCGCCGGATGCCGAGAACGGCCTGCCCCCTCGAATCTACCTGCCGATCGTCGTCATCATCGCGGCGCTCTTTCTCGGCATCATGGGCTATCTCGTGGCGGATGGCTTCGGCGTCACCGGCTCGGTTTTCGGCTCGGCAGCGAAATCTCATCAGAACGCCGCAATCCAGCAGCCGGGCTCGCAGAACAGCGTCGAAGGCGGGCCGCCGGCGCCGGTAGTCGCTCAGCTCCAAGCGCTGCGTAGCCGGATCGCGAAGCACCCCAACGACGACGTCGCCCTGACGCAGCTCGGTGACATGTACTTAGCCGCCAACTTCTTCGAACGGGCGATTCCGCTCTACCAGCGCGCGCTGCGCGTCAACCCCCGAAACGTCGCCGCGCAGGCCGGCCTCTCCGAGGCGCGAGCGGCGCTCCACCAGTGAACGTCTACATCTCGTGCGACATGGAAGGCACGGCCGGCGTCTCGTCGTGGGCGCAATGCGATCCGGCCAACGCGCACGAGTACCCGATCTTCCGCCGTTTCATGACCCGGGAAGTGCGCGCCGCGATCGAGGGCGCGCGCGAAGCCGGAGCGGGCCGGATCGTCGTCAACGACTCGCACTGGTCGATGCACAACCTCTTGCTCGACGAGCTGCCGGACGACGACGAGCTGCGCGTGATCTCCGGCGCTCCGAAGCCTTGGAGCATGGCGCAGGGGCTCGACGCCGGCGTTGACGCGGTCTTTTTTACCGGCTATCACGCCAAGGCCGGCGACGCGGCGACGCTCTCGCACACGTTCAGCGAGACAATCTACAGCGTCTCGATCAACGGGACGGCCTGCAGCGAGGCGCTTCTCAACGCAGCCTTGGCCGGAAGCCGGGGCATCCCGGTCGTGCTCGTGACCGGCGACCGCACGATCGTCGACGAAACGACCCGCGCGATGCCGTGGGTGGTTGGCGTGGCGGTCAAAGAGGCGATCGGTTACTCGGCCGTCGATTCGATGACGCCGCAAGCGGCCGCAGAGGCGATTCGCGCCGGCGCCCGCGACGCGATCGCGCGCGTCGAGCGCGCGCGCCCCTTCACGTTCGACCCGCCGTTCGAACTGACGATCGAAACGTCCGGCGTCGAACAAGCCGCCTTCATCGAGTTGATGCCCGGATTCGAGCGTATCGGCGGCCGCGCCGTGCGCTTCCGGGCGGACGCGTATCCGCCGCTGCTGCAGGCCTTCATCGCCGCGACGCGCATCGCCGCCGCGGCCGAGCCGCCCGGATGAAGCTCTACATTTCCGGCGACATGGAGGGCGTCGCAGGCGTCTGCGCGTGGGAACAAGTCGACGCGAGAACCCCGCACCCGGAGTACGCCGTTTTTCGCCGCTACTACACGCACGAGATCTGCAGCGCGATCGTGGGCGCGCGCGCTGGCGGAGCCGGCGACGTCGCGGTCAACGACTCGCACGGTCCGATGCGAAACTTGCTGCTCGACGAGCTGCCGGCCGACGTGCGCGTGATCGCCGGAAACCGCAAACCGTTCTCAATGGCGCAGGGTGCCGACGCGAGTTTCGACGGCGCCTTCTTCATCGGATACCACGGCGGGGCCGGCGAAGCCGACGCCGTGCTCTGCCACACTTACACGCCCTCGGTCATCTACGAGGTGCGCGTCAACGGCGTGCGATGCAGCGAGGCGACGCTCAACGCCGGCTTGCTCGGATATTACGGCGTTCCGCTCCTGCTGGTGACCGGCGATCGCAGCACGGTCGACGGCGTGCGCGCCATGATGCCGTGGGTGCGGGGCGTCGCCGTGAAAGAATCGATCGGAAATTTTGCCGCCGACTCGATGACGCCCGCGGCCGCACGACGGGCGATCGCGCGCGGAGCCGAAGAGGCGGTCGGAGCGGCGGGCGAGGCCAAGCTCTTTTGCTTCGACCCCCCGATCGCGCTCGACGTATCGCTCGTCACCGCCGCGCAGGCGCATCTGGTCGCGACTATACCGGGCTTCGAACGAACGGGATCGCGCAGCGTCCGGTTCGTGCACGACGCGTACCCGGTCGTCTTCAAAGCGTTCGTGGCGACCTGGCGCCTCGGCGCCCGCGCCTAGCCTCGACGGCGGAGCGAGGTTTACGAGGCGACGGCGGGGTGTTTTGAGCCGAGGGCGAGCGCAATCTCGACGACGTCGTCCTCATTAAGCGAAAGGCGGCGCATCGCCGTTTCGTAGAGCTCGATCGTCTCTTCGCTCTTGCTCGACGCGGCGCGCTCCTCGCGCAAGCGTTTTACCTCGTCGGTCACGCGATGCGCGAGTTCCGAGGTCGGCTCGATCCCGGCACGCGCCAAGCGCTCGCGCTGTCGTTTGAGCGTGTCCTCGACGAGCGCGGCGCCGGTGTGCTTTCCGAAGACCCAGGTCGTCTGCGCGCCGACCAGATCGGCCGGAACGGCTTCGTACATGCGATGGTCGATCAGCATCGCCTGCGTGTGGATGCCCGACTCGTGGGCGAAGACCTTGGCGCCCACGATCGGCTCGTGCTGCTGCATCGGGATGCCGCTCATGCGCTCCATGAAGCGCGCCAATTCGCGCAGCTTCTCGTACTTGAAGCCGGGCAGCTCGATGCCGTAGAGCGCGCGCAGCGCGACGACGAACTCGTGCAACTTTACGTTTCCGGCGCGCTCGCCGTATCCGTTGGCGGTCACGGAAACGACCTTGAACCCGCACGACGTCGCGGTAATCGCGTTGATCGTGCCGAGGCCGTAGTCGTTGTGGAGGTGCGCGACGATCGGCAAGCCCTTGGGCAGCGCCGCCACGATGCGCGAACAGTACCAGCGCGTCGCCTCGGGCGTCAGGGTGCCGACCGTATCCGGCCACGCGGGGCGCGTGCCGCCGGCGGCAAGGCCGGCCTTGAAATATTCTATGAAGTACTCGACGTCGCCGCGGCTGCCGTCTTCGGCACCGAACTCGACGCGCTCGATGCCATGCTCGCGCGCGTGGCGAATCGCGTCGCATTGCATCCGGACGTTGGCTTCGCGGTAGAACGACAGCGGAAGTTCGAGCCACTCCTTCTCGTCGCGGCCCTCCGAGCGCAGCAGGGTCTTACCGAGCTTGTACTTTAGGTGCAAATCGCTGCCGCTGGTGAAGATAAAGAAAGTGACTTCGCGCGGTTCGACGCCAACGTCGCGCAGCGTGCGCACGGTAACGTCGATATCGTTGCGATTGCTGCGGCACATGACGACGATCTCGGCCTCGCCCAGCTCGCCGCGGCGTTTGGCGCCCATCACGAGCTGCAGGGTCGCGCGATCGCTCTCCGACGCGGCCGGGAAGCCGACGCTCATGATGTGCACGCCGATGCCGGCGAGGGCTTTGGCGATCTCGAGCTTTTGGGCGGGCGTGTAGCAGACGCCCGGCATCTGCTCGCCGTCGCGCAGCGTTTCGTCGTAGATGCGAATCTCGGCCGGATCCGGAAAGGCGACGCCGCTGGTGAACTCTTTAGGATCCCGGATCAGGTGCTCGATCGGCTCGCGAAGCATGAACGACCGCTTCTACGCGCGGCGGATCTTCTCTTCGTGGCTCCCTTTCTCGCCCTCGGGCTCGCCGAAGCGCAGCTCGGCCGTATCGCGCGGAAAGAGCAGTTCGAGCGTCCAGTCGAACGCCACGCGCGTCTTGCGATCGAGTCCAGGCAGCCTCAGCAGATAGTAGGTCCGCCAGAAGAACCATGCGAGGAAGCCGGTGATCACGTGATGGCCGGGAAGTTCCGCGACCCCCTTGCGTCCGCCGAGCGCCGCCATCATACCGAGCGAGCGGTATCGAAACGGCTTCGTCGGCAGGCCGCGCAAGACGGCGACGATGTTATCGGCAAGACACGGACCTTCGCGAATCGCGTGCTGCGCGGTTAGCGCGTAGACAGCGCCTTGACCGTCCGGGATCGAGGCGCAGTCGCCGAGCGCCCAGACGCCTTCGACCGATGGGACGCGCATATCGGCGCCGGTCTCCACCGCCCCGCGCCTGGTCGTCGGAAGCGCGATCTTTGCGATTGCCGGCGACGGCTTGACGCCCGCACTCCAGACGATCGTCTCGCTCTCGATGCGACGCCCGCTCTGCATCGTCAGGCCGTGCTCGTCGGCGGCAGTTACGCCTTCGCCGGTCAGCACTTCAACGCCGCGGCGCTCGAGCACGCGTCGCGCGTACTCTCCCATCTTTGCCGGAAGACCGGCGAGCAACGCCGGGCCGGCTTCGACGAGGATCATCCGCACTTCATCGGCTCGCAAGCGCCGGTAGAATCGCAGCACGCCGCGCAGCATCTCGACGATCTCGCCGGCGGCTTCGACGCCGGTGAATCCACCGCCGACGACGACCACTGTGAGGAGGCGCTTGCGCCGCGCCTCGTCGCGGATCGTATCGGCGAGCTCGAGCAGCCAGACTAAATGGTTGCGCAGCGCATCGGCATCCTCGAGCGTCTTGAGCGGCCAGGTATGCTCGGCGACGCCGGGCAGGCCGAAATCCGAGGTCGAGGAGCCCAGCGCGAGCACGAGCTGGTCGTACGGCTGCACGACGCTGAGGCCGGTGAGCACGTGGCGATAGGTGACGGTGCGGTTCGCCACGTCGATCTCGTAGACGTCGGCAAGCACGAAGTCGGTTCGCTGCAGCTGCTGGCGGATCGGCGTGACGATATGGCGCACCTCGATCTCGCCTGAGGTCACCTCGGGAAGCATTGGGGTGAACAGCGAGTAATTCTCTCGGCTGAGGAGTACGATCTCGGCCTCGCCGGGTCGCAAGCGCCGCTCGAGGCGCCGGGCAACCGCAACCCCCGCGAAGCCTCCACCGACGATCACGATGACCGGCACGCGACGCGGTTGAAGAGCAGGAGCCTCTGATGGAGTCGGTGTGTTGATCGCAGCAGGCATTTTTCGGTGCAGGTCAAGGCCCGCCCGAGGGAGCATAGTCGCGCGCTCTGCGACCGAGGGCGGAACGCAGAGATGCACCGAAAATGCTGCTGCCCGGAGGGTTTGCCCGCAATGCCGCCATTTGCTTCGTCGAATGCTCAGTCACAGACGACCTCCAGTATGCTCCTTTGCATTCTTCTCGCACCTGACGGCATTGCGGGCCAAACGATCAATACACCGGCTCCTTCAGAGGCTCCTTAGTGGATTACCTGCCACCCGAGTCGCCTCAACCGGCCCCCGACGAGCAGTCGCCCGAACCCAAACCGGTTCGACGGCGCGGCACCGGCGGGATCGGCGCGATCCTGGCGGCGATCGCGGCGTTCCTCGTCAAGTTCAAGTTTCTGTTGCTGATCGGAGGCAAGCTGCTCGGCGTTAGCTGGACATTCTTGCTCTCGCTCTGGATCTACGTCGTTATCTTCGGCTGGAAGCTTGCGGTCGTGCTGATGCTCGTGCTGCTCGCGCACGAGCTCGGACATTATTTCGCCTTTCGCGCCTACGGTCTGCCGGCTCGACTGCCGGCCTTCGTGCCGCTGCTCGGCGCGTACACGGTCGGCGGGGCTGCTCCGGATCTCGAGCAAGACGCCTATATCGCGCTCGCCGGGCCGCTGACCGGCCTCGGCCTGGCCGCCGCGTGCTACGCCTTCGGTCAGGCGACCGGGGATCGCTTTTGGTATGCGTGCGCCGATCTCTCGGCCTTCCTCAACCTCTTCAACATGATTCCGACGCCGCCGTTCGACGGCGGGCGAATCATCGGCGCGCTGTGGCCGCCGCTCTGGATCGTCGGCTTCGGGCTCTTCGTCGCGCTCGCGTTCTATATCCACATCCCGATTCTGTTCGTGGCGATCATCGGGCTCCTCGGGCTGCCCGCGATGCTGGCCGCGTGGCGGGGCCACGTCGATCCGCGCGCGGAGAGCATGACGTTCGGTGCGCGCGTGCGCGTCAGCGTATGGTATCTCGCGACGCTCTTGGGCCTCTTCTTCGTAATGGCGCAATCGCACGCGATCGCATCTCCCGGCGCGGGCAACGTCGCCTGGTGAGCCGCCACGGACTGCTCGCCGCGGCCGGTTTGGCGATCGCGATCGCTATCGCAGGATTGCGGCCGCAAGCGACGCCCGGCCCGTTTCTACGCGATTTCGAAGCGTACTGGGCAGCCGGCTCGGCCTGGAACGCGCGCCAAGATCCGTACGGACGTGCCGTTTGGAAGAACGAACGCACGGTCGCCGGCGTGGACGCGCGGCGGGACGAGCTCTTGCCGTTCGTCGGGCCGCCCGTGACGCTTTTGGCGTGGAGTCTTATCGCTCGCCTTCCGTACGAGCTCGCGGCGCGGATTTGGGCGACGCTGCTCGCGGTCTGCACGCTCGCGCTGGTCGCCGGCGTCATCGCCGGAAGCGGGTCGCCGATCGCAGCGTTCTCCTTCTTTGCGATGCTCGCGCTGGCGATCGCCTTCGGCCCGATCACGAGCGACTTGGCACTCGGTCAGCTCGCGTTGCCGGCGTTTCTGGCCGCAACGCTGGTCACGCTCCTCTCGGAGCGCCGCCCGGCAGCCGGTGCGATCGCGTCCTGCTTCGCGTTCGCGCAACCCAACGCCGCGCTCGGCCTGGTCTCGCAACTCGGACGAAACCGCGTGACGCTCGCGATCGTCGCCGGCGCGATCGCAAGTTTCGTTGCCGGAGCGCTGGCGTGGGGCTTGGCCTGGCCGGCCCCGTACGCGCGCGCGCTCTGGG
>JBARBD010000123.1:0-5630 GCA_049792675.1 Vulcanimicrobiaceae bacterium | reverse complement strand
CCCCGTGCCTGCGGATGCCGGCGAGGCGAGCGCGCCCGCGCTCTCGCTGCAGAAGGTGCGCGCCGCGTGGCAAAGCATTCGCGCCAAGGTCGAAAGCGAACGCCAGTCTCTGCGCGCCCCGCTCTCTCGGGCGGCGATCGAGGGGGTCGAGAGCAACGCGGTGCGGCTGAAGCTTCCCGACGCCTGGAGCGCCGACGCACTTCGCGATCACGCGCAGCTCATCGAGGCGGCGATCGCCGACGTTCTCGGCGTGCCGCTCAAGATCACGCTGCGCGTCGACGGTAGCGGCGGGCGTGCGAAAGGCTCGGCACCCGGTAACGTCGCGTCGGTCACCGGCGCCGCCCGCCAAGAGGACGATCCCGACGCGCTCTTCGACTACGCCAACGAACGGATACGGTAAAAAGCATGAATCAAGCTCAGTTGATGGCCCAGGTAAAAAAAATGCAGGCCGAGATGACCAAGGCGCAAGAGGAGCTCGCCAATACGGTCGTAAGCGGAACCGCCGGCGGCACGGTCACGGTCGACGTGACCTGCGACCAACGCGTCAAACGCGTGCGAATCGGCAAAGAGGCGGTCGATCCGGAGGATCTCGAGACGCTCGAGGACCTCATCACCGTCGCCGTCAACGACGCGCTCGGCAAAGCGCAAGAGGCCTCGCAGAAGCGCATGGCTTCGGTGACCGGCGGCATGCGCATTCCCGGGTTGATGTAAGGCACGTGCCGAGCACCGGTTCGATCGCGAGCCCCGTCGTCACGCTGATCAACGAGCTCAGTAAGCTCCCGACGATCGGTCCGAAGACCGCGGCGCGCCTGGTCTTCTATCTGCTCAATCGCCCGCGCCACGAAGCCCAGAGTCTCGCCGAAGCGATTCTCGCGGTCAAAGACAACGTCTGCTTCTGTTCAATCTGCTTTAGCCTCGCGGAGCGCGATCCGTGCGAGTTCTGCACCGACGAGCGGCGCGACGCCGCGACGATCTGCGTCGTCGCCGAAGCCAAGGACGTCTATGCGATCGAACGCACCGGCGCATTCAAAGGGCGCTACCACGTACTGGGCGGCTTGATCTCGCCGATGGACGGGATCGGCCCCGGCCAGCTGCACGTCAAGGAACTCGTCGAGCGAATCGGCCGCGAACAGCCGCGCGAGATCATCCTCGCCACCAATCCGAACGCCGAAGGCGAAGCGACGGCGCTCTATCTCTCGCGCCTCCTGCAGCCGGTCGGCGTGACGGTGACGCGCTTGGCGTACGGCCTTCCGATCGGCGGCGATCTCGACTATGCCGACGAGGTCACGATTGCAAAAGCGCTCGAAGGCCGCCGGACGATGTGAACGCGCTTATCCCATTCGGTCGTGCCGAACGGCAGTGACGAACGGAATAATCGAGTTTAACTAGGGAGTGGCGCGTCGCGCGGGCGTATCGTTGGCGCAGGGTGTGGGCAAAGAGAGGCGCCGATCAGCAGCGGCGCCTCTTTACCTGCGGCGCGAAAATCAAAGACTGACGAGCGCGTCGCCGGTGCGAACGATGCCGGGCTCGACGACGTCGCAGTAGATGCCCATGATTGCGTTGCGGCGTTCCGCGAGCAAGCGCAGCACGCGCGGATCGCTTGGGTCGCCTTTGGGATGATAGTTTACGACGACGCATCGTTCGTTCGGCATGCGGACGCGCAGGCGCACGTCTCCGAGCCGAAGCTCGGCGCCGACGAACGCGCTCTCCGGCGGTACGTCCAGGGCCGCGCGCACGAAGAGGTTGGGACGAAAGCGCTCCCATTGCGCGCGGTAGCCCAGCCATGCGGAGAGATCGTCGAGCCAGCGATCGATCAGCAGCGAGATCGGGGCCTCGTCGAAGAAACGTTCGCCGTGCCGCTCCTCGAGCTCGATGCCGCGCCGGCGTGCCAAATCGCGCGCCGCTGCAGGGTCGGATACGATCTGCAGGCCTTCGTGTTCTTTTCCGCGGTAGGTCTTCCCGACCCGCGCGTGTCCTTCGCGTACGAAGAGCGCGTTCACGCGATCGCCGGCGATACCCGACTCCGTAACCTCGGCGGAATCGAGGATCTCCCCGCGCAGACTTTTAACCGGATACCGGCGCACCGCCGAGAGGGTGCCGATCAGCGCCGACGATTGCAGACGGCGTCTACTCCCTTCGGCGGAGCTTCGCGACGAGATCGCGCGTAAAGCGCATCGCGTCGCTCTTCGTGCGATCGAAGAGTTGCGTCGTCTGCCCTTTGGTCATGTGGTGCCCGTGTTCGAGGAAGAAGGTCACGCTTTCGCCGACGACGATCGTACCCGCGTATGCGATCGCGCCCTTGATCGCGACGCCGGCGACGGGAACGAAGCCGACCAGCTCGCGCGCGAGCGTGCGCCAGCCGAAGCCGCCGCCGATGACCGGCAAGAGCTGCCACGCGCGCTGCACGTCGGGATCGCGCCCGTACGTCGCCTCGATGTGGAGCATCAGCATCACCTGAATGCCGGTAATCGCGACCATGTCGCCGGCCGAAGCGAAGGCGCCAAGGACGACGCCGACGAGCGGAACGTGATCGACGACGGCGCTCGCGACCGAGACTTTGAGCGCGGTATTGGCCGCGTCGCGCGTGAGCTTGGCCGCCACCGTGTCGCGAAGCGCCGGAAGGCGCCGGCCGACGGCGATCTCGACGCCGCGCGAGCACTCGACGAGATGCGGAAAGAGACGTCCGCGTAGCGCCTCGCGCGCGATTGCGGGCACGACGTACTCACCGGCCGCGCCGGCGCTCGGCGCCGCCTGCGGCCCGCTCGGCTCAACGGTGGGGTCGACCGTGACCGCGAAAATCGGGACGTGCAGCGTCCGCAGCGACGCAAAGTCGGCGCCGGCGAGGTCGCCGGGCCGGCCGAGAAAGATGATGGCCCGTACTTCGGCGGGGTCGGTGACCAGCGGCGTACCGAGCCGGATCGTCTCCAGACACGCGGCGGCGTCGAGCGGAACCGTCTCGGCGTGCCCCGATAGGAGCAGCGCGCGCAAGTGGACGATCAGTTCCGGATCGCCGCAGAGCAAGAAGCGAAACGGCTTGCGAACGTGTGAATGAACGGCGCGGGCGTCGATGCCCTTGCGGACGAGCGCGAAGATGTTACGCGCTTCGGATGCAACCGCCATGAAAGCTCCTATAATCCCAGCTTGTTCAGATCGGCCGCCAGGCTGCCGTCGGCCTTGCGCAGTTCTTTGGCGGGATCGTCGGTGTAATCGAGATAGACCAGCCCCATGAATATCTCGAGCGGCCAGGCGTGCATCTTATGCGCGTTGGCCACGTCGATGACGGTTTGGCCGGAACTCTTGGCTTCGGCGATGACCGCTTCCGGCGTGCTCTTGATATCGGCGGCGATGATCGTCGCGGCGACGACGTCGCCGGGCGTGAGACCGTCACGGAGCATCGTACGGTAATCCACGCCGCTCGAGCCGAAGCGCTGCTGCAGCGCGTATCGTACGGTCGAGTAAAGCTGCGGCGAGGTGCCCATGCCGAGCAGCGTGATTCGTGCCGAGAGCTGCCGCGAGCGTGCCAGGTTGAAAAGCTGCGAACCCTGCGAAGCGGCCAGGGCGGCCGCGTTGAATTCGTCGACCGTCTTCTTCATCATCGGTTCGAGGGTGGCGTACTCGCTCTCGGTGATATCGCCGTTGAAGCTAAGCTGGGCGTGATCGAGTTCCTTGAGGAACTCGTCGAGATCGCCGAGCGACTGGTCGAGCATCGTTAGCGAGGCCCGCGCCGCGTCGACCGAGCGAAGCATCTCGCCGTCGGCCAGCGAGAGATCGGTGATGGTCTGCGGATACGAGGGCAGGATCGCGAGCGATTCGGTCGGCACCGGCGTCATCGCGAGCGGGGCGAGCATCTCGGAGTAGATGTCGGCGCCGTCCTTGAGCAGTCCGCTCTCTTTATTTTTCTCGAGCGTGCCGACGCCGCCGATCGGGCCGTTGGCGCTGCCCGTATCTTGCAGGGTGCTGTTGACCGAGCGCGCCATTCCGGTGATGTTCTTGACGAGCGCCTCGATGCGCGAGCCGCGCCGGATATTGACCCGGCTGAAGTCGGGGATTTCGTACTGAAGCGTATCGATCCGGCTCTCGACGGCCTTGAGCTGATCTTTGCCTTCGGCTGCGCGCGCGGAGATCTCGGTCGCGTCTTGGAGCTGTGCGGCCTGCGCGGCCTGGACGGCGCTCTGCAGCTTCGGCAAGTCGGGCTTGGTGAGCGTCACGCGCTGCGCTTCGAGACGTCGCAGCGCCACGATGCGCTGGTTGGCGGTCGCGCGCGTCGCCGGCGATCCGAGTTGCGCCGCCTCGGCCAAGGTCTGCTCGCTCTTACTCGGCAGGCCGAGCGCGAGCTCCGACTGGCCGAGCTCGAGCAGCGCTTCGGAGTTCTGCGGGTCGGTCTTGAGCACTTGATGGAGGCGCAGCTGGGCGAATGAATAGCGGGCGCGTTCTTCGTCGCTGGACGCCTGCACCAACTCCTGCGTCGGCGTCACGTCGGTCGGGTCGAGCTCGGGATACCCCATCAAGTGCGCCACGCGCGCCTGCGGATTGGGGTGGTCTTCGAGGTACTTGCTGATCGCGTCGCTATGCTCGTCCTCAAGCACGCCGAGGTGGGCCATCATCGTCACCATCGACTCGGGATCGTAGCCGGCGCGGGCCATCAGCTGGAGTCCGTAGCGGTCGGCTTGGATCTCGTCCTCGCGCGAGACCTTCGCCATCAATCCGGCCTCGGCCAAACTGCCGAACTCGTAGATCAGCGGCGAGAAGATCGAGGCGATGCCGAAGAGGATGTTGAGAATCTCCGCCTTCGAGTTGGCGGTGAGGACGTGGCGCCGCTCGATGTGGCCGGTCTCGTGGCCGATGACGCTCGCCAGTTCGTCGTCGGATTGGACGAAGTCGACCAGCCCCTCGTCGACGTAGACGAAACCGCCCAACGTCGCAAATGAGTTGATCTGACTATCCTTGATGACTTTGATCGAGTAGGGAACGTCCTTGCGCGCGACCTGATTCCAGAGGTTCTCGGCGATGCCCGCGACGTAGGCGTTGAGAAGGGGGTCGGTCTCGATGACGCTGCTCGAGACGATCTGCTGGTCCTCTTGCTGCCCGAGCGCGATCTCGGCCTGCGTGGACATCGCCCCGACACGTGCCGGAGTCGTGGCACATAGGAGTGAGACGACCACAAAGAGCGGAATGATGCGACGGAACATGCCTGTTGAGTTCCTCTACCTGACGGACCCGACCAAGTTACGTCGGGTCACTGTGTATTATATGTGGACAAGGCTAAGAAATTGCGAATCCTTTGTGGATAGCCAGGGGGATGCCTGGCATTCTTCTCGGAGTGCGTAGCGTGACACTCTTGCGGGGCAGGCGGGACGGTCTCGAGGTGATGCTGACTGGGAGCAACCTGGACGAGGCGCTCGCAGACTTGGAAGCCCACCTATACGAGCAGCCTGCGTTCTATCGAGGCAGCTCCGCGCTTGCCAACTTCGGCTCGAATCGTCCCTCGGAGGAGACGATCGTGCATCTGCAAGACGTGCTGGGCGGCGCCGGCATCACGCTGCGCGCCCTCTGCGGCTCCGACTCGGTGCTCGAAGCGCTCGCGCTCGCGGCGGGCCTCCAGCTCGAGCGGGCACCGGTCCGCGATGAGG
>JBARBD010000122.1:0-9787 GCA_049792675.1 Vulcanimicrobiaceae bacterium | reverse complement strand
GCTGGGATAGCTGACTCTCTCGCTGGGCCATTCGGACCTCCCGGCGGCGACGCTTGCGATGCTACGCTGAGCTGGGAAGGAGCTTTGTTCTCATGATGGCATGGTGTCGGCGTGGCGCTTTCAGCGCCAGCCTCATTCTACTTGCCGGATGCGGCGCAAACGTCGCTACCGTGCCGATCGGAGCCGGGAGCGATGCGCCTCGAAGCGCATTTCGAGCTGCGTTAGCCGGGAACACCGCCTTGAAGCAGCATCAATACAGCGTGCTCTACAGCTTCACAGGTTACGCTGACGGAAGCTGGCCGCGAGGAGGGGTCATCGAGGATGCGAGCGGTGCATTTTACGGAACAACCCAACTCGGCGGCTCGTCCCACACCTGCGTCCCCTACAACAAGGCGACATGTGGCACGGTCTTCAAGCTTACGCCATCTCCGTCAGGCTACACGGAGAGCGTCGTCCACAGCTTCACAGGACGCCGCTCTGACGGCGCGGATCCCATGGCCGGTCTTATACTCGGCGAGGACGGCGCACTTTACGGCACGACCTCGAGCGACGATCGCGGCAACGGCTGTGGCACCCTCTTTGAGTTGACGCCGTCGGCATCCGGCTACATGGAAAGCACCATCTATACATTCCCAAATCCCCGTGCGGGACGAGGCGCCCCCCCTTGCGAGCCGGAAGCTGGTTTGATCTTGAGAGGTGGCACGCTTTACGGTACGACGTTATTTGGCGGTCGCCGTGGCGAGGGGAGCGCCTTCAAGTTACGCCTGGCGGGACGGCACGAGGCACGCACCATGCATCAGTTTGCCGACGACTACGGCGTGTGGCCTTTCGCTGGTCTGACGTTTGGGAAGGACGGGGCGCTTTACGGCACGACCTCCCTCGGCGGCTCATATAATAGAGGTGTCGTCTTCAAGTTAACGCCGAGGGAAAAAGCGCGTTATGCGGAGACGGTCCTCGTTAACTTTGGCGACTTCAAGGGCACGTCGCCTTATGGCGGTGTGATCTTCGATAATGCCGGCGCACTCTATGGCACAACCGCTTATGGCGGCACCGGAACGTGCCGCGGAACGCTTAGCGGATGCGGCACCGTCTTCAAGCTAACGCCTTTGGGGTCGGGTTACGTCCATAAAACCCTCTACAGCTTCAGGGGATATTCCCATTCCGATGGTTCGTCGCCCTATGGCAATCTGATTTTTGATAAGAGTGGCGCGCTCTATGGCATGACTTCAGGCGGAGGAAAGCCTTGGTGCAACTGCGGTACGGTCTTTAAGTTGACGCCGTCGGGGTCCGGCTACGAAGAGAGCATCTTACACAGGTTCGGCGGCGCTCGCCCCGGCGACGAACCGCAAGGAGGTTCCGGCGACGGCGGAGGCGCGCAAGGTGGCCTGATCCTCGGTAAGGACGGCGCGCTTTACGGAACAGCTCTTCATGGTGGCACCTACGGCGAGGGAATGGTATTTAGGATTGTTCCCTGACGTGCAATAGAAGGCTGGAACTATCCGAGCGGCAGACACATAGACAAGATCGGCGAGGGGAGCGCCGCACACTGCGACGGGTTAGCGCCTCGCAGCTGCGCAGCACGGCGCCGATCGAAGCGCGTGCAGCCTCGCGATGGCCGCTCATGAACTCTCGGTATTCGCTTGACGGCCGCAGATCCCGAGTCGTCGCGAACGTTGGGCGCGGGCGTGTGATCCCGGCACCGGGTTTTGGCTACTCGCTAATCGCCGCGCCTTGTGGCCAGTCGAATCCCTTCATGAGTGTCGTCGTAGGCTTACCCCCGGCCGGGTATTTGTAAAACCCTACGGACCCTTTGTCGCCCTTGCTGTCCGGATACCCGATGTTTGGCCCGATAACTGTGCTGCCCTGAATCCAGAATCCAATGATGTCCTCTGCTTCCCCAGAGTTAAGCGGTGTCTCGTGGACGATCTTTCCGGCTGAGCCCGTGGTTTGGTAAATCGCCGACACGCCGGATGATGCACTGCCGGCCTCCTGATCACCAACCGCTACATACTTACCGTCCCACTGAACCATTCCGGGGTAATGAATGGTACCCCCCGTGAGCGTGATGTTCTTTAAGGTATTCTTGCCCTTGGGAAGCTCGGCGAAATGGAACTCGTCCTCACCGGCGTCCGTTCCGTCGGCGTAAAGGTTCCCTTTAGGGTCGTAGCCGCAAAAATTGAAGTGAGGTATTTCGGAATCAGTGTAGACCTTTGGCGTGCCTTTGGCGTGCGCAAAGATTGAAACGCTTCCGCCTCCATCAGAGCTAGCGCCGTAACTCGTGACTGCAAGGTCCCCGGTCGTCGGATCGGTGGAGCAGCCAATGGGGAAAAGAATGCCGCCAAGGGTTGCGATTGGCGTCTTTCCGCCGTGTTTATACTCAACGAGGGACGCATCGCTGTTGTTCACAACCCAAATATCATTCTTCTTGTCGACGCAGATGCCATCCGGGCCATCATAGTCACCCTTTATGGTTCCCACCAGCTTATCGCTGGGATATGAGTAAACGTTGACGGTTCCAGAATCTAGGTTGGAGACGTAGAGGAGATCTTTCGTTTTTGCCGCGTCGGGCGACATCCATGACTGCCCCGGGTGCTCGCGGTAATGGACGGGCGTAATTCCCGTGCTCGGAAGGCCCCCAGCCGTATTAAGGACGCCCCCGGTCAGTGGGCCAAACCGCTCCTGCGCACTGCCGTGCGGGAGCAGCCCCGACGGCGCTAGTAGTGTCTGTGCCGCGCTGGCGCAGCCAGCGAGCATTGAGAGCGCGGCGCAAAAGCCAAGTCTGTAGCGTCTAAAAGCTGAAACACTCATTCGATCTGCTCCCTGAAGCATGAACGCGCCGAGCGGATATAGTCTGGCCGGCGCGCTCAGCCCAAGTGTAGCACCTAAGCCACGATCTGGGAAAGCCGCCACAGCCCACGACCCGCGCACCCAAGGCGGTGGCGTGGCCCCGATCTCTTTCATCGCGTCTACGATTGAAGCACGAGGATTTATGTAGCAACGTGTGGCAGCTCGTGCTCCCCGACTTCTACACCGACTGCGCAGCGCTGAGAATGACTTCGACCACGCGGTCTGGTTGCGAGAGCATCGGCACGTGACTCGAATCGAGTTCGGTCGTCTTGGCCTTCATGCGTTTCGCAAGAAAGCGTTCAAGATCCGGGTTGCGACCCGCCGCAGCCTGCGAATAGTGCAGTGGCTACGCGAAGGCCCGACGCGTAACGGTTGAGCGCTGAAGTTTTCATACCGTTACCAGCTAACCACGACGACGCCGTACGGCAACTTCCAGCCCTGCCAGCTTTGGAACGACAACGCGCTGGGCTCGATGGCTCCATGATCCGAGAACGCCTCGGCGCCCGAGATTGTTCGGCGCAGCGCCGCTCAGTCCCATGCGAAGCGAGCGGCTACGCTTTGACCAACGCGAGCAACGCGTCCCAGTGCCTCGGATGCGGAACTAGCCCCGCCCGGATGCGCGAGCAAGCCGGTTTCGGACGTTACCTGAAGCGCACCGCATCCATCGTCTATATGCATCGGTACAACACGTCGCATTCGCATAGCGCCCTTGGCTATCAGACGCCCGAGGAGTTCCTCGGGACTTATGACGAAACAGCCCCATCCTCCTCAGAAACTCGTGGCAGCATGACGGGACCTAGAGCGCCTATACGTCGTAAAACGTTTTCAAGATCGCTCCTCCGTATTTCGGTTCTCGCCCATACTACTTGGGGCGAGAGTCTGCTTTTTCCGGACTTCGCTTTTTCCTTTAGAGGCTTATAGGCTTATAAATTTCCGACGAGTCCTACTGCCCTTTGACGACGACGGCTCCCGACGGCGAATCGAAATCATTATTTGAGATCAACTTGGTGGGGTCGCCGCCGCTCGGGTAGTTCCAGAAGCCGACGTCGCCCCGGCTGTAATCGGGCCCGATGACCCTACCGCCGTCGATCCAGAACTGCCCGACACTCGTCGATTGTTCGAGCGTCGTGGAGCCAACCTCCGTCGCCTGACTGCCCGCCACCGAGAATTGATAGATTACCGCTGGGGCGACGACGTCTCCGACCGCCACGTACTTGCCGTCCCATTGGACCGCGCCCGGTTGTTTGAAGGTTTGGTTGACCGAGAGGATCTTCAGCTTGCGCTTTTCCCCCGCCGGAAGCATTGCGAGGCGAAACGCGTAGCTCTGCGTCTCGCCGTCGACGTAGAGATTTCCCGCTTCGTCGAAAGCCGCGTAATAGAAGTACGTTATCGTGTGGCTCGAGATCGAAATGGAGGGCTGCGTGCTCAGCACGCCATGCCTCTTCCTGTAGATCACGACGTTGCCGGGGCCGCTGTCCGGCCCTCGATAGTTAGCTACTGCAACGTCCCCATTGACCGGATTAACGGCACACGCGTTAGGCACGTCGTTCCCGTCCGTCAGCGTGTCGACAGGAGTGCTTCCGCCGCCCTCATACTCATAAATGCGAGCATTTTGCCAGGAGACGATGAAGAAATACTTGGTTGAACCAACCGGATCGGCGCACAAGGCTTCAGGGCCTAGAAAGCCGCTTAACTCTCCAACGAACGTTCCTCGCGGATAGCTGAAGGCGTCGACGACCTCTGCCCCCGGGTCCGCGATGTACAGGAAACGGCCTGACTTGAGGTCGGAAGGGGCGGCAATCGCAGCGGCGCTTGGGAGTTGGCGACCCACCTGAGTTCCCTCCGGCGATGTCACCCTGAGCGCAGGAATGTCATGCTGAGCGCAGTCGAAGCACGAAGGACCGGCAGGCGATGGGCTCAGCGGCGTACTGCTCTCGCCTCCACACCCCGCGAGCAAGACAACACCTGCGCAAACTGTCAGCGTGTAGCAGCCAAACCCTGAAATCCTAATCATCTCTGCGGCTCCTGAAGCGCGGGCGCTTCCGCGGCAAAGATCGTTCCGTCGAGCCCGCTCAGCCACCTCCGCCCAGGGGCTCCGGCGGCCACGGCGCCGATCGGCAGCGCCGCATCGAATGCACAGATAGGCCGCGATCGAACGGTACGAACGACTATTCTTGAACTAACGCTAGCAAGGCATCCCGATGCCGCGGATGTGGCATCTTCACTCCAGCTCGAATACGCGAGCACGCTGCGAGCGATAGCCCCGTCGCCTTGCCCATCTCCTTAAGCGAAAACGCGTCGAGCTTCGGCATGGAGTCGACCTCGCCACCCTGGCGCGGATCATTACCCGCGGCGGTTTGCGCTGCGGGTACCTTACGTGCGATCTCGATCGCACGTAAGCCGTGCGCACGCCGAGCTTGTGGTATGCACGCCTCGCAGTGGCGGTGCCGCCGCTTTTCCACCGGCTCTCCACAGCGCGCAGGCGATTGGATCGGCCGGGCGCCCTTCGACCGTGGGCGTTCTCCAGCTACGCGTCGCATACGTCCGCGGCTGCGAGGCCTTGCGAGGCGCGGCGCCTTTTGGCGTGAGGGCATCGCGGAACGTTTGCGCGAGGCCGGCGGCGATCGGGCGAGCAGTGTGATCTCGTCTTCGCTGAGTGTCTCGGACAACGCCGCCATGAGCTTGTCGTAGCTCTGTTGTTCCAGTGCTTCGCGTGGCGCTTTTACCGCGGTGTATTGTGCCTCCACGTAGCCAAGGAGGAGCGCACTGCGGCGTGCGTCGCCGCGCAGCACCGCGAGCAACGAAAGATGCTGCAGCGCATTGGTGACGGCTGCTTCGAATCGCACTTACCGGGCCAACCGCAATCCCTCGCGCGCCGATTCACCGGCTGCGCTGAGGTCGCCCAGCGTGATCTGGAAGCCGGCGATGTTGATGTGGTCGATGGCGAGGAAAATTGCGTTCTTCTCGCGCGCATGGATCTCAAGCGCTTGGCTTACGGCTTGCAGCGCCAGCTCGCGTGCCCAGCTGCGATTGCGGCGATGCCCTTCGCTGATCGCCTCGCCTCGCGCGCGGCTCAGCGCAGCGCTGCGGCGTAGATGAGGTGAGAAGGCCGACTAGGGCGTCAATTTGTAAACCATTCCGGTGAGGTTCTTACCACCTTCGCTCGTCGTGCCGTAAAGCGCGCCGCTTACCGCCGTCATGCCCGCTATCGGATGGCTCCCGCCGTACGGAAGGCCGGTGAAGCTATAGAGGACTTTTTCGACGCCGGACGTGCTCACCTTAAAGATGATTCCATTGCCGCTAGCACCACCGTCATAGGTCGTGCCGTAGAGTGTGCCATTCAGCGCTACCAAACGTGCATACGGAGTTGCGCCGTCCGGCGTGCCTTTGAAGCTGTAGATGACGTGTTCAGCACCGGCCGTGCTTACCTTGAACACGGTTCCGTTGCCGCTTGCGCCACCGTACTGCGTCGCGCCGTAGAGCGTGCCGTTTAAGTTGATCAGACCTGCATATGGGGTTGAGCCGTCCGGCGAGCCCTTGAAATTGTACAGAACGTGCTCGGTGCCGGACGTGCTCACTTTGAAGACGGTCCCAACGCCGCCTGAACCGCCGCCTAAGGTGGTGCCGTAAAGCGTGCCGCTTACCAGGATGAGGTCCCCTACCGGTTGTCTCCCGTCCGGAGGGTTAGCGTAGATATTGAAGCTGTAAATTACGCTCTCTGCGCCCGACGTACTCACCTTGAAGACGGCTCCGATGCCATCTGCACCGCCGTACTGGGTCGTGCTGTAGAATGCACCATTCACGAGGACGAGGCCAGATTGCGGGTTTTCGCCGTCCGGACCCGTGAAGGTATGGAGGACGTGTTCCACGCCGGACGCGCTTACCTTGAAGACGGTCCCGAGGTCGTCCGTACCACCGTACCCCGTCGTGCCGTAGAACTCACCGTTCTTGGCGGCCAGCCCCGCGATCGGGTACCTGCCGTCCGCCGGGGGACCGGCGAAGCTGTAGAGGACGCTTTCCTTGCCGGACGTGCTCACCTTGTAGACGGTTCCGACGCCGTTTTTACCACCGTTCAACGTGTTACTGTAAAACGTGCCATTCGCCAAGAGCAGGACTCCGAATGGGTTTGAGGCGTCCCTGCCGCCTGCAAAATTGTAGACCGACTTAAAGCCGGCATCGGGTTGTTGTGCAAACGCGACATCCGACCGAAGCGGAAAAGTCGTCGCGGACTGCCGTTCGGCTGGAAGCGGCGATGAAGGAGTGCGTTGAGAACAGCCCGCCATCATACTGAGACAAAGCGTTACGAGGATGGCAGAACGGAGCATCTTGAATGCCTCCAGTCGCAAAACGTTTCTGACCTTGGTCAGCGAGGACCCCAGCTTCTCCTCTTTGTTGACACCGCAGTTTGGAAAGTTCCGCAGCCTCGATCTCGTGGCTACAAGCCTCCGCAGGGCCGGCTGAGCAGCCGAGAGCGAGCAAGCAACTGTAAGCCGTCCGTCAACGCGTACGGCGCGATCCCCACGAAATGCTCGCCGGGACCGTTTCACACTAACGCGGCAAGATCGTTCTCGAACTTCAATCGTAGCTTCCGCCACTTCGGTATCGGGGCGAGTAGCTGGTGAAACGAGTCGCGATCCTTGGCCGGCGCGTGGCACGCCATGCAATTGTTCTGCACGATCTTATCGGTTTTGCATTCTAAGCTGCTAAACTGCGAGGCTGCTGCGAGCTAGGCTTCCAGAATGCAAGGTACCCGCACCTGCAATGGCGCCGCGAATCCGCGGCGTGTTGGGTGCTATTTCGTCATCGTAGCGGGGGGTGGAACCCACGACTTGTTGAGAATCGATGGTGGACTTGGGTTCGGCCAATAGACCCGCAGCAACAAGATGAACGCTCCCGCCGGCGCAGGCAGCCAATTTGATTGAGCGACGCCTGACGGCTGCGTGTGCGAAAAATAGAGATCGAGCGATCCATCAGCATTGAACCTTGGGTGGTTTCGCATGCTCACAGTTAGCTTGTTGAGCGGGTTCGGATAAAAGTAGAATTGATCGTCGTACATAGTGATTGACCAGAAGCCCTTTGCTGGCGGTGTCAAGCCTTTCGCAAAATGCACCTTGTAGGTGTGCGTGCCGTCGAGCGCCGGTGCGTTGCCTCCGGGAGCGTAGGGATAGATAGCGTCCTGAGGGAGATTTGCCCCCCATCCAAAGGCTGAAATTGCTGCGCGCGCATTGTAGTTTGTGCCATAGCTGCCTGCGGCAGCCGGAATCAGCCAGCCGTTAACGACGGTGCCCTCACTCTTCTTCAACACTGCAAGCTGAGATACGATCGCCTTCGGAAGAGTCGCGAGCGCTTTCTGCGCCTCCGGGTTGAGCTTAGCCATGTTGAATGGTTGCCCCGGCACAAGACCGATCTTCGCCATCTCTGCAACCATCGGGGCATCTTGCGGCAATACCGGCGGGTTATTGACCATCGCCTTTGTCATAAAGTTGAAATACTCAGACGTGCTCCACGACGCAATAACGTCGCGCACAACGTCTTTCGGCGAGTATTTTGAACCAGGTGTGCCTGTGGGCGGGGTGTACGCCTGTCCGATTTTGCCGAGCGGTACGACTTTAAACTGCGCCTGCAATGCGTGAACGGCCGCAAGATCCGCGGCCGAACCGTCGCAATAGACGCGGCCGATCATGAACATGATGTTGGTCGGCATCTTGATTTGTCGCATACCGGAAGGGACCGAACCATGCCAGTTAGGCCCGCTGAGAAGGATCTTCTGAGCTGAGCCGCCCATCGTGCGCGTACCGGGAGCGCCGACGACTTCGGTCCACTCGTCATACATTGGAAAGAGGAAGTATCGCTTCCCCATATTTGGATAAGAGAACACCATCGGTTCTTTAGATAGGTCGAAGAAACCGAAGCTGTAAAGTGTGTCCGCGTTGGGAGCCGTTACGCCCTTATACGTCGCCGGCGGATACTCTGGCACGTTGGCGATGTTGTTCATCGGCGCCTGAAGCGTCTGCGGATTCGGCGCTGCAGTGTTGATTGCCGCCAGCCGCGTCAGTTCCGTGGTAACTAAGGAATACCCGTAAATGTATGCGTCTTTCGCGATTTTTTCAGTCTGAGCGGTGGAAAGCGTCGCTTGCGCATTGGCCGAGCTTCGCAATAGCGCGAAGACTGTCAGTGCGATACCTATCGCGAGAAGTGAACGTTTCATCATGGTCCTTCCGAAGGCGGCTACCGTACAAGTGGCCAACGCCGCGCTTACGACGTAAAGAAGCTAGTATTAATACAGACTAACCAAGCCCTCAGTTTTGTACGGGCGGGGGTCTTCCTCCAAACAGGTGCCGCGTAACTTGGTTCGTCGAAGGTGTTACCCCGCGCTGCTTGCTTGCAGGTTAACAAGTGTTAAGAAGGCTCCCCAACCTGGGATGCGGGGGACGTATTCCGGCGCGAGTCCGCGAGCTTCGGGATGATCTCGCGCTTGAAGCAGGCCTCGTCGCGCAGGCCCGGATGCTCGCGCGCCCAGCTGCGATTGCGGCAGGGGAAGGATTCGAAGTTGGATGCGGAACGTTAGCTCACTTAGAGGGAGATGTTATGCAAGACTTACGGCCATTAGGTACGGCTTGCATTCTAGGGATTGCGGTCACCGCGTGCTCTTCCAGCAACGCGCTGACGGGTGTAACTCCCGGGTCTGCTAGTCAGACGCAAGCATCACATATTTCTACGCTGCGCGGTTGGATGTCGCCGGACGGCAAGCTTGCGAAGCGGTTGCTATACGTCTCGGTGGACCTAAACGGGTCTCAACACTTCGTCAACGTTTTTTGGGTGCACGACGATGCGCGCCGAGAGTCGCTAGTCGGACAGATCACCGATGGGCTCGACCAGCCCGAGGGACTCGCCGTCGATACGAAGGGCAATCTCTACGTCGCAAATCGTGACTCGAACA
>JBARBD010000121.1:0-23150 GCA_049792675.1 Vulcanimicrobiaceae bacterium | reverse complement strand
TCACCGCACCGGTGCTCGGCGAATCGTTCGAGTCCACGGTGCGTGGAGCGCTCGGCGGCGCGACGCTCGCCGTTCGCCCCTCGCGCTTGCGCCGGCTTCTGCGGGCGGCCAAGGATGCGCTCTACTTCCCTGATCGCACCGTGGGCTGGCTGCCGGCGGCGATCGCTGCCGGGCTGCGCCTTTCCGGTGAGGAGCGTTTCGACGCGATCGTCAGCACGGCGATGCCCGCGACCGCGCATATCGTCGCCGCGGCGATCGCGCGGCACCGCCGCTTGCCGTGGATCGCCGACTACCGGGATCCCTGGACCGGAAACGCTTACGTATGCCGCAGCGCGCTCCGTCTTCGACTCGAATGCGCCCTCGAGCGCTCGCTGATCGCGCGGGCTCGCGCCATAACGGCGATCTCGCCGTCCATCGCCGCTCACCTCCAGCGACTCCACCAGCGGCCCGTCGGGGTGATTCCCAACGGCTACGATCCGCGCGAATGGTCGGCGTTTCTCCCGATTCAGCCGCGCGGATTCGAGTTTTGCTACACCGGCTCGCTCTACGATGGCCGGCGCTCGCCGAGCCTCTTCTTCGAAGCGCTCGCCGCGCTGCGCCGCGAGGGCGACGCGGCCGGACAAACGCGCGTCCACTTCTTCGGCCCCAACGCCGGCGGGGTTCGCGACCTCGCTCGACGCTTGCAGATCGGCGACATGATCGAAGAGCATGGGACCGTACCGCGCGGCGCCGCCCTCGCGGCGCAGCGCGCGGCCTCCAACTTGCTCGTCTTCCTCAACCTCGACGAATCGACGGCGCACGAGCTGGGGAGCAAGATCTTTGAATACGCCGGCGCGCGCCGGCCGATTCTCGCCTTCGGACCGCCCGCTAGCGCGATGCGCGAGTATCTCGAGCGAAGCCGCCTGGGGTGGTTTGCAGCCAATCTCGACGAGGCGAAAGCCTCGTTACGCGCTGCCTATCGGCGCTTCACCGCCGGCGACCGGGAGGCGCACGCCGAACCCGGAACGGTGCTCGACGCTCGCGATCTCGCCGCCGCTTTCGCGAGCGAACTCGAGGCCGCGTTGCGCGCCTAGCAGCGCGGTCGCGATCAGCTCGGCCGCACGGCCGTCGCCGTAGTGCGGGCGCTGGCGTCCGGCCACGAATCGCCGCGCGCCGCGCTCGATCTTCGCCGGGTCGCTTCCCGCGAGCACGTTCCAGCCTCCTTCCAGCGTCTCGACCCATTCGGTCTCCTCGCGCAGCGTGACGCACGGCACGCGCAACACGTACGCCTCCTTCTGCACGCCGCCCGAATCGGTAAAGACGACCTGCGCCCGGCTCATCAGGGCGATCATCTCGCCATAGGAGAGCGGTGGCGTGACGATGATGTTATCCTTCGCGCCGACCGCGTGCGCGGCGGCGATCGCCCGCGTGCGCGGGTGCACCGGGAAAACCACCGGCATCTCGACGGCGCGCAACCCTTCGATCAGACGCGCGAACGCCTGCGGATCGTCGGTATTCGAAGCCCGGTGAATCGTCGCGACGGCATAGGTATACGGTCCGACGCCGGTGCGCGTGAGGATCTCCGGGTATTCGGGCAGCGACGCGGCAAGACGATGCGCCAAGTCGATCATCAGGTCGCCGACGACGTAGACGCCGCTGCCGATCCCTTCGGTGGCGAGCTGACGCGCGGCGCGCTCGTTCGGCGCGAAGAGCACGTCGGCGACGTGATCGGCGACGATCCGATTGAGCTCCTCGGGCATGGCGCGATTGAACGAGCGCAGACCGGCTTCGACGTGCGCCACACCGACGCCCAGCTTCGCGCCGACTAGCGCGCCCGCGAGCGTGCTGTTCGTATCGCCGTAGACGACCAGCCAGTCCGGCCGCTCGGCCGAGACGACCGGCTCGAGCCTCGCCATCATCTCGCCGGTCTGCACGCCGTGGCTCGCAGACCCGACGCCCAGCTCGTAACGCGGTTGGGGGAGCGCAAGCTCTTCGAAGAACACGTCCGACATCTCCGCGTCGTAGTGCTGTCCGGTATGGACGAGGACTTCTTCGATGCCGCGACTCGCGAACTCGGCGCTGAGCACGGCAGCCTTGACGAACTGCGGACGCGCGCCGACGCAGGTTAGGACGCGCAACGCACGGCCTCGCGTAGCGCGCCCGCCACGCCGCCGACCTCTTCCTTCGCAAGCTCGGGAAAAATCGGCAGCGAGAGCACCTCGCGGGCGGCGCGCTCCGCCTGCGGAAACGCGCCCTCGCGCAGGTGAAGATCGGCGTGCACCGGCTGCAAGTGCAGCGGGACCGGATAGTAGACGCTGGTCTGCACGCCGCGGCCGCGCATCGTCCCCGCCACGCGATCGCGTTCGCCCGCAACGCGCACGGTAAACTGATGGTACGCGTGACGCGTGTTCGGCGCCTCGCGCGGAACCTCGACTGCCGCTCCGCGCAACGCCGCGACGTAACGTGCCGCGATCGCGCGCCGGCGTTCGATCCACGCTTCCAGATGGCGCAGCTTGACCCGCAGGATTGCCGCCTGCAGCTCGTCGAGGCGGCTGTTGACGCCCAGCTCCTCATGGTAGTATTTTGCCGCCGCCCCGTGCGCGCGCAACCGGCGCACGCGCTGCGCGAGCGCCGAGTCCCCGGTGACGACCATCCCGCCGTCGCCGCACGCCCCAAGATTCTTGGTGGGGAAGAAACTCACCGCGCCGAACGCCCCGAAGCTTCCGGTTGGGCGCGCGCCGAACGCGGCGCCGATCGATTGGGCGCAGTCTTCGACGACGGCCAGGTGGTGACGCTGCGCAACGTCGAGCATCTCGTCCATCGCGGCCGGCTGGCCGTAGAGATGGACGACCAGGATCGCTCGCGTCCGCGGCGTGATCGCGGCGCGTACCGCCGCGGGGTCGAGGTCGAACGTGACCGGATCGATATCGGCAAAGACGACGCGCGCGCCGGCGTTGCAGATCGCCTCGCTCGTCGCCGCAAAGGTAAACGGCGTCGTGATCACCTCGTCGCCGGGGCCGATTCCGAGGGCGCGCAAACCGAGCAGGAGCGCGTCGGTACCCGAGTTTAAGCCGACCGCGTAGCGGCAGCCGGCGTACGCTCCAACCTCCGCTTCGAAAGCCGCGACGTTCGGACCGTTGATATACACGCCGCCGGCGAGCACGTTTGCCACCGCCGCATCGAGCTCTTCCTTAATGCCGGCGTATTGGCGCGCTAAGTCGAGGCTTGGGATCACGCGGTTACCCGCGCGACGCTTCCGCCGTCGTCGCAACGATAGCGCCGGCCGCAGCTGCAGCTCGCGGCTTCTCGCGCGAAGGTCAGGCGCAAGCCACACTCGCACGCGTATCCGCGAACGCGGGCGGGATTGCCGTAGACGATCGCGTAGGCCGGAACGTCCTTCGTAACCACCGAAGCGGCTCCCACGAACGCGTACTCGCCGATCGTATGCCCGCAGACGATCGTCGCGTTTGCTCCCAGCGTCGCGCCGCGTTTGACGAGCGTCGCGGCGAAGTCCTCGCGGCGATTGCGAGGCGTCCCGCTGCGCGGGGTCGCAACGTTGGTGAAAACCACGCTCGGTCCGCAGAAGACCTCGTCTTCCAGCTCAACTCCCTCGTAGACCGAGACGTTGTTCTGTATCTTGACGCGGTCGCCGATCCGCACGCGAGGCCCGATCGCGACGTTCTGCCCGATCGTGCAGGCACGGCCGATTGCGCTCCCAGCCAGGACGTGCGAAAAGTGCCAGATCTTGGTCCCCTCGCCGATGTTGACCGGTTCGTCGACGTACGCGCTCTCGTGGACGTAGTAGCCCGCCGGCGCGGCGAGCAAGCTCATCGCTGCGCCGGCCCGCGATCGCCGGCCATCGCGAGCGTCCTCACTACCGCTAGGCCCTCCGCGCCGTCGCTCGGCGGCGGACGGCCGCCGCGCACCGTGCGACAGAAGGCTTCCAGTTCCAGCACGAGCGGCTCGCCCGGCGGCAGCTCGACCCCCTCCGCCTCGTTCCGCCAGAGTTCCGGCTGGCCGCATTCGTTGGCGCGATCGCCGCACGGCGTGAGCCACAGCCGCGGAGCCTCGCGGTCGTCGACGAACGAGAGCACGCCGCGCGAGCCGAACACGTCGATGCGCGAACCCTTTGCGGGGTCGATCCAGGCGACCTCGATGTGCGCGCTGCGCCCCTGCGAGAAGCGAAAGTCCGCGTAGGCGAAATCGGCGATCTCGCTGCGCGCAAAGGCGCTCTGCGCGCGGCTCGCGGAGAGCGGCTCCTCGGCGAAGACCTCGAGCATGACCGCCACGTCATGGGGCGCAAAACTCCACCAAACGTCTTCGTGCGACCGCAGGCGCCCCCAGCTCGCGCGCCGGCCGCGAAAGTGGCGTACGTCGCCGATCGCGCCGCGCCGGATCATCTGCAGCATCGTCCGGATCGCCGGATGGTAGAGCATCAAGTGGCCGACCACGAGCTTTTTCCCAAATGCCTGGGCGGCGTCAACCACGCGCTGCGCGTCGGGAACGCTCAGCGCGAGCGGCTTCTCGACGAAGACGTCGCAGCCCGCCTCGAGCGCGGTCACGGCCAGCTCGGCATGGAGCTGGGCCGGCGCGGCGACCGCAACGGCGTCGACCTTGCCGAGCCGCAACATCGTGGAGTAGTCGCAGAAGACGCGTACCCCCTGGTGGCGGGATCGGATCTCTTCGAGGGGATGCAGGTCGGAATCGCACGCAGCCGCCAGCACGCCCAGCCGCGCGCAGCAGCGCACGATGTTCATCCCCCATTTCCCGGCTCCGACGACGCCGATCCGCGGGCGCTTCGCGCTCACAGCCGTATCACGCGGGTACGCTCGCCGTTGAGATGGCGGGTCGCGTTTCGCGTATCGACCACGAGACGCGCGGTGGTGGCGACGCGCCGGTAATCGACGTCCGAATGGTCCGTCAAGATCAGGACGCAATCGGCCTGCTCGAGCATCTCCTTGGAGAGCGGGATCGAGTGGCGCGAGCACCCGCGATGATCGGTGAAGCTGGGAACGTGCGCGTCGTGGTACTCGATTAACGCGCCGTCGCGCGCGAGCAAGTCGATCACCTTAACCGCCGGCGACTCGCGGCAATCGTCGACGTCGCGCTTGTAGGCGACGCCGAGCACGAAGATCGTCGCGCCTTTAATCGCTTGCCCGCGCTCGTTGAGCGCCCGGAGGACCTTTTCGCGCACGAAGTACGGCATGCCGACGTTGATCTCGCCGGCTAGCTCGATGAACCGGACGTGAAAGTCGTACTCGCGCGCCTTCCACGCGAGATAGAACGGATCTAGCGGTATGCAGTGTCCGCCGACGCCGGGGCCGGGGTCGAAGCGCATGATCCCGAACGGCTTGGTCGCGGCGGCGTCGATCACTTCCCAAATATCGATTTCGAGCCGGTCGCAGAGCATTGCCATCTCGTTGACCAGGGCGATATTCACCGCGCGAAAGGTGTTCTCGAAAACCTTGGTCATCTCGGCGACTTTCGGCGAGGAGACCGGCAGCACGTCGACGATCGTCTGCTCGTAGAAGCAGCATCCGGCCTCGAGGCACGCCGGCGTGATGCCGCCGACCACCTTGCTCGTATTGCGCGTCGTGTAGCGGGCGTTGCCCGGATCGACGCGCTCCGGCGAGAAACAGAGAAAGAAATCCTCGCCGACGCACAGCCCGCTGCGCCGCAGCAGCGGTAAGAGCACCTCGCTCGTCGTCCCGGGATAGGTCGTGCTCTCCAAGCAGACCAGTTGGCCCGGATGGAGATGTTCCGCGATCCGCTCGCCGACCGCCCGAATATACGAAATGTCCGGATCCAGGTTCGGCGTCAGAGGGGTTGGGACGCAGATGATCACCGCGTCGCACCGGCCAAGCGTTGCGAAGTCGATCGTGCCGCTCAGACGCCCGGCGTCCACCATCTCGGCGAGCTCCCGGTCGTCGACGTCGCGGATGTAGTTCAGGCCCCGGTTGAGCTGATCGACGCGGATCGGATTGCGATCGTAGCCGACGACGGTAAAGCCGACCTTCGCCTTTTCGACGGCGAGCGGCAAACCGACATATCCGACGCCCGCGACCCCGATCACCGCAGTACGCTCGAGGATCTTCTTCTTCAGCGCGATGAGCGCCGGAGCCACGGGCTCGAGGAGCTGCACGCGATCAAGCACTTCGGCCGGTTCCTACGAAGACGATCTCGTGTGCCGCTTTGCCGTTTGAGGCGGCTGCGATCGCGTCGCGTTCGACCGCGATGCGGGTGCGCGCCGCGACCTTGAGATGCGCGCCGGGCTCGAACTCGGGCACGAACTCCTGCATGATTCCCAGCGCCGTGCCCCAGTCGGACGCGCGGACCGCGCGGCTGAGCCGCGGCACGGCGATTCCGAGGTCGCCGTAGTTAAGGCGATCCTGCTTAGCGATGAAGAGGCGATGGTGGCTGGTGCGCGTGAAATCCTCGCGATTGGTGAGAATCTCTTCGAACAGCTTTTCACCCGGCCGCATCGACGTTTCGACGACGTCGATATCTCGATAGGGTACGTACCCGCTCAGCCGTATGACCGATTCGGCGAGGTCGATGATGCGGATCGGATCTCCCATGTCGAGGACGAAGACCTCGCCGTCGCGACCCATGGACATCGCCTGTAAGACGAGCGAGACCGCCTCCGGTATGGTCATGAAGTAGCGTTTCATATCGCGGTGCGTGATCGTCACGGGGCCCCCGGCGGCGACTTGGCGCTTGAAGGTCGGGAGCACGCTTCCGCGGCTGCCGAGCACGTTGCCGAAGCGCACCGAGACGAACTCGGTCGCGCTCCCGCCGGCGAACGACTGGCAGATAAGCTCGGCCATCCGCTTGGTCAACCCCATGACGCTCGTCGGATTGACGGCCTTGTCGGTCGAGAGGAGGACGAACTTGGCGGTGCCCGTCGCGGCCGCGGCGAGCGCGACCGTATGCGTGCCCAGCACGTTGTTCCGCACCGCCTCGCAGATGTTATCTTCGACGATCGGCACGTGTTTGTGGGCCGCGGCGTGGAAGACGATCCGCGGATAATGCCGCCCGAACGCGGCTCGCATCGCGCAGGCGTCGGCGACGTCGGCAAGGATCATCTTCGAGCGCGTGAAGCCGTACTTATAACGAAGCTCCTCTTCGATCGCGAAGAGGCTGTTCTCGCCGTGTCCGAGCAAGAGCAGCAGGCGCGGCTCGAATGCGACGATCTGGCGGCAGAGCTCGCTTCCGATCGAGCCGCCCGCACCGGTAACCAGAACGATTTGATCCTCGAGGTATGGCCGCAGCGCGGCGGTATCCACGACGACCGGCTCGCGAACGAGCACGTCCTCGAGCCGAATGTCGCGGATTCGGGAAACCGTCACCCGATCGCTGAGCAGCTCGGCGGCGTCGGGTACGACCTTGACGGTCGGCTGCGGGGCATCCGGCGCGTGCGAACTGCACAGCTCCTTGATCCGATTGATCAACTGGAGCGGGGCAGCCGGGATCGCAACGATCACCGAATCGATCTGCTGCTTCTTCAACACCGCCGGCAGATCTTCGATCGCGCCGAGGACGGGCACGCCGTCGACGCGCTTGACCGCGCCGTCGTCGACGCATCCTACCACCGACATCGGCAGATCGCGGTCTTCCTGAATCGCCCGAATGAGCGAAAGCGCCGGCAGGCCCACGCCGATCACCAGGACGCGCTGCGCGTTCGGCCGGTGGGTGAGAATTTTCGTGCGGGCGAGCACCATGCCGATGCGCACGAACATGCGTAAGATGAAGGCCAGCATCGCGGAGACCGCCACCAGCCTCCCGGAAAGGTGCGAGAGCGGGGTCGGCACGATCCAGACCAGCACCAGCGCGAGCAGCGTTCCGGCGATCGCCCCGCCGAGCAGCCGTAACACGTCGTGGAAGTCGAACGTACGAGCGCTCTCGTAACGAAACTGTGCGTACGCGCCGCTGGCAAAGAGCACCGCGGCCAGGATCAAGCATTGGCCCGCCGTGGCCGAGTGCACGTCGGCGACGCCGGTCGCGAGCGCGACCGCTCCGACGGAGAGCAGCAAATCGGAGGCCAGAAGACCGTAACGCAGCGCGGGCCGAATGCCGCGTCGTTGCTGTTGCTCGCCGAGGCCGATCTTCATCTTCACTTGACGACATTGTATCGGTCGAAGCCCGCGGCGTTGTAGGACGGGACGGACGCCGGATTGGGTGCCATTGCCCCGCGCATTTTAGGTCTTCCGGGCCGCTTCGCGCCGGCAGGACGGCGCGCGCCGGCGAAGCAAGCTCTTAAAATGACGCCGACGCCGGTGTCGCGGGACGAAGGCCTCGCGCTCCTAGGTACGCCCGGCCCATGATGCCGAGCCTCGCCCCGGTTAGAGTTAACGCATGTCGCCAGCGAAGCGCATCGCGATCATCTGGCGCGCGATCGCTCGCGCGGTCTCGGCCGAGCTCGCCGACGAGGCCCAGCGCTTGGCGCTGGGAAACGTGCGCTTCGGGAGCCGCGTGCTGATTCGCGGCGCCGATCGCATTACGGTGGGTACGGGCGTCTTCATCGACCATTGCGCCTACCTCAATCCCGGAACGGTCAACCAGCGGCGCGGCTTCATCCGCATCGGGGACGCCGTCGAGATCGGTCCGTATAGCGTGCTCTGGGGAGGCGGCGGGATAGAGATCGGAGATAGCGTGCACCTCGGCGCGCACGTTCACCTTACCTCGCAGCAGGGGCGCTTTCAGCCAAGCTTGACCGGCACGCACACCCCGTTGCAGATCGACTGTGCGCCGATTCGCATCGGCGACCACGCCTTGATCTACTCTGGGGCGATCGTCACGCCAGGCGTCTCGATCGGGCATCATGCCGTCGTCGCGGCCGGCGCGGTCGTGGTCGACGATATCCCGCCGTACGCGATCGCTGCGGGCGTTCCGGCGCGACTCCTCGAGCGGAGCGTCGTTGCCGGCATCTCGTAGGATCGTGCTCTTCCGTCACGGGGCCACCGAGCAGAACGCCGCCGGACGCTTTCTCTCCAGCGGCGATCCACCGCTCAGCGAGCAAGGGCGCGAAGCGTGCCTGCGCGTGACGCCTGCCTTGCTCGACCTCGAGCTGAAACGCTGCCTTGTCAGCCCGATGCGACGCGCCTTGGAGACGCGCGAGATCGTTGCCCCGTCGCTCCCGTTCGCGATCGAGCGCGCGCTGCGCGAAGTCGATTTCGGGGCCTGGGAAGATAAGACGCTGGCGTGGCTGGAGGTGCACGACCCGCAAGGGCTTGCGGAACGCCGGCGCAACCCGGCATCGTTCCGGCCTCCCGGCGGGGAGAGCTTCCTCGACGTGGCGGACCGTCTTCGCGAGTTGGCCGCCGCGATCGAGGATTCGAACGAGACGTTGATCGTCGCCCATCGAGGGACGCTCGGCGTCTTAGAGCGCTTGCTCCGCCATCTGCCGATCGACTCGCGCGCCGTCGAACCGCTCGAACCGGGAGCGTTCCGGGTTCTCGATTAGGGCAGTCGCGTGAGGACGGCGTTCTGCGACGGCACGATCACCTTGTCCGGGACAAGCGTGCTGGGGTCGTACCAAATCGTAAACGGGATCTGACCGCCCATCGCGATCGCCACGTCTTGACTGGGTACGTCGGCGGGCCGGCCGGCCGCGCTGGAAGGCGCGGCCGTCAGCGCCTGCGCCTGAGCCGTCATCGGCGTAACCCACGTAACCGCTGGGTCCTTCCACGTCTGCAGTTGCGCGGGCAGTGCGAAGAGACCGGCGAGCAACCCCGGCTCGATGACGACGAAGTGCTTGGTATTCGCGCCGAGCGACAAGGTCCGCGGGCCGCTCGTCTCCGACCCGACCACGGTTGCGGAGCCGGGCGTGAGCGCGACGGTGACTGCGGGCGCCTGCCCGGCCATCCGATAGCTTCCGTTGTATTGCGTTGGTGCGAGATCGGGACCGAGCACGAGCGCAGCGGTCGCCGAGACCCGCATACCGGCGAGCGAGGCGGCTGAGGTCTCGTCGATCTCCGTCGCGCTCCCGTCGCGCTTGACGCTGACCGCCCATTGGCCGACCGACGCGCCGTTGAGCGACGCGGTGTAGCGATAGGTTCCCGGCGTCGGGAAAATCGTGCCGCCGGCCATCGCGGCGAGGACGACGCTGGAGATTAGTGAGATCACTCCGCGCCGACCATGTCCTTGGTGTGCCAGGCGATGTTGCCGGCCCGGTCGCCGACGCGCTCGAGCGAGGCGAGCACGAAGAGATAGCGCGTGCCCGGCCGCACGATCTCGGGATCGGCGCGCATCTCGACTTGCAGCAGCTTGATGCTGCGCTTGTAAAGCTTATCGACTTCGTCGTCGCGATCGATCACCGCGCTCGCCAGGTTTGCGTCGCGTTCGGTGTACGCCCGCATCGCGTCCAGGAGCATGCCGTGGGCGACGCTTGCGATTCGATCGATCTCCACCTTCTGCGGGCGCATCGGCTGATCGGATAGCTTGATGGCGTTCTTGGCGATATCAACGGCGTAGTCGCCGACGCGTTCCAAGTCGGTGGCGATCTCGAGCATCGCGGCGACCTCGCGGAGCTCTCCGGCCACCGGTTGCTGCCGCCAGATCAACTCGATGCAATGGGCCTCGATTCGGCGGCGGAGATCGTCGACGACGTCGTCGCCGGCGACGACGCGCGCCCCGGCCCCAGCGTCGCGGCGATCGAGCGCGTCGACTGCCACGCGTATCGCATCGCCAACGAGCGCACCGAGCCGCACGACGTCGAGCCGCGTCGCCTCGAGTGCCTCATGATATGCCGTCCGAACTGCCACTGCCACCTCCCGCGAAATCGTCCCCAGTATAAGCCAGAGGTCACTTCCCCGCAACGCAACGAAGGAACCTGCACCCTTTATCTAACCATAAGGTTGACATATGTCGTTTACCGATATTCTGGTCGCGGTCGAAGAACCGGTCGGGCTCATCACGTTCAACCGGCCCAACGTGCTCAACGCGCTGCGCTCTGCGCTTCTGCGCGAGGTCTCCGAGGCGCTCGCCGAGATGGAGCGCGACGCCCGCGTTCGCGCGATCGTCGTGACCGGCTCGGGCGAGAAGGCGTTCGCCGCGGGCGCCGACATCACCGAGCTCAATGCGCTGGCGAGCGCCGGCTCGGGCGCCAACCAGGCGCGCGCCGGGCAAGCGCTCACGCGTCAGATCGAGCGGCTCCGCGTGCCGGTCGTGATGGCGGTCAACGGCTTCGCGCTGGGCGGCGGTTGCGAAATCGCGATGGCAGGCGACATTCTCATCGCGAGCGAGAACGCCAAGTTTGGCCAACCCGAGGTGAATCTCGGCTTGATTCCGGGCTACGGCGGATCGCAGCGAACGACGCGCCTCGTCGGCAAAGGCATGGCGATGTACCTCTGTCTCACCGGCGAGATCATCGACGCGCGGGAGGCGCTGCGCATCGGTTTGGTTCAGAAAGTCGTGCCGCTTCCCGACCTGATGACCGAAGCGAAGCGGATTGCCGCGACGATCGCGTCGAAAGCGCCGCTGGCGATCGCCGCGTGCAAGCGCGCGATCAACAACGGGGCACACCTCTCGATCGACGACGGGCTCGAGCTCGAAGCGTTGGAGTTCGGTATGCTCGTCGACACCGAGGATATCAAAGAAGGCACCGGCGCCTTTCTCGAAAAGCGCAAGCCGAGCTGGAAGGGCCGCTAGAGCTTCTTCTGCGCGTTGGTCATCGCGAGCGCAATCGCGGGGTTCAAGCCTTCCCACTTGGCGCGGACGTGGCCGCTCGCGTCGATCACGACGATCGTCGGAAAGCCCTCGACGCCGAAGAGGGCGCGAGCGCTGCTCTGCGGATCGAGGGCGACGTTCTCCAAGCGATAGCGGTGCGCGAACGCCGACGCGACCGCGCTCGGCTCGCCGACGTCGATCGGAACGACCACGGCGTCGGGGTGAGCGCGCGACCAGGCTTCGACCAGCGGAAGCTCGATCTTACACGGCGCGCACCAAGTCGCGTAGAAATCCAGAAAGAGTAGCCGTCCGCGCTGGTTGGCGACGCGGAACGTGCCGCCGCCGTCGAGACGCGTGTAGACGGCGTGCGGCGCTGGGTGCGCGCCGGGGGCGTTAAAAAACCGTGGCGCCGCAAACATCTTCCATGCGGCAAACGCGATGACGAGCACCGCGACGACGTCCCAGGCGCGGGCGGGCTTGAAGAGACGCCGTACCGGTTCGCTACTCCACACCAAAAACGGCCGCGATACCCTGACCGCCGCCGATGCAAGCCGACGCGATGCCGAACCCGCCGCCGCGCTGTTGCAGATCGTGCAGGACGGTCATCGCGAGACGCGCGCCCGAGGCGCCGAGCGGATGCCCGAGCGCAATCGCGCCGCCGTGCGGATTGAGCCGCACGGAATCGCTTTTCATCTCGCGCAAGCATGCCAGAACCTGGGGCGCGAAAGCTTCGTTGATCTCCATGACGGCGAGATCGCTCTCGCGCAGGCCGGCGCGGCTCATCGCTTTCGGAATCGAGAACGCCGGTCCGATGCCCATGATCGACGGATCGACGCCGACGACGCTCGACGCAACGATGCGGCCGATCCACGGCACGCCGTCCTCCTTCGCCCGTTTGCGCGTCGTCAGGACGACGGCCGCGGCGCCGTCGGTGATCCCGCTGGCGTTGCCCGGCGTCACGACGCCATTTTCGACGAAGCGCGCCGCGAGTTTTCCGAGTTTCTCCATCGTCAAGCCTTGGCGCGGGCCTTCGTCCTTATCGACGGTTACTTTGGAACCTTTCGGTCCGGGAACGTCGACCGGTACGATCTCTTCGGCAAAGTAACCGTCGGCCTGCGCGGCAATGGCGCGCTCCTGGCTTGCCAGCGCGAACTCGTCGCATTCGGCGCGCGAAACCCCATACTTCTTTGCAAGGTTCTCGGCCGTAATCGCCATCGGCGTATTGCCGTACGAATCGATCAGCGCGGTCCAGAGCGAATCTTCGAACGCGACCTGCGCGCCGAGATGAAAGCCTTTGCGTGCCCCGCGGACGACGTGCGGCGCTTGGCTCATGTTCTCGCTGCCGCCGGCCAGCGCGTAGGTCGCGGTTCCGAGCGCGAGCGATTGCGCGGCCGATAGGATCGCCTGCAGGCCCGAGCCGCATAAGCGGTTGACCGTGAGCGCCGGCACGGCGGTCGGCAGCCCCGCGCGCAGGCCGACGTGGCGGGCGAGGTAGATCGCATCGGCGCTGGTTTGGATCACGTTACCGAAGACGACCTCGTCGATCTTCTCCTTCGGCACGCCGCTGCGGGCGATAGCCGCTTCCGACGCCGCAACCGCGAGGTCGGTGGCGGTGAGGTCGGCGAGCGCGCCGCCCAGGTTAGCAAACGGGGTGCGGGCCCCCGCCACGACCACGATATCGTTATCCTGCAGTGCAATACTCATCGCGTCGGTATTCTGTGTGCCGCTGCCGCGTCCCGGCAGGCTCCGTCGTGGGAGGTCCCTAAAACCGGCTGGGTATGCCGATCAACCGACCAGCTGCGGCGACGCTCGACGCCCGCTCGCTGCTCCCTGCGACCAAGACCTCGCACATCCTCGAGGCGTTCGACAAACTGCAGGCCGGAAGCGCGCTCGAGATCACCGAGGAGACCGATCCGCGCGCGTTGCGTAACGAGATGACGCAGCTGCGCCCGGGACGCTTCTCGTGGGACGCGCGCAACCTTGGAAGCAATCGCTGGACGATTCGCCTCGAGCGCATCGACGAAAACGCCAATGGAGAGGGCTTCCTCACGCACGTTCCGGCGTTTACCTCGGCCAAAGCGTCGACGATCAAAGACCTAGCCGCGCAGATCGGCGAGCGCAGCTATCGCGCCGGCGAGACGATCTTCGACGAGGGCGAGGTTTGGCCGTATCTCGGCATCGTGAAGAGCGGCAAGGCCATCTACACGCTTCTCTCGCCCGACGGCAAAACGCACACGATCGGCGAACGTCTCACGCACGATACGCTCAACGAGAGCGGCACGTTCGACGGCGGCGGCGCGACGACGCGCGCCGAGGCGTTGACCGACGCCACGGTCGTGACGTTGCCGAGCGAGGCGGTAATCCACGCCGCGCGCAACGATGCCGAGCTCGCGTTAGGCTTTCTGATCGCTTCGTCGCAGGCCCGCCGCCGATCGATAGACACGATCGCCGACCTGGCCTTCGCTCACGTGCTGCAGCGCGTCGCGAAGTTTTTACTCGGATACGCGCGCACGTCGGTCGGGATGGCGCGCGGCCTTCCCGGCGTGGAAAACCTCTCGCAAGCGCAGATTGCGGCGGCCGCCGGAACGGTGCGCGACATGGCGGCGCGAGCGCTCCTGCGCCTCAAGAACGCCGGAGCGCTCGAACTCGATCGCGGGCGCGTCAAAGCGATCGACCGCGCGCGCCTCGAGGCTTTTGCCCACAACGTCGAAGCGCCCCCAGTTTAGACTCGGTAGACGTCGGCGGTCGCGTTCGGGTCGACCAGCGCCGGGTGAACGCGCGGCCCGCTGCACATGATCGTTTCGCGGCCGATCTCGATGCGCAAGCGCGCGACTTCGCCGCCGACGACGTCCTCGACCGCGCATCCTTCGACCCGATCGGGGAAGCGCGCCATGATGACGTAGCGTCCCGGTTCGAGCGTGATATCGCTAAAGAAGCCGCGCCGGTTCGTTTCGAGCGTCATCATGTGGTTGAACCCGTTTTCCATATAGGGGGCCCGATAGTAGAACAGGTGCGCGTTGGCAATGGGCTGGCCGCTCCGCGCGTCGACGACGGTACCGGACACGCCGCCAAACTGGTCGGCAAGCGCGGGGATCGCGAGCAAGCCTGCGAGCGCGAGCATGATTGTCGTGTACTTCATGCTCTCTTATTCCAACATCGCCGCCTGTTCAGACGGATTCGAGCGCGGCAGTCTCCTCGGCGGCTGCTTGCAGGTCGAAAGCGGCGCGCTTGCTCTTGGCCGCCGCGTCGGCTAACGGCCGGTCTGCCGGTTGCCGCTGGCGCTCCAGCGTCTCCCGCCCTTTGCGCACCGAGCCGATCGCACCGGAGAGGCGCGCCTCCATCTCGGCGAGCACGTCGGCGGCGTACCGATCGGCTCCTTCGCGAATCTTCTCGGCGCGCTCCTCGGCTTCGCGCAGCACGACGTCGGCGGTCGTGCGTGCCCGCTGGACGATCTCGTTCTCGTCGACCAGCTCCTCGTGTTTGCTGGCCGCTTCCTCGACGATCGCCTGCGCCTTCTCGTGCGCGGCGCGCATCACGCGCTCCTGATCCTTTGCGATCACCTTCGCTCGACCGACTTCCTCGGGCAGCGAAGCGCGGATCTTCTCCATCAGTTCGAGCAGCCGTTCTTCGGAGAGAATTCGATAGCCGGCGGGGAGCCAGGTCCCTTCGTGAACGTAGGCCTCGAGCTTATCCAGCACGCGATAGACCGACATTTATTACCTCCGTTGCAAGCTTGTGCGTTTCTCCGACATCACGCGGAGAACCGGTTCGGGCACGAGTGCGGCGACGTCGCCGCCGAGAAAGAAGACCTCTTTGACCAGACTGGAGCTAACGAACGAATACTTCTGATCGGCCATCAGAAAGAGCGTGTCGACGTTTGAGAGCGACCGGTTCATCATCGCCGCCGACATCTCGCTTTCGAAGTCGGAGACGACGCGCAGGCCCTTGACGATGACGTCGGCTTGCGCGGCCTTCACGTACTCGGCGAGCAGCCCGCGAAAGTGCTCGACGCGCACGTTCGGAATTTTTGCGACGCAGGCCTTGAGCATCTCCTCGCGCTCTTCGAGCGAGAACATCGGGGTGCGTTTCTGCGGATTGACGACGATCGAGACGAGGAGTTCGCCGAATACGCCTGCGGCACGTTCGATGACGTCGAGGTGACCGTTCGTCGGCGGGTCGAACGATCCGGGATAGACGGCGCGCGTTACGCGCATCGGCCTACCGTTCGTCAAGATTCCGGCGCCAGGAAAGCCAGAGCGACATCGCCGTAGACTTCTTCGCGCTCCGACCGATACCCGGGTATCTCGGGCAGGATGCGCTTCGCCGCGTGCTCGTAGACGACGACCGCCCCGGGCGCCAGCAGTTCGCGCTCGCGCAGCAGGCGGAAGAGCTGCAACGGAACGGGATCGGCGTACGGCGGATCGAGGTAGACGATATCGAAGGGGCCTTCCAGCCGGTAGAGCGCGCGCTCGGCCGGTGCCTGAAAGACCGTCACGACGTCGTCCACCCCGAGATTCTTGGCGGCCTCCTCGATCGCTTGCGCGACGTCGCGCTGGGCCTCGACCGAGACGACGCGGGCGGCGCCGCGCGACGCCGCCTCGAACCCGATCGCGCCGGTGCCGGCGAAGAGGTCGAGCACGTGCGCGCCTTCGAGGCGGTGCACGAGGATCGAGAAGAGCGACTCCTTGACGCGCCCCGGGGTTGGACGCACGTTCGGTCCCTTCGGCGAGCGCAGCTTCCGGCTTCCAAGGGAGCCCCCCGTTATCTTCGGCACCGGCTAGGGAGCCTCCGAGAACTCGCGCGGCCCCAGCGGCTCCAAAGCCGGTCGCAGCCACGTGTCGTCGCCGAGCCACTCGTAGCGAATCGTCGAGAAGGGAACCGTCCCGTACGAGAGCAGGCGGTCGTGAAAGTCGCGCAACGAGAACTGCGAGCCTTCGCGATCTTGGACCAAGCCGATCAGCGTCTCGATCTGCGTCTTGCCGGTGAGATAGTCGATCGCCTGACCCGGCCCCATGGCAAAGCGCGTCGCCTCGCCGCGCGCCGTATCGTAGTCGATCCCGGCGTTCTTCTGAAAGTACGCGATCGCTTGGGGCAGCGTCATCTCACCGGTCGCCAAACCCACGTCGACGCCGATGCGCGTCGCGCGGTGGCGCATCAGGTGAATGACTTGCAAACGCGCCCCGGGATTGTCGTCGTAGAGCCCTTCGCGCATCAACATCTCTTCGCCGTAGAAAGCCCAGCCTTCGGCGAAGACCCCATCCCCTTGCACGTGCCGCACGAAGTCGGGGTTGTGATAGGCTTCACTGAACTGGAGGAAATGGCCCGGGATACCTTCGTGGCCGAGTAGCGGCAGCACCGATTGCCGCGCCTGCTCGACGAAGAAGCTCTTGTTCGACGGGCTGAAATCCGGAACGAAGTAAAAGCCCTGCGTGTCGGTCGAGAACATCGGCGGCGGGTTCATGAATCCGCCCGGATAGGTCGCCGCCAGCGCCTTGGGCACCTCGACGATATGAAACGGACCGACGTACGACGGAATCTCGAGGATCTGGTGCGACCCGATGAAGGCAATCAGCTTCTGCAGGCTCGCCTCGTAGTATTGAAGGAAGCCTTCCTTCGAATCGAAGGTCGGCTCGGGCGGACCGGCCGGCTCGTGCGCGTCGCGCGCCTGCTCCCAAACCTCGAGCGCCCGGTCGCGCGCGAGCTCGGTGCGCCCGATCGCTGCGACCTGCGACGAATCGTACGGCAAGAGCAGCACGCGCCGAAGGTACCAATCGTACTCCTTGCGTCCCACGGCGAAGCCGCCCGCTCGGAAGCTCGACATATTCGAGTCGAGCCAGTTGCGATAGCCGTGGAGCCCATCGAGCGCAACGCTCTGTGCCGCGCGTAGGTCGGCGCGTGTCGCCGGCGAGACGTCGCGCGCGATTTCGTCGAGCGTCGTCGTGAAGAGCGCGTCGCCATCACGAATATCTTCTGACGCGATCTGAGCGAACTCGCGCACGGGCTGGGTGAGGTTGGCGCGTCCCTGCGCCAAGACGCCCGGGCAAGCTCGCAAGCGTGCGATCGCGGCGCGGATGCGCGTCTCGTCGTCGGCGTACCTCCGCTTCACGATCGAGAAGATGCCGTTTGTGCACTCTTCTTCGTAGACGGTCGGGTTGCGCTGGAGACTGCGCAGGATCGCACGCCCCCACCAATCGCCCTCGAGGTTCGATCGAATCAGCAGGTAGTCGACGCGCTCGTGCGCGCTCGCGCCGGGCGGCGGCGTCAGCGCGATCAGCTGGCGGCGAAAGGCGCGGAGCTTCGCCATCTGCGCGGCCTGCGTCTGAGCCGAGTAATCGGCGAGGCGTGAATCGTAGGTATGAATCCCCGCATCGGTCGCCGAGGTCGGATACTGCTGGAACGACCAGAGCGTATAGCTGCGCTCGAGGTCGACGAGCTTGCTCTGGTAAGGCGATTGCGGCGGGGCGGCGCCCGCGCTCTGTCCGAGTGCCGCGTACCCGCGCACCGAGCTGCACAAAAGCGCGACGGCCGCAGCCGCGAGGACGACGCGCCGCATCACGAGAGGCGCACCGGTTCGGGGACGATCTCCAAGAGCTCGTCCAGTGCGGTTATCGTGCGCGCGGGCGGCGCTAGATCCGGTGGATACGTCTTCTCCTCCCAATCGATCCAAACGGCGCGCAGCCCGGCCTGCGCGGCGCCGGCAACGTCGCCGATCGGATCGTCGCCGACGTACCACGTCTGGTCCGGTTCGGTGCCGAGTCGCGCGAGGAGTGCTTCAAATGCACCGCGGTCCGGCTTCTGCACGCCCAGCTCGGCGCTGACCAAGAGCGGCCCGTCGAACCCGGCCTGCTCCGCCTTCCGGCGCTGCAGTGGATTCCAACCGTTGCTCAAGACGGCGATCGCGACGCCGCGCTCGCGCAGGGCCGCCAGCGTTCGCTTCGCGCCCGGCAGCGGCACGACGAACTCAGGCACCATGCGCACCGCCGCGCTCACGAACCACTCGACCTGCGATTCGCTCGGCGCCACACCGTGTTCGGATACGAACAGGCGCACCGCATCCTCGATCGAGAACTCGCCGGCGCGTTGGCGGACGAGCAGACGATCGATTCCACCGATCTCGTCGGCGAGCGTGCCGAGCGTCCGTCCCCCTCGCTCCAAGAGCGCCTCGAGGAGGCGCAAAAACGCGACCCGCTCGAGCTTATTGTCGATCGCGAGGGTGTGGTCGAGGTCAAAACCGATCCCGACGTGCGGCTCCATGCCCGGCGCGTTCGACGCGCTGCGCCCGCGGCCCTTAGGAGGGAGGCTCGTCCCTCAGCGCGGGCCTGGGCCGGTGACGATGCGCACGAACGCGTCCGGACGCAGATACTTCGCCAGTGCTGCCTGGACGCTCGCCGCCGTCGCGTCGAGTTCCGCCTGGGCGTCGATGACGTTCTGGTTCAGCGGCAGCCCAAGTTCTGCATAGTCGAGGAACTGTCCGGTGACGCCGTCGTAACTCGACTCGCGTATCGGCACCTCGCCCATGAGCAGCGCTTTAGAACGTAAGAGCCGGTCTGCCGCGATCGGCGCGCTTTGAAGTTGGCGCAGGATCGTTCGCGTTTGCGACTCGGCGGGGACGATGTTCTGTGGCTCGCAGCCGTAGCTCACACTAAACGAGGCACGCACGCGACCGGCCGAGACGCGGCTGCCCACCGAGTAGACGTAGCCGTGGACTTCGCGGAGATCGTGGTAGAGCAGCGAGGAGTAGAACCCGCCGGTCAGCACCGTGTTGGCGACGTTCAGCTGCGCCCAGGCCGGATCCGAGCGCACGAGCCCGAGCGTCTCCACGAGCCGCACCGACGACTGAACGCGTCCCGTTGCCGGCACGTTGACTTGGCTCGGCGCGTTCGGCGGCGCCGGCGGCGGATCGACATTCGGCTTCGGTCCGGTTGCTTTCCAACCGCCGAAGTAGCGTTCGAAGACCGCCTTCGCCGCTTCGGGCGTCGTGTCGCCGATCACGACGATGGTCGTGAGATCCGGGCGATAGGCCGTCGCGTACCACGCCTTCACGTCGTCGATTGAGAGCGCTCCAGCGCTCTTGGGCGTTGCGAAGCGCTGCGTGGGATCGCCCGCCGGATAGAGCGCTTTCGAGAGCGCGACGTCCGCCAGGTGATCCGGCGTCGTCATCTCGCCGGTGAGCGCGCCGACGCTCTGCTGCCGGACGATCGAGAACGACGCGGGATCGAACGCCGGGTGGAGTTCCTCGTCGGCGAGCAGCTGCACGCCGCGGTCGAACTGCGACGAGAGCACGTCGAGCCCAAACTCGGTGCCGGCCGACGTCGTCGCGGCAATCTTGTCCAGCTCACCCTGCAGCGCGACGCGATCGTAGGTCGTCGTTCCATACGGCAGCAGTGCTTCGGTGACGTCGGCCACGCCCTCCTGATCCGGCGGCTCCTGAATCTGCGGGTCGTTGAGAATCTCTCCGTCGACGACGACCGTGTGCGTGATACGTTCGGGCTGCACGATCAAGCGAATCCCGTTCGAGAGCGTCATGTCGGCCGGCGAGAGCGTCTGCTCGGGAACCTTTAGGTGTTCGAGCACGCTCTGCGCCCAGGCCGGCAGTGGTTCGTGCGACGTCGGCGGAATCTCGTTGTTCTCTTTGGCGAGCGCGCCTCCCGAGCTTGCCGCGCCGGCGCTTTTCGGAACGGCGTACGCCACGACGGCGCGATCGTTGTCGAGATAAGTGCGCAGCACGCGGTCGACGTCGGCCACGCTGACTTTGTCGAACTGCGCGATCATGTCGTCGGGTGAGGAGAGGCCCTGCACCGCGACGGCCTGGCTCCACTCCGTCGCCTGACCTTCGATCGAGTTCGCGCTGAACTCGAGCTGGGAAATCTCGCGCAGCTTCGCCGCGGCAACCAGGTCGGGCGGAACGCCCGTCTTCTTATAGCCGTCGATGATCGAGCGTAACTCCTGGTCGATCGTCGCCGGCGGCGTCGTCACCGAAACCGCCGCAAACGCAATCGCGATCGCGGCCCGCGGATAGGCTTGGACGAAGAACTGCGTCGCCAGCGCCTTGCCCGTAAACGCCAGCCCGCCGAACGTGCTGCGTTGGCTCGAGAGGACGTCGCCCAGAATCTGTCCGGCGGCGTAGTCCGGACTGTCGTAGCCGGGGAAGCGATAGCCGAGCAGCACGCTGGTATACCCTTGGTCCGAGGCGTCGTGGTAGAGCGCCCGATGCAGCGGCTCGAGGTGGACCGGCGCGCGGGCCGGCAGTCGCGCCGGTGGGACGTCGCCGAAGAGCTCCTTGACGCGCGCGATCGTCGTCGCCGGGTCGACGTCGCCGGCGATCACGTAGATCGCGTTGTTTGGATGATACCACTCGTGATAGAACTTCAAGAGTTCGGCGCTGTTGACGTTCTTGGCAAAGTCAGTCACGGTCCCAAGGCCGTTCTTGGCGTACGGCGTTCCGCCGACCAGCCGCGTCTGCATCTTGATGAAGAGCCGGTAGAGCGCGATGCTGTTGTCTTGTTGCACCTCTTGCGTGATCGCGCCGCGCTCCTGATCCCAGAGCGATGGCGACATCAAGAGTCCCATCGCGCGCGAACGCTCGGCGCGCAGCGCGATATCGAGATACGCAGACGGCACCGTGAAGAAAAACTGCGTGACGTTGCTCTGCGTATCCGCATCGAAATCACCGCCAGTGACGCCGATCGCGTTCATGAGCTGGGAGGACGAGAGCGTGCGGCTGCCGCGGAACATCATGTGTTCGGTGGCGTGAGCGAGGCCCGGAATCGTCTGTTCGTCGGATCCGACTTCGTAGTTGAGCATGAGGGTGACGACGGGCGCCAGCCTGTTCCGTACGACGACCACGCGGAGGCCGTTGGGCAGGGTGGCTCGCATCACGTCGCCGTCGGCCGCGCGTGCGTGGCCCGGAACGAAAGCGAGCGCTGCCGCAAACGCGAGCGCGATGAAATAACGACGATCTAGCATCGAACTTCTATTCGCGGCATGCCGAGGTAACCCTCACGACGAGAGCAGGAGCGCCCGGGTGCTGGGCTGCGATTCGAGCAGCGCCCGCAGCCCGGCATGTTCGGGCATCGAAAGATCCGCATCACGCGCGACGATGCGCTCGGCCGCAGCCTTGGCCGCGCGATAGACCTCAACGTCGCGAACGAGGTCGCCGAGTCGCATTTCCGCTGCGCCCGACTGCAGCGTGCCGGCGAGCTGTCCGGGACCGCGGAGGCGTAGATCTTCGTCGGCAATCTTGAAACCGTCGGTCGTGCGCGTCAGGATATCCAGGCGGTCGCCGTCGCCGGCGTCGTCGGGATAGACCAGGATGCAGAAAGACTCGATCGCCGCGCGCCCGACCCGCCCGCGAAGCTGGTGGAGCTGCGCCAAGCCGTAGCGGTGCGCGTCGAGCACGACCATCACGGTCGCGTTCGCAACGTCGACGCCGACCTCAACGACGGTCGTGGAGACGAGCACATCGAGTTCTCCGGCGACGAACCGCGCCATCGCCGCATCCTTCTCGCGCGACGACAGGCGCCCGTGAAGCAATCCGAGGCGCAGGTCGGGAAAGACGTCGCGCTTCAATCGTTCGGCTTCGGCCACGGCGCTGGTCAGGTCGGTCTCCCCTTCCTCGATCGCGGGCGCGACGATATAGGCTTGCCGTCCCGCTGCGACGTTCTTGCGGACGAACTCATAGACTCTCTCAAGGCGGCTGCTCCGAACGGCGAACGTTTTTATCGGGGTACGTCCCGGCGGCAGCTCGTCGAGGGTCGATAGATCCAGATCTGCATACACCGACTGTGCCAGCGTTCGGGGAATCGGCGTGGCGGTCATATGGAGCGTGTGCGGCGAGAGACCCTTCGCGCGCAAGCGCGCGCGCTGTTCGACGCCGAAGCGATGCTGCTCGTCGATAATCGCCAGTCCTAGCCGCTCGAAGTCGACGCCCTGCGTTAGCAACGCGTGCGTGCCGACGGCCAGGGAGGCCTCGCCGCTGCCCAGCTTTGCGACCGACGCGCTTCGCGAGCGCGCGCTCTGACTGCCGAAGACCGCCTCGACGCCGAGGCCGAACGGTTGCAGCAGCGGCGCGAGCCGGCCGGCGTGCTGTGAGGCCAGCAGCTCCGTCGGCGCCATAAACGCCGACTGCATGCCGTTATGCGCGGCCAGCAGCACGGCGGCGGCTGCCACCAACGTTTTTCCGCTCCCGACGTCCCCTTGCAGGAGACGGTTCATCGGAATATCGCGCTGCATGTCGTCCCAGATTTCCGAAATCGCCCGGCGCTGCGCGTTGGTAAGCGCGAACGGCAGCGCCGCCTCGAATCGTTCGAGCAGATCGGGTGGAACGCGGAGCGCGCGGGCGTTATGATCGCGCTCGCGTTCGCTGCGGCGCAGCTGCGCCGCGGTCGCCAATGCGAGAAACTCGCTAAAGACGAAGCGCTCGCGCGCGCGCTCGGCCTCCTCGGGCGCGAAGAGGTCGCCCATCTTGCGCCCCGAGAGCGAGCCCTCGGGGTAGCCGGTGATCT
>JBARBD010000120.1:0-6888 GCA_049792675.1 Vulcanimicrobiaceae bacterium | reverse complement strand
GTTTAAGCCTTCTCTGTGCCAGCGCCGCGCTCGCCTTCGGCCTAGCACTTTCAGCGTGTTCCAGCAATGCGGGTTCGTCGTCGGCCGTGCCGTCGGGCGGGCAAGCCTCGGCGATGGATCGGTCCGGTCATGGCTTGTCGACCCACCTGATGCCGGGGGTCAAGCCCATGACCATAGGATGCGACTACAGCGTGTATGCCTTCTGCTTCTACGTCACTCCGGGCGACCCCGGACCCTACGTGACGACATCAGGCGCCAGCAGTATCCAACTCTACAATTACGCCTGGATCGTTAAGAACAGCAGCAAGAAAGGCAAGCCCGACAAGAAGTTCAAGACGTACTTCTATCCGGATCCGGGTAACCCGACCTCCCAGTACATCACCTTTAAGGGCAAAGGCCCCTCGCAGGACGGCCCGGTTAAGTTCACCGACTATTACTGCATTGGGTTCGGGCCAAGTGATTGCAACGGCGGTGTCTACACCTTCAAGCTCGGAATTGCTCTGACTCCTAAGGGCTAGCTAACGCCACAAAGGGAAAGCGCGGGAGCCGTGGCTCTCGCGCTTTTTCATTTGCCTAGGTTACTGGTGTTGGTTCCTCGTTAGACGCGCTTCGACTCGCTTCGCTCGCTCAGCGCTTACGAAGCACTTTTGTCCTTCGACTCCGGTGCTCCGCACCTGCGCTCAGGATGACAATGGGCCTCAAAACGAAAGCGCGAGAGCTGTTGCTCTCGCGCTTGGTCGTCTCGCTGTTATCGTGAGCGCCGCTGAGTTAGAACTCTTCTTCGGGGGCGGGTTCGGTGAACGTGGGTTCCTCTTCGTCGCCCTCGTAGACCGGCTTGTCCTCCTCGTACGTTGGCTCTTCCTCTTCCTCCTCGAGTTCGTAGCCCTGCGGACCCTCGATCTCCTCTTCGGCTTCTTCCTCGGCGGTTTCGACGAATGCCTCGTCATGTTCGATCTCGGCGACGGGCGCTGCCGGCGGAGGCGCCACGATGACGGCGGCCGCGTCGAGCGGCTTGCTGTCGTCGATCTCTTCCTCTTCCTCTTCCTCGACTTCGGCCTCGACCTCGGGCACTGCCTCGGCGACGGCTTCGCGCGCCGCGACGGCGGTTTGACTGACGACGCTCTGCTCGTCGCCCATCAGCAAACCAAACTCGCGGCGTTCGCTCTCGCCCATCTCGTCTTCCGGTGAGCGGATCTCGACCTCTTCACGGTTCTCGGTGAGAACCTTGACGTCGAGCGCGAGCGATTGCAGCTCCTTGATCAAGACCTTGAACGACTCCGGAACGCCCGGCTCCATCACGTTTTCGCCCTTGACGATCGCTTCGTAGGTCTTGACGCGCCCGACGACATCGTCGGACTTCACGGTCAGTAACTCTTGCAGCGTGTAAGCGGCGCCGTAGGCTTCCAGCGCCCAGACTTCCATTTCGCCGAAGCGCTGGCCGCCGAACTGCGCCTTACCGCCGAGCGGCTGTTGCGTGATCATCGAGTACGGGCCGGTCGAACGCGCGTGGATTTTGTCGTCCACGAGATGCGCGAGCTTGAGCATGTAGATCAACCCGACGGTGATCGGACGTGAGAACCGCTCGCCGGTACGCCCGTCGTGCAGCCACGTCTTCCCGTCGGCCGGCAAGCCGGCATCCTGGAGCCACTCGGCGATGTCCTCGGCGTGCGCACCGTCGAAGACCGGCGTCGCGACGCTCAGGCCGAGCATCCGCGCCGCCCATCCCAGGTGCGTCTCCATGATTTGGCCGAGGTTCATGCGCGACGGCACGCCCAGCGGGTTGAGCACGAGGTCGACCGGAGTCCCATCCTCGAGATACGGCATATCCTGTTCGGAAAGAACTTTGGCGATGACGCCCTTGTTGCCGTGGCGTCCGGCCATCTTGTCGCCCTGGAGGATCTTGCGTTTCTGCGCGACGTAGACGCGTACCAAGTGGTTGACACCCGGCGAAAGCTCGTCGCCATTCTCGCGCGAGAAGACCTTGACGTCAATGATCTTGCCCTTCTCGCCGTGCGGCACTTTGAGGCTCGTGTCGCGAACTTCGCGCGACTTCTCGCCGAAGATTGCGCGCAGCAGCCGCTCCTCGGCGGTCAGCTCGGTCTCGCCCTTAGGCGTCACCTTGCCGACCAGAATATCCTCGGGGCGGACCTCGGCGCCGATGCGGATGATGCCGCGCTCGTCGAGATCCTTGAGCGCGTCTTCGCCGACGTTGGGAATGTCGCGCGTGATCTCTTCGGGCCCGAGCTTGGTGTCGCGCGCCTCGCACTCGTACTCTTCGATGTGAATCGAGGTGAAGCGGTCTTCCTTGACCATCCGCTCGCTGATCAGGATCGCGTCTTCGTAGTTATAGCCTTCCCACGGCATGAAGGCGACCAGCACGTTCTGTCCGAGCGCGAGCTCGCCTTGATCCGAGGAAGGCCCGTCAACGAGCACCTGCCCCGCGACGACCACGTCGCCGACGGCGACGATCGGCCGCTGGTTGATGCACGTCCCGGCGTTGCTGCGCACGAACTTGAGCAGGTCGTAGTTCTTGTCGAGACCTTCGCCGTTGCGCACCGTGACTTGCTTGGCGTCAACCGTGGTGACCGTACCGGCCTCCTCGGCGACCACCAGACTTCCCGAATCCTTGGCGGCGCGGTACTCCATGCCCGTGCCGACAATCGGCGCGTCGGGACGCAGCAGCGGAACGGCTTGTCGCTGCATGTTGGCGCCCATCAACGCGCGGTTGGCGTCGTCGTGCTCTAAGAACGGAATCAAGGCGGTCGCCACCGAGACGATTTGCTTGGGCGAAACGTCCATCAGCTGCACGCGCTGGGCGGGCTCCTCGATATACTCTTCGGCATAGCGGCAGACGACCGAGTCGGTGAGGATCTTTCCCGTCTCCGAATCGACCGGCGTGTTCGCTTGGGCCACGATGTACTCGTCCTCGCGATCGGCCGTCAGGTAGACGATCTCGTCGGTCACCGTGCCGTCGTGCACGACGCGGTAGGGCGTCTCGATGAAGCCGAACTTATTGACGCGCGCGTAGGTCGCCAGCGACCCGATCAGGCCGATGTTCGGGCCTTCCGGCGTCTCGATCGGGCAGATGCGGCCGTAGTGCGAGTGGTGAACGTCGCGTACTTCGAAGCCGGCGCGCTCGCGCGAGAGACCGCCCGGGCCGAGGGCCGAGAGGCGTCTCTTGTGCGTGAGCTCAGCGAGCGAGTTCGTCTGATCCATGAACTGCGAGAGCTGCGAGGACCCAAAGAACTCTTTGATCGCCGCGACGACCGGGCGAATATTGATCAGCGCCTGCGGCGTGACCGTCTCGATGTCTTGCACCGTCATGCGCTCGCGCACGACGCGCTCGAGGCGCAGCAAGCCGACGCGGAACTGGTTCTGCAACAGTTCGCCGACCGAACGCACGCGGCGGTTCCCGAGGTGGTCGATGTCGTCTTTGGGGACGATGCCGGTCGCAACTTTGATCAAGCGGCGGATCACCGCGATCATGTCGGCCCGCGAGAGGCACTTGGCCGTGATCGGCGGCATCTCGAGGCCGGCATCGGCGTACTCGTCAATGACGACGTGCGGCCGCTCGAGCCGTGCGTCCACGTCGGGATTCTCGATCCGGTAGTGGAACTTGGCGTTGAGCTTATAGCGCCCCACGCCGGCGAGGTCGTAGCGCTTCTCGTCGAAGAAGAGCGACTCGAGGAGCTTCTCGGCGTTCTCGGCGTTCTCGGGCTCGCCCGGACGCAGCTTCTTGTAGATTTCCTTGAGCGCGTCTTCGCGCGTCTTGATATCTTTGTCTTTTTCGATCGAGTTGCGAATCAGCGGGCTGTCGTTGAAGAGCTTGACGATCGCTTCGTCGCTCTCCCAGTCGAGGCCGAGGTCCGGTCGCGAAAGCGCGCGCACGAAGGTCGAGACGTAGATCTTGCGATTTTTGTCGATGCGAACGCCGATCGTGCCCTCGGTCTCGTCGTTCTTCGTGCCGTTGTCGGTTTCGAACTCGATCCACGCGCCGCGGTTGGGAATGATCGTGGCATTATACGTCGGGCGCGAATTGGTATCCACGTCCTGGCTGTAGTAGACACCCGGCGAGCGCACGAGCTGGCTGACGATGACCCGCTCGGCACCGTTGATCATGAAGGTGCCTTTGTCGGTCATGAGCGGAAAGTCGCCCATGAAAATCTCTTGGTCGGGAATGCCCTTGATTTCGCCCGACTCCGCCGTGATAAGACGAACGCGCACGCGCAGGGGCGCGCTGTAGGTCATGTCGCGTTCGCGGCACTCCTCGATCGAGTACTTGGGCTCGCCGAGCGAGTGCTCGCCAAACTCCAGGATCAGGTTGCCGGTGAAGTCTTTGATGGGCGAGATCGACGAAAAGGCTTCCGCCAGACCCTCGGTTTTGAACCAATCGAAGCTGGCTCGCTGGAGCTCGATCAGATTGGGGACTTCGAGAACGTGCGGGATCTTACCAAAGGAATAGCGCTCGCGCTTGGGCCCCGGCTCGGGGCGCTGCTCGACCGTGAAGGCGCCGGTCGGCATGGGAAACGTCGCCGGCATGACGGTGGAGGCGCCGTTTCCGAGTTTCATCGCGGTGCCTGTAGGTCGCTTCGACCTCCCTTTCGTACCCCGTGACGAACTCGGGCCCGAGCCCGCCGCATTTTTCGCTGGGGACTTCGGAGCTGTCGTTTTCGCCATTACTCTCTTTCTTTGCGGATGAATCGTCTATGAATGATTTCGGGTCGTAGGCACGAGTCGCGGGCACACCAAAAAGACGAAACACGGCTCCTTAACTTTGGAGGTGTCTCGCCCGTCCGTTTTCGGCGACGGTCATGCGCCCCGGGGCATAGAAGAGCAGTTTAACACCCGTCGCCAAGAGCGTCAAGGAACCCTGCTTGGTCTGGGCGGGGCCCCGGGACCCGCCGGGCTTCGTTCGGCTCGATTGGGCCCACGCCGGAGCCATCTGCCGCCCGAGCGGCGCCTGATGCGGCACGGCCGCTTCCCTTTCGCAAAAGTGCCCGCAATTTCTTCGACGCCCCGCTCCGCGAAGGTGCCGCCCTGGCTGGCGGTAGAATGCTTTGCTCCAGATGCCGACCGCACAGCCTGACATCTTTGCGCTGATCCAGGGCGCCGTCAACGACGCCTGGTCCGTCATGCGTTCGCGCATGAGCGTCTACGCGATCCTGGCGGCCGTCTGCGCCGTCGCCGGCCTGGCCGTGCCGCTGGCGCACCTGGCCGGCCCCGATAACGAACCGATCTATCGCGCCCAGCTTGCAATCCAGCCGGCCAATATCTGCGCGGCGATCGCCATCTTCTTCGCGATCCCGGCGGTCGCGCGCACGGTCCAGCCCGAGTTCCGGATGACCTTTATCCGGCTCCTCGCCATCATCGGGATCGGCTTCGTCATCGGCCTGGCGACCGAGCTCGGCCTCTTTCTCTTGATCGCGCCGGGCATCTGGATCGGGATCAAGCTCTCGCAGACGGTCTGGTGCTATCTGCTCTCCGAAGGCAAGAGCCCGTTCGAAGAGTCGTGGCAGATCACGACGGGCCACTTCTGGGAAACGTTCGGCTTCAACATCCTCATCGGGCTGATCGTCGGGATCATCGTGGTCGCGCTCTTCCTCCTACCGGTGTTGGTCGCGTTCTGGATCCCGGTGCTGGCCGTGATCATGTCGCCGATCGCGTTTCTCGGGTACCTCTTCGCCTACCACATCTCGCTCTTGGGACAGATGCGCTGGATGCTCGAACTGCGCAAGTTGCCTATGCCTCCGGCGGCCGCGCCGGTAACGCCGGCGTAGCCGCACCCTCGATTCCTTTCCCGGCGAGAACCGGCTCGATATAGTCGAGCGTCTGGCGTAGGCTCGAGCGCCCGTCGGAGAGCTTCGTATCGGGGTCGAGCATTCCGCCGGGAACTTGGTGACCGACCGGCCCCAGCGAGATCTCGATCAGCCGCCCGAGATTCCTTGCGATGTTCCAGTACGATCGCACCGCGATCTTCCAACGCGACGGGAACATCACCGGACCGATGCGCTCGACGAAGTCCTTGTCGCCGACGAAATGGTAGAGGCGATCGAGTTCGAGGATCGGATCGTTTCCACTGATGACGCCCCCGAGCGAGATCACGTCGAGAGGCGCGCCGAGCGCCTCTTTGAGAAACTGCGCCGATCCGCACGCCATCTGCGCGCCGCCGCTGTAGCCGATCAGCGTCACCGGAACGCCGCTGTGCGGGCGGTATCCGTTGGCGAGCAGCGACCGGTACATGACGTACGCGACGCCGAAGTTGTACATCGGCCCGTAGCGCGGATCGGCCGAGACCGCGACGATCAAAACGTTGCGCAGATTGATGATCATTCCGAGGACGTTGCGCGCCAAGGTGTTCTCGGCGCCGCCCGAGCCGCCGGCGCGCTCCCAGTCTACGAACGACCAGAGGCGCGACCAGAGCGGATCGTCTTCGAGCGGACGATTCATCACCGAGTAGACCATCAGGCCGCGAATTAGGCGCACGCCGTGGGGAAGCTCGGGGGCGAGCGCGTCCAAGAACGTCTCGATATCCGGCGTATACCGCGAGCTCGATTGCGAGATGCCGTCGAGGTAGATCGCGTAACGCGTCGCGCCGGCCGAGGCGGCGGCGTCGTCGGCGACGGTGACGTCGGCCGCGACGTCAATGCGGTCGCCGTACCAGCCCGCCCACCAGCCCAGGGTCTCGAGCGGCGCCATGATCGCCGAGACGACGAGCGCGACGATGCCCAGCCAGAGCAGATCCACGGCGAAGCTGAAAACGCGCGGCAGATGCGCCTGCCATCCGAAGAGCGCGCCGCGCACCGGGGCGAGGGCGAGCGCGACGGCGAGCGCGAGCACCGCCACGCCGGCGAGCGCGAGCGCGTTCTGCCAGGCTTTGCGGCTCTGCAC
>JBARBD010000119.1:0-1779 GCA_049792675.1 Vulcanimicrobiaceae bacterium | reverse complement strand
CATCTGTCCTTGTGCGTCGATCTCAGCTACCGTGGCGTCTTTGGCCACATTGGGAGGACCCGCGGAGAGTGCCCGCGCAATTTTGCTTTGTGCCGACTCTTGCAAATTGGATGATGTCGAGTCAGGTGCGTTCATTTGCGCAGAGGCACTGAGGCAAGTGAGGGCAAGCATTAGAAAAGCAATCCGAGCGGACTGCAATGATCGCAGGTTTCGAAACATAAATATCTCCATTCTGTTTTCAGACATTGTTTAATCGCCGACCCCGAAAATAGCTGCCGGTAGACAGAGCAGATTTCCTCTCTGAACCGCGTCGACATAAATCCCGAAGGGCTCAGGTGGCGGTGGAAGCGCAATGCCCAGTTCCGTCAAGCGCTTCTCTCCGCTCGCCGACCTGGAGATTTCGATTGGGCTCTGTGCCTTTGAGGATGTCATAGGGAGATCTCACCACCACCGCTGAAGGAAGGCAATTGGACCATGGTATGAACGCGTACTTTGGCTCACCTAGGGATACTCGCCATCCAGTCTCTACGTCTTCTCCACAGTTCCGGGGGCTTGGTTCGGTATTGCCTCATCACTCGCGCGACGTACTTTCCACCGACTGATCTTCCGACACATTGCCGCGCAGGACGCCCAATTTGCAAAAGCTCCGGCGATTTTCATTCCGACCCCCTGGTGTATTCGGTTCCGTCACAGAGGCCCCCCGGCCTTTGGGCTATCATCCCCTTCCGACTTGAAACTCCTTATTGGACAGCCATCGGACAGTCGACGTGCTGATCCGTTTTCGGAGCAAGTTGCCAATCGATGAAACGTCTATCGGCAACGATGATCCCAACCAGCCCTATACTTCCCTTGCTGGGTGCGCCGAGTGGTTGGTCATTGATCGACACGCGCGATACATGCGCTGTCTGCGAGAGTCACTTAGGGAGCAATAAGGAAGCTTAAGGATCGTTAGGTTATGAGTCCAAAAAGACTAGCATTTTCAACAACTTACAAGACGCGGGTGGCCCTCGAAAAGCCTTGTAAGTAGGGGTAAGGAACCCTTATTGGACAGTTAAAGGACAGCGAACGATCGTACCGTGAGCCTTGAAGCTGCAGATCGAAAACTGTTTCAGCGTTCGTCCACGAGCGAACCTTTCGGCACCGCCGGCAAGGGCTCGCCCGCAAGTCGTTTTTTCACCAGCCCTGCGAGGAAGTCCGCGAAGTGCGCAATATCCTCGCCGACACTCGCTTTTTCGAGAGCGTTTAGGTAGGCGTTGCGGTCGGTTAACGGAATGACCGTCCACGGGTATCCGCCCGATGCCATCATCGTGTTCATCAGGAAGCGCCCGACGCGGCCGTTGCCATCCATATAAGGATGGATGTAGACGAAGATAAAGTGCCCGAGCACCACGCGGACGGCCGGGTGCGGCTCTTCTCGCAGCAGGTCGAAGAACGCCGGCATGGCGTCCCTCACCGCGTCCCGGTTCAGCGGCACATGCATCGACTTGCGGATATAGACCTGGCCGTTGCGATAGCCTGCGAGATCGGCGGGCTTCAGTAGGCCGACGGTGACGCTCGGCGCGAACAGCTCCCGGTACCACGTGCCGTGGTCCGCGTCCGCGACATCTCCCGGATTTTCGCCCTTCAGAATTTTGCCGAGGCTTTTCTGCACGGCCTGAAAGGCCTGCCAGTAGCCCCGCGCCGCCATGGCGTTTCGCTGTTCGCGATCGCCTTCGTCAGCTTCCGGGTTCCACCGCCCCCCGCGGACGCGCTCGATAAGGTCTGGCGTGACCCGGTAGC
>JBARBD010000118.1:0-7408 GCA_049792675.1 Vulcanimicrobiaceae bacterium | reverse complement strand
GCGCGGCAGCGCGCTCGGCCCGCCGCCGCACCCGGCCAGCGCGAACGCGGCAGCCAGCGCAAAGGTGACGCTACTGCGCATCCGGCGCGACCCCCGACGGCGGCTGATGCAGGAAGAAACTCAGCGGGTACTTCGATTGGATCGTCTTGAACTTGCGCGGCGCCATGTTGAAATCGAAGGCGTTCGCGATGCTCGTTGCTTTGGCGTCGCTCGTTCCCAGCGAGCCGAGGTTCCACGTCTCCTCGATGAAGCGTAAGATGCTGCCGAACTCATAGACCGTGTGCTCGACATGCGGTTTGACGTACGGCGAGATGATCAACATCGGTACGCGAAAGCCCGGGCCGCCCTGCCAGGTGTAAGGATGCGGCGGCGCCACGTGATCGTAGAAGCCGCCCCAATCGTCCCAGACGACGACGATGGCGGTCGAGTTCCAATACGGGCTATGGCCGACCGCGTTGACGATCGAGGCAATCCAGGACGGTCCGGTATCGGCGAGTTGGCCGCCGTGCTGGCACGGTTTGTCCTTGGTGGTGTCCGGGTGGTCGGAGTTGAGCGAATCGGGCGTGATCCACGAAACCGCCGGAAGCCGGCGCTTGGAGACGTCGTCGAAAAAGTCGAGGTTCGTGCGCGTCACGTGGGTATGCCACTCCGGGCTATACCGGACGGCTTTGATCGCGTCGAAAGCGCTCCAAATGCCGGCGGTGTTGCCGTGGTCGCAGCCGGTTTCTTTTTGCACCGCCATCGCGTAGAACTTCCACGAAACGTGGTCCGCGTCGAGCAGATCTCGCATCGTCCCGTACGAAAGGCACGGAAATGGACCTCCGTAACGATAGACTTTCTGGCTTCCTTTCTTGATGATCGCGGTGCGGACCGGCGGATTTGCGTCGCAGCCCCAAGGAAAGAACGTCGGCGTATCGATCAGCGCGTCGGTCGTCGATATCTGGGTGCCCCCGGCAATCAGATCCTGATGCGCGGTGAAGCTCCCGCTGCCTTGGGTCTGGAAGGTGTGGTCGGCGAGCACGTACGCTTTGGCGATATCCCAGTACGGTTGGATCTCCGACGGGTTGACGTATTGGTAGGTGTAGGTGCAGGCCGGTGCACCGTCTCCGCCCGATCCGAGAAAGGTGCGATCGAAGCCGTCCATCTTGCCGCCGTCGAACGAAAGGCGAAAGGCGTGATGCGTGTGATCGAGGTCTTGGCCGTTTCCGACCAGCGAGACTTCCTTCAACGGCACGGTCGTCGGCTTGGTGATCGGCGTCTTGCAGCTCTGCGCGATCGCCGGCGGCATCGGGGCGGCCTTCCCGACCCGGGTTCCGTCGGCTCCCGGAAACGTCGCGAAGAAGTCGTCGAAGCTGCGATTCTCTTGGATTGCGATGATCACGTGCTGGATCGTCGCCTTTCCCGTGCGCGCGTCCGGCGACGAGATCGGCAACGACTGCGATCCGAACGAGGGCGCGCCGCAGGCGGCCATCGCCGCACTCGCGGCCAGGAGCGAGAAGAGCAGCTCGGCTCGGGGTAGACGCATCGGCAGCCGCGCTACTCCGAGTCGGGCGCTATGCCCGACGGCTTCTGATTGAGGAAGAACGACCGCGAGCGATCCGACGGGATCACCTGGAACGGTCGCGGCGCCTGCGCGAAATTAAAGGCGTTGGAAATCGACGTCGCGCGTTGGTCGGTCGTTCCGAGCGAGCCGAGGTTCCAGTTCTGCTCGATGAACTTCAGGATGCTGCCGTACTCGTACTGCGTGTGCTCGACGTGCGCTTGAACGTAGGGCGAAATGATCAGCATCGGGACGCGAAAACCGAGGCCGCCTTGATTATCGAAGAACGGCGGCGGCTCGTGGTCGTAGAATCCACCCCAATCGTCCCACAGGATCACGATTGCGGTCGACTTCCAATACTTGCTCTGGCCGATCGCATTCACGATCGAGGCGACCCATGCCGGTCCGTCGTCGACCAGCTTGCCGTGCACGTGTTCCTGCGGATGGTCGGAGTTCTGTGCGTCGGGCGTGATCCAGGAGACCGCCGGCAAGTGGCCGTTGGAGACGTCCTTAAAGATCTGCAGGTCGCTGAAGGTGACGTTCTTGCCCCATTCGTTGGGATCGTTGCGCACCGCTTGGATCGCATCGAAGGCGCTCCAAATCCCGGCGGTGTCGCCGTGCTGCGGTCCGTTCGGCCCTTGAACCTTCTGCGCGTAGTACTTCCACGAGACGCTCTTGGCGTCGAGCAGATCGCGCATGGTCTCGTAGCTAAAGCACGGCCATGGCCCTTTATCCCGCAGATACTTCCCGCTGGTCGTGAGCAGCGAGGTAATGGTACTCGACTTCGCGTCGCAGCCCCACGGAAACCAAGTCGGATTGTCTATGACGCTGGCTTGGTCGCTGCCGTAGCTGACCGCGGTCGCGCCGGCGATCAAATCTTGGTGCGCGGTGAACGTTCCGCTCCCCTGGGTTTGAAAGGTATGGTCGGCAAGCACGTACTGCTGCGCCATATCCCAGTACGGCCGGATCTCTTTGGGATCGACGTACTGGTACGTGTAGGTGCAGGTCGCTTCGTTCGACGAACCGTCGGGGCCGAAGCGCGTGAGATCGAAGCCGTCCATGGGGCCGCCGTCGTAATCGGTCTGATATCCGCTGTAGACGTGCGAGAGGTCGTTCCCCTGACCAAAGTTCCCCGGGAATCCGGCCCCGATCAGCGAGACCTTGGTGAGCCGGACGCTCCCGGCTTTGGTGATGACCGGCTGGCCTTCGGCCGCGCAGGCGCTCGCGATCGGCGCCGGCATCGCGGCGGCCGCGCCGGACGTCGTCCCGTCGGCGCCCGGAAAGGTCGCGAACAGGTTATCGAAGCTGCGGTTCTCTTGAATGACGATCACGACGTGAGCGATCGGCGTGCTTCCGCCCTTCGTTGCGAGGCCTTGCGGCAGCATGCCGGCCGACGGAGCGCCGGAGTTCCCGCCGGCACACGCGGCAACGGCGGCAACGGTGAAGAACGCGAATGCCCAATGCCGAGGGTCCATCACAACCTCCTACTCTCGGCGCCGCTGGGTTATACGGAGGTTCGCTCTGGCGCGCTCGCGGCCGCCCGCGCGGCCAGCGCGGCGACGTCGTAGCCAAAGTAGGCCGCCACGTCTTTCGTTGCCGCGGTGATCTCGGCGAGCTGTCCCGCGTCGAACGCGGGCTTGTAGTAATCCGGAAACGAGAGCTTTTGTCCGTATGCGGCGCGGGTGGCTGCGAAGCTCTCCGGCGCAAGAGAAGTATGCTCGAGGATGCGGTCGATCGTAGTAAGCGAATCGGTGCAGAGGTCTTCGTAGCGCACGATGCAGACCTGGCGCTTCAAGTCGGGGTCGCTCTCCAGCTGTTTGACGACGAACCCGTAGACGTAGGCCCAGTAGCGGGCCCGGGACTCGGCCCAATGGTTCGCGTCGAAGAGGCGCCTTATCTCGTGCAGGACGTCCGGGTTGCCGACGTTGGCCATCACCTGATGCGGCCCGAACTCGTGGTGTCCAGTGAGCTCGATGATCTCGATCTGCCGCGGATCGTCGCGCTCGAGCTCGGCCCAGATGCGGTCCTGCTTGATCAGCGACGCGACGTGGTCGATCGGGTTGCGGATGTAGAGCAGGAAGCGCGCGTCGGGGAAGAGGCGGCGCAGGTACTGCATGCGGACCACGCACATGATCGCCTTGCTGACGTAGCGCGTGCGCCCGCGAACGAGGGCGAGCTTCAACAGATGCTCGTTGTAGAAGCGCTCGAAGCGAGGGTTCGACGTACTGCGTTCGAGCACCGCATACTGATTCTCGTCGTGGATGTACGGGAAGAAGTGTTCCCAGAGGATCTCCTCGCCCATCTCGGCGCTGTCGCGCGTCACTTCGATGCGATCGCGATGGATGCGCGGGACCGGCTTGCGCATCGCGTCGACCGGGATGCGCGGAAAGACCTGATTCCAGACGTAGGGCATGTACGGCATCAGAAAATCGGCGTACTTGTGCGTGACCACGTCGGGGTGCTCGGCGAGCATCTGCAGCGTGATCGTCGTTCCCGCACGTGGAAGGCCGCAGATGTAGACCGGACGATCGACGCTGCGGGCCGCCAGGCTGCGCGCGAGCATCCGCGACTCGAGGTTGCCGAGCGTGACGAAGAGGGGTGCGGCCGCGTGGACCCCGCGCACGCTCCAATAGAAGGCGCTGGGCACGGAGAATTTCTGCGGCGTCGATGAATCGGTGGCCATGAGGAGCTACGCCTTCTCGAAGAGCGCGCCGATTACCGTCAGACCTGGCCCGAAGGCCATGCTCAGCACTTTGGAGCCGGCTGGAATCTCGGGCGATTCGACGATCCGCTGCCAGATGTGCGGCGCGGTCGCCGACGCCATGTTGCCGTGTTCGCGAAGGACCTGGCGGCTGTGCGCGAGCTGCGACTCCTCGATGCCCAGCTTGCTGCGAATCTGATTCAAGATCGCCGGTCCGCCCGGATGGATCGCGAAGACCATCGTCGACTTCTCGCGCTCGAAGTCGAGACCGACCTGGGCGCAGATCGAGGTGACGAAGTTACCGATCGAGTCGCGGATGAGAAACGGCACGCGCTTGGAGAGCGACATATCGAACTGCAGCGGACCCGGGCGCAGCGTCATCTCGGGAAGCGAATCCGGCAGTATCTGCTCCTCCACTGCCAGGATGCGCAGCCCGCTCCGGCGGCTTTTCGCGAACTCCGACTCGGGGTAGGCGGCGTATTTTATGAAGCCGTCGGCAAAGAGCGTGGAGGTGACGAAGTTGTCGGCGGCATCCCCGAGCAGATCGAAGTGGAGCGAGAGGAACTCGGTGTGGACGAGATCCACGCGCCGCTTCGGCTTGGGGAGCGAGACGTAGGACGAACCGACCAATCCGAGCGCCGTGCGAATCGCGGGAAAAGCGCCGTAGCATCCCATGTGGTACGAGTGCGTGACGCCGGTCTCCAGCCAGCCGCGCCGCGAGAGAAACGTTTGGACCGGGCTCGGCGAGACATATCCCGAGCAGCTGACGTGGACGATGTCGTCGGGTCGCTGCGTCTCGCTATCCCGGTAGACGCGCTCGAAGACGTCGCAGGCGATCTCCTCGAAGAGGTTCATTCGCTCGTCGAGCGTCTCGCCGGTGGGGTTGCGCAGATCGCCGTAGCGCCGAACCGACTCGTCGTCGCTGGCCGGATTGGGCTTCACGAAGCGCGACGTGAGCACGCTAACCTGCCGCCGGCCGATATGCTCCGACGACGCGCCGTAGCGCTGCATGCGCTCTTGCATCGAGCGACGCACCTCCGCGCGCTCGCCGGCATCGGTGATGCCTCGCGACGCGCAGTGCGCGATCGTCATGAAGTGCGCCTGAATCACCTTGAGCTCGTCCTGCGAACGCGGCTCGGTGACGCCGATCGTCTCAAAGTCTGAGAGGACGACGGGAACCGCGCGCAAACGCGCTTGCGGAGCTATCGTACCGGCCGCGGTCGAAGCGCGCGCCGGCGACTCCGATAAACTTTCTAGGATACGCATCTCGAGTAATAACCGCGCTTCGCCTTTCGCGGCTGCATTCCATTGCGCGGAATGGAAGCGATCGCACAAATTCGCAACATAGGGTAATCCTGGTTATTAATCATTCGTCGTCCACGGGCCTGTCGGACGGTTGCTGATGGAAGAAATAAGACCGGGAGTACTTCGCGCCGATTGGTTTGAACGCGCGCGCCTTCTGCGTGAAGTCGAAGAAATCGCCGACGAAATCCGGCGAGCTCGCGTCGGTCGTCCCGAGACGCGGCATATCCCAGTTATCCTCGACGAAGCGCACGATGCTTCCGAACTGGTAATCGTTATGCGATACGTAGCCGGACTTGGCGTACGGCGAGACGACGATCATCGGAACGCGGAAACCCAAGCCCCCGTAGCGCCGCGCTCCGGGCGGCTTCACGTGATCGTACCATCCGCCCCAGTCGTCCCAGACGACGACGATTGCGGTCGAGTCCCACGCGGAGCTCTGGCCGATTGCGTTGACGACTTGCGCGACCCACGACGGGCCGGTGTCGGAGTTGTCGCCCGGGTGATCCGAGTTTTGAAAATCGGGAACGACCCACGAAACCGCCGGCAGCGAGTCGCGGTCGACGTCGGTGAAGAACTTCGTCTCGGGCGAGGCTTGGTTCGTCGACCATTCCGATCCATAGCGCACGGGTTGGATCGCGTCGAACGCGTTCCACAGATCGCCGCCGAAACTTCCGCCGACCGCCGGCGCGTAGTATCGCCACGAGAGTTGTTTGGCGTCGAGTACGTCGCGCAGCGTGCGGTACGAGAGGCATGGCCGCGGGCCTTGGTTGCCGAGATAGCGATTCTGCTCGGTGATCAGCGAGGTCACCGTGCCGGGCGGCCCGTCGCAGCCCCAAGGTTTGCCGGTCGGAAAATCGATGATGCTCTGCGAGGCGTTGATCTCCGTTCCGCCTCGGATCAGATCTTGATGCGCGGTAAAGCTTCCGCTGCCTTCGGTCTGAAAGGTGTGATCGGAGAGCACGTACTGCTGGGCCAGATCCCAGTACGGCCGGATCTGCGCCGGGTCGACGTACTGATAGACGTAGATTCCCGGCGTCTTGCCGATCGGCACCAGGTCGAAGCCGTTCATCCGGCCGCCGTTGTAATCCCTGATCCAGTAACCGTAGCCGTTGTTCGGCGAGATCGGCGACTCGAGGTTGCTCTTGCGCAGGAGCTCGGTGCCGTTGTGCGTCTTGCCGCGGATCGTGCCGTCGGCACCGGGAAAGGTCGCGAAGAGGTTGTCGAAGGTGCGGTTCTCTTGAATGATGATGACGACGTGCGTGAACCACTTCCCCTTCTTGGCCGGATTGAGCGGCGGGAAGGGCGCGGGCGCGGGGCTCGAGCCGCCGCCTCCTCCGCATCCCGGTAGCCCGAGCGCAACCGCGGCGGCGAAGGCGAAGAGCGCGCAGAGAGGCGCCAGGCGTAAAGACCGGTTTCGACGACGCATACGCTGGAGTTTATCACGTGGCCGCGGCGGCCATCCCTTCCCGGCCTGGCGGTTGCCTTGCCGTTGCTGAGCCCGACGCGGGAGAATCTCGCGCTCGCAGCCGGCGTGCTGCGGGAGGGCGGCGTCGTCGCATTTCCGACCGAGACGGTCTACGGGCTTGGGGCACGCGCCTTCGATCCGGTGGCGGTCGCACGCATCTTCGAAGTCAAGCGGCGGCCTGCGTTCGACCCGCTGATCGTTCACGTCCTCGACCGCGCAATGTTCGAGGAGGTGGCGATCGAGATCCCGCCGGCGGCCGAGGTGCTGATCGATCGCTTCTGGCCCGGCGGGCTCACGCTGGTCGTGCGGAAGCGCCCGCGCATTCCATCGCTCGTTACCGCCGGCCTCGAGAGCGTCGCCGTGCGCATGCCGTCGCACCCGGTGGCGCGAGCCCTCC
>JBARBD010000117.1:0-6353 GCA_049792675.1 Vulcanimicrobiaceae bacterium | reverse complement strand
TCGTCGATTCGATCTTCGCCCGGTTGCGAACGATGCCGGGATCGGCGAGAATCCGCTCGACGCGCGCCGGCGTCATGCGCGCGACGCGTAGCGGATCGAACTCGTGGAAGATTTCGCGGTAGCGCTCGCGTTTGCGCAAGACCGTCTCCCAGCTCAAGCCGGCCTGCGCGCCTTCGAGGGTGAGAAACTCGAAGAGCGTGCGATCGTCGTGAACGGGGACGCCCCACTCGCGATCGTGGTATGCGATCATCGGCTCCGTCCGCGCCCATGGGCAGCGCCGCATTTGCTCCATCTCGCCGTTCGACCTGTGCCGGTGCGACGCGACCGCTATCGGCCTACGGGCAGAACTTGCGCGCGTGCATCCGACTGCGGGTCGATCGCTTCGAGCAGGTACGGGTGGACGCGGTCGGCGAGCCGCCACGGCCGCAGCGGCGAGACGATGTCGTGCGAGAGCGGCAAGCCGGTAAGCACGGCGATCTCGACGTCGTCGGGGCGCCGGTCGTGCCAGCACTCGTAGAGCCGGCGAATCGCAAAGTTGTTGACGGCGACTTCGGTCGCGTTGGTGACGATCGAGACGCGTTGCGCGGCCGGGCCGCCGTCCCGCGCCTCGTCGAGCAGCGAGCGCGCGATCCGGTACGCGTACGCGATCGCGTGGGTCGTGTAGCGGGGATAACCGTTGGCCGGCGTCTGCCGCTCGCGGAGAATCGGATTCCACCAATGAAAGCGGTTAGGAAGGCGCAGCAGCCGTTCGGCGACGCCGCCCATCAACCGGTTCGGAATAACCGAGACGCCGAGGAACGGCGCGATGAGAACCGCCCGGTCGACCGCGTAATGCTGCGCGATCCAGGCCGCCAGCAGCCCGCCGAGCGAAAAGCCGGCGACCGTAATGCGGTCGCCGAGCTCGCGCGCGGTCTCGACGTAATCGGAGACCGCCTGATACAGATCTTCCGGCCGCAGCCGCTCCAGCGCCGTCGAAAGCGGATCGGCGTGACCGTGTCGCGGGAGACGCGGAGCGAGCACGTTGTGGCCGCGTTCGAAAAGCGCGCGCCCGATTCGGTCGAACTGCGCCGGGCTGGCGCTCATGCCGTGCAGAAGCACGATCGTGCGCGCTCGCCGCGACGGATGCACGTACGCGATCGTGCGGCCGCCGTCGCCGACGCCGGGATGGTCGCGAGCGAGAAGCCGCTCGAGGCGATAAAAAGAGGTGGCCAACGAAAAGTCCTTAATTCCGAAGGGGTGTATCTCCTTTCGGAGCGCGCTCGTCGCCTGATTGCCGAAGAAGCCGAGTACGGCGCGCACAACTACGCCCCCCTCGACTTGATCGTCGAGCGAGCCGAGGGCGTTTGGCTATGGGACGTCGACGGCAAGCGCTATCTCGACTGTGTCAGCGCCTACTCTGCGGTGAACCAGGGTCACTGCCACCCGCGCATCTATCGCGCGCTGGTCGAGCAGGCACAACGCGTCACGCTCACCTCCCGGGCGATGCGCAACGACCGGATGCCCGGCTACCTCGAGAAGCTCACGCGCCTCTGCGGTTACGACAAGGCCGTGCCGATGAACACCGGCGTCGAGGCGGTCGAGACGGCGATCAAGCTGGCGCGGCGTTGGGGCTACACGACGAAGCGCATTCCCAACGACGCGGCCGAGATCATCGTCTTCTCCGACAACTTCCACGGCCGCACGATGGCCGCGATCAGCGCGAGCTCGACGCCCGAGTACCGCGCCGGCTTCGGTCCGTTCGTTCCCGGCTTCGTCGTCGTTCCGTTTGGAAACGCCGACGCGCTCGAGCGCGCCATCAATCCGAACACGTGCGCGATCCTCATCGAGCCGATTCAAGGCGAAGGCGGCGTCAACGTTCCGCCCGAGGGTTACTTGAAACGCGCGTGGGCGCTCTGCCGCGAACACGACGCGCTCTTTTTGGCCGACGAAGTTCAAACCGGATTCGGCCGCACCGGCGAGCTCTTCGCCTGCGATTACGACGGCATTAAGCCGGACATTCTTATCGTCGGGAAAGCGCTCGGCGGCGGCTTCTACCCGGTCTCGGCCGCGCTCGCCAACGATTCCCTGATGCAGCTCTTCCAGCCGGGCGACCACGGCAGCACGTTCGGCGGGAATCCGCTGGGCTGCGCGGTTGCCGACGCGGCGCTCGACGTCGTCGTCGAGGAACGCCTGCCGGCGCGCGCTCGCTACGCCGGGGCGAAGATCATGCAGGGGCTCCGCTCTATCTCCTCGCCGCTGATCGTCGAGATCCGCGGGCGCGGTCTCTTGATCGGGATCGAGCTGACGATCCCGGCTCACCGGCTCTCGGAGGCCCTCCTCGATCGAGGCGTCGCGGCCAAGGATACCCGCGAGCGGGTCCTGCGGATCGCGCCCCCGTTGGTCATCGACGACGGCGCGATCGAGTACTTCCTGGAGCGCTTCGCCGACGCCATCGCCGCGGTCGGCGCCGGCCCTTGACACTCCCCCGCCCGCGCGTGATATGGTTGGCGGGCCGAAGCAGCGGTTCGTTCCGCTCACCGGATGCCTTCGGGCGATCCGGTCTTCACTCGAGGGACTCGCGGCGAGTTCCGCAGTGGGGCTGCTCCGGCAGCGCCTTTTTTATTTGGAGATGAGCTCATAGCACGACCGCTGCGCGTCAACGATCAGATTCGCATTCGTTCGGTCCGGGTGATCGACGAACACGGACAACAACTCGGGATTCTATTAACTGAAGACGCGTTGGGGCGCGCCAGAGTCGCTGGGCTCGATCTCATCGAGGTCTCGCCAACGGCCCAACCGCCCGTCTGCAAGATTGCCGACTACGGCCGCTTGAAGTACGAGCAGTCGAAGAAAGACAAGGACGCGCGCAAGAAGCAGCGCCACTTCGAACTCAAAGAAGTGAAGCTGCGGCCAAAGATCGAGAGCCACGACTACGAGACGAAGGCGCGGATGGCGGAACGGCTGCTGCTCGACGGAAGCAAGATCAAAGTGACGATCATGTTCCGCGGGCGGGAGATCACCTACACGTCGTTCGGGCGGCGGCTGCTCGACCGAATGGCGGAAGATATGGCGCCGCTCGCGACCGTGGAGCGCGAACCGCGGCTCGAAGGAAAAAACATGTTCATGATTCTGGCGCCGCGCGCGACGCCGACCGGGCCGCCGAAGTTCTCGATCCATCGCGAGAAAGAGCCGAAGGCGGTAGCTCTCGAAACTGCGACGACGAAGGAGCCCACCAGTGCCTAAGATTCGAACCCACCGGGGAACCGCAAAACGCGTCAAAGTGACGGCGACCGGTAAGGTGCTGCACCGCCATCAGTTCGACGGCTGTGGCCACATTCTCAGCAAGAAGACGCGCAAGCGCAAGCGCAAGTTCCGCAAGGATCAGCCCACCTTCAAGGGCGACCTCAAGCGGCTGGCGCCGACCATTCCCTACCTGGTCTAGAGGAGAGCTCCGAGATGGCACGCATCAAGCGCGGCGTACACGGTTTAAAGCACCGCCGTAAGGTCATGAAGCTCGTCAAGGGCTTCCGGGCGGCGCGCCGGCGCAACTACCGCGTCGCGAACGAAGCCCTGCTGAAGTCGCTGGCATACGCCTTCCGCGACCGACGCGTCCGCAAACGGGATTTTCGCTCTCTTTGGATAAGCCGGATTAACGCCGCGGTGCGGCGCGAAGGGCTCTCGTACTCGGTTTTCATGCACGGCTTGAAGAAGTCGGGCGTGAGTCTCAATCGCAAAGCGCTCGCCGACCTCGCGATCTCCGATCAAAAGGCCTTCGGCACCCTGCTGGATATGGTAAAACAAACGGTCGGAAAGTAATTGAGCTGGTCTCGCCTCTCGGCTTTCGCGCCTGCCGCCTTATTGAGCATATGGATCGCTCCGGCAGGCGCCCAGACCGTGCCGGTTATGACGCCGGCGGTTTCCGCGCGGATCGATCGCCTGGCTTTGGACGAGGTGCACGCCGGGCGGACCCCAGGGCTGGCGATCGGGGTCGTCCAAGCGGGGCGGCTCGTCTACGCCAAGGGCTTCGGTTTCGCCAGCTTCGAGCACCACACCAGGATGGCGGCCGACACCGAGTTCTTTGCCGGCGGCCTGACGATGCAGTTCACCGCCTCGGCGATCCTGCTGCTGGCCCAGGACGGTAAGCTCAAGCTCGACGACCGGGTCACCAAGTACGTCCCCGAGCTTCGCGTCGCCGGCGAGGCAACGATCGCGCAGCTCTTGACCCAGACGTCCGGGCTTCCCGACCCGATGCAGGCACCCGGCATCTCACGCGATCTCACCCGCTCGATCAAGCTCGGCGACCTCTACGCCGCGGTAGACAAGATGAAGCCCGCCGCACCGCCCGGTACGGTCTACGCCAACAACCGCCTGAACTATCTCGTCGCCGGATCGGTGGTCGAGCGCGCGAGCGGCGTGCCGCTCTCCGACTACCTCGAACAACACATTTTCGTTCCGCTGGTCATGGATCACAGCTTCCTGGCCGGCGACAGCGGCATCTCGCCGGCGCACGCCGTCGGTTACACGCGCGCCGGGCGAACCTTCCGCAACGCGGCGGTTTGGGACCCCGCGTGGCTTGCCGGCGAAGCGGGGCTGGTCTCGACGATCTACGATCTGGCCAAATGGGATATCGACATGCCGATCCTGCTGCATGTCGACGCGGTTCGCACGATGTTCACGCCGAGCGCGAGCAACGGCCCGACGCACTACGGGATGGGGTGGATCATCGACCGGCGCGGCGGTAAGGATTTCGTCTGGTCGAACGGCGAGATCTCCGGCTACCGCGCCTTTAACGCGCTCCTTCTACAGCAGCACGTCGGCGTGATCGTGCTCGCCAACGTCGACTCGCTTCACGGCGGCCCGGTCGCCATCCCCGAGGAGCTCGGCGCGCGCATTCTCGATATCGTCGTGCCGCCGACGACTTCACGGCTCGACAACGCGGTCGTCGAACGCGCCAAAGAGTGGCTCACGCGCCTGGCATCGCGCCGTCTCGACCGCGCCGAACTGACGCCGTCCTTTAGCGCCTATCTGACCGACGACCTCGTCGCCCACGAAAACATCGCCGCTCTCGGCCCGCTGCAGTCGATGGTGCCGATCTCGAGCACGGTGGAGTCGGATGGCAATACGCTCTACGAGTTTCTCGTGCGCTTTCCGCACGCCCAGTACCACTACAAGTTCGAAGTGACCGGCGCCGGGAAGATCAACCAGCTCGCCCTCGCGGCGTAACCCTACTCGTCTCCGTCCGCGAGGCGCCGTCCGGTGGCCTCGACGACCTTGCCCAACATCGTTACCGCCTCCGCGCGGGTCGCATTGCTGAACATGTAGCGCAGCCGTTCGTCGGCGTCCTCGACGATGAGCACGGCGCGCCGTCCCAAGCGAACCGAAGCGATCAGCGAACTCAAATACGCTTCGTCTTCGGGCGCGAGTACCGACTGCTCTCGACCGTCACGGGTTGGCTCCAGCAATCGTTTCAGCACGGCGTCAATGTCACTCGGTTTTTCCACCACTAAACCTCCAAGACCGATTCCGCCCACGTCGGTAGCAACGACGATGGCGCGGCGATCGTTACGGACCCGTAACTATCGACCAAAGTCACTTCCAATTTCATCTACGGCGCCCTGCAGCCAGAACAGGGCAAGTACCGTTTTTGCGTCCGCGATCCCACGAGCGACCAGGCGCCACGCCGCCTCGAGTGAAAAGCTGCCGACCTCGATGCGTTCGTCGTCGTCGAAGCTCGTTTCCCCCGCCGTCAGCTCGTCAGCGTGATAGAAGTGCATGACCTCGCTGCAGAAGCCGGGCGTCATCCACATCGAGCCGATCGCTCGCATACGGGCGGCGCGATAGCCGGTCTCCTCGCGCAGCTCGCGCCTGGCTCCGTCGATCGGCGTCTCGTTCGGCTCGGCGGTGCCGGCCGGCACCTCCCAAAGCATCCCGCCGGCCGGGTGACGATACTGCCGAACCAGGACGATCTGCCCCGGCGCCGGCGTCGCGACGATCGCAAGCGAGGCCGCGTGCTCGACGACGTCGACGCGATGCTCGCTCCCGTCGGCGTAGCGCAGTTCGTCGGTACGCACGCGGAAGACGCGCCCCACGAGGAGCTCGCGCGAAGCGACGACCTGCGGCAGCTCGTCCATTCCCGGCGAGGCTTGGCGGAACGACCCGGTCACGCCTCGTAGGAAGTGCTGTGCAATCGCGCTCGTCCGTCCGCGCCGAGATCGGCTGGCTGGTCCTCTTTCTGGCGATCTTCGGAGCGATCGCCTATCTCTTTGTCCGGCTGCTCGTGCCGCATCACTTCAACGACCGCATCGCGATTGCGCTCGCCGCGCTCTTCGCGGGGTTGATCATGATCGCGCTGCGCGCGCGGCTGAGCCCCCGGG
>JBARBD010000116.1:0-1533 GCA_049792675.1 Vulcanimicrobiaceae bacterium | reverse complement strand
ATTTCTTCGGCACGCAGGTGCTGCACGCGCTCGTCGGCCATGCGTTCGATGCGGCGCTCCCTCTGCTCGCCACGTACGGTCTAGCGATGGTACTGCTCGCGCTCACCAACGCCTTGACCTACTACGGCATCGCTACGCACCGGCTTGCCTTCACCGTGCCGCTTTTGATCTGCACGTTCGGGACGCTGGCGGCGATCGTGACCTTCCACGTCACGCTCGCGGGCGTCGTCCAGATCATGGTCATTGGAAACGCGGCGGCGGCGGCGGCCGTGGCGGTCTCGCTGATCCTGCAGCAAAACGCGACGGGCCGGCGGTCGACGGTGTGAGGCGCGTCCTTCTCCTGGGGGGTTCGGGTCAACTCGGCACGGCGATTTGCCAACGATGGCAGGATTGCGAGATCGTCGCGCCGCCGCACGGCGAACTCGCCCTAGAACGGAGCGACCGGCTCGTAGAGGCGATCGAACGCGTCCGCTTCGACGTGATCGTCAACGCCGCCGCGTTCCACGACGTCGATCGCTGCGAAGAGGAGCCTCGGCGCGCGCTGGAGATCAACGCGCTCGCGGTCGGTGAGGCTGCGCGCATCGCGCGCGATCGCGACATAACCTTCGTGACGATCAGCACCGACTACGTCTTCGACGGGAGATCGAACGAGCCGTACGCCGAGACCGACGTGCCGCACCCGATCTCGCTCTACGGCATCTCGAAGCTGGCCGGAGAGTATCTGGTCGAACGCCTGGGCGGCCGCGCGTTCGTCGTCCGCACGTGCGGCGTCTACGGCGCCACGCCGTCGAGCCGCGGACGGCCGGCGTTGATCGAGCGGGTGCTCGCGCAACGAGAGAGTCCCGAGCCGCTACGCGTCGTCGCCGACGTCGTCGCCTCGCCGACGTTTGCCGGCGATCTCGCCGACGCGCTTCGCCGGCTGATCGAGACGGAGGCGTACGGCATCTGCCACGCGGTAAACGCGGGGCCGGTGAGCTGGTACGATTTCGCCTGCGAAGCGCGGGATCGAGGCGGGATCCACGTCGCGATCGAGCCGATCTCGGCGCGCGAGTGGAAGACCCGGGCGCCCCGGCCCCGATTCTCGGCGCTCGAAAACGCCAAATTGAAGGCGCTCGGCATCGCTATGCCCTCCTGGCGTGCCGGAATTGCCGCCTATCTCGGGCTTCCGGTAAGATAGAGGTTCTGAAATGGACCTTCGCATCGATTTCGCCGGCGTCGATCGCTGCCGCCGTCTTGCCTCGGCTATCGTAGAGCCGGTTGAGGAGTTTATCGCCGCGCATTCGACCGTCTCGGTCGAGCGCTCGGTCCTGCGGCTGCTCGGCGTAGACGGCGTCACGCCCGACGACGTTCCCCTTCCGAACGCGGTCGTCGACTCGCTCTCCACGGAGGATCGGAGTCGAGGCGTCGCGCTCGCCTTTGGGAGGGCGCTGGCCGAGACGGGCCTCGATCCGGCGGCGCTCGGGGAGGCGATCGCCCAGGGCCGCTACCGCGTCGCCGAGTTCGGCGAGACGCCCGAGCAAGCCGCGCGCGGTG
>JBARBD010000115.1:0-7100 GCA_049792675.1 Vulcanimicrobiaceae bacterium | reverse complement strand
ACCAGACGGCTGGGTACAACTCTTCGGAACAGACGTATTCGGCTATTTACCAGACCACGGGCGCGGGAGGGAAGATTATCGGCGAGACACCGCTTAACGATTCCTTGGATGTCGCCGGATTCTGGATCCAGGGCGACACGGTCGTAGCACCAAACGATCCTGACTTGGCCAGCAACGGCGGGAACGTCTACTTTTACAAATATCCGGCCGGGGGTAAGCCCATAAAGAATTTCAAGAACGGCATCCACAACCCGTTGGGCGCAGCGATCAGTCCCTAGACTGAAACTCGTACCGCTATCAGAAACACGGGCCCGCTTCTTAAATTGCGATCGTAGCCAGAGGCATTGCCGGAACCGCGGGCAAAGGCGGCCGAGCGCCCTGCGCAGAACGACGCAGCCGCAAGAAGCGTTGCGCTTCAGGAGGCACACCAGATGAGGATTTCATATCTGGGCCGCTGCGCTTTATGCGCTTGCGCCGCTGCAATGCTCGCATCAGGTTGCGCCGGGGGAAACGGCGGCCCGCTGAGCCCTTCGCCTGCCGGAGTCACGGCGGAGCGAACGCGCCCGAGTCATAGGTATGACGTGCTTTACAGCTTCAAAGGCGGTTCGGTCGACGGCGACTACCCGTTTGCGGGCCTCATCAACGTTAAGGGCACACTCTACGGCACGACCTATAGTGGGGGCGCAAACGGCGACGGAACCGTCTTCAAGATCACGCCATCCGGCACGGAAACCGTGCTCTACAGCTTCGAGGGCGGCTCCTCGGGAGACGGCTATTTCCCGGAAGCGGGCCTCATCGGCGTCAATGGCACGCTCTACGGCACCACCTATGGTGGGGGCGCAAAGGGCGACGGAACCGTCTTCAAGATCGCGCCGTCCGGCAAGGAAACCGTGCTCCATAGTTTCGGCGGCTCGGGAGACGGCACGTACCCGCTTGCCAGCCTCATCAACGTCAAGGGCGCGCTCTACAGCACGACCTATGAAGGGGGCGCGAACGACGACGGAACCGTCTTCGCAATCACGACATCCGGCAAGGAAACCGTGGCCCACAGCTTCGGCGCCTCGGGAGACGGCACATTACCGCGTGCGGGGCTCCTCAACGTCAGGGGCACGCTCTATGGCACGACCTATGAAAGGGGCGCGCACCCCGACGGAACCGTCTTCAAGATCACGCCGTCCGGCAAGGAAAGCGTGCTCCATAAATTCACCGGCCAACCAGACGGCTCCGGTCCGCGCGCGGGCCTCATCAATGTCGACGGTACGCTCTACGGTACGACCTATGCAGGGGGCGAATACGACGACGGAACCGTCTTCTCGATAACGGCGTCAAACAAGGAAACCGTGCTCCATGACTTCGGCATGACGGGAGACGCCGAATACCCCTATGCGGGCCTCGTCAACGTCAAGGGTACGCTCTACGGCACGACCTATGAAGGGGGCGCAAACGGCGGCGGAACCGTCTTCGCTATAACGACGTCCGGCAAGGAAACCGTGCTCCATAGCTTCAGCGGCTCTGGAGACGGCGAATACCCGAATGCGGGCCTCATCGACATCAGCGGGACGCTCTACGGCACGACCGCCGACGGTGGCGCAAACGGCGTCGGAACCGTCTTCGCCTTATCGCCATGAAACGGCTACGGAGCTTCCGCGACAGTTAAAGGGGCGACGCCGTAAAGGTTGGGACTGAGTTACGCTCGCGCCACTCGGTGCCGTCGCGGCTAATGCGGGTGTCGGGTCCAGTAGGTGCCGTTACTCCAGTGAATCGCCGTGAGGTCGCTCGAGATATGGCCGATGTAGGTGGTGCGCGGCCCGGCGTTCATCGAATTATGCCAATCCGGCCACTTCGCCGAAAGCGTCGACGGGTCGGTGAACACCCCTTGCGCGTGATCGCCGATCTCGTTGGTGAACGAAACGTTTAAGCCGCTCTGCGAGATGTGGCAGCGCTTTGAGGCGCTTCCCTGTGCGTACCACGTACCGCTGATATCGGGCAAGGTTCCAGCATACGCTGCAGTGAGCGCTCCGAAGACGTAGAGCGCGACCAAGGCGACCGCGATTGTAGATTTTTGTAAGTAATGCATTTTGATTTCCTATGGGCCGGGCAATGGGGTCGGCGAACCGACATAGGCGTTTATTGCCCGGATAGTACGTGGGCCTCAGGTCGCTTCCCCGCTTGCCACGCTCTCATTTTCGGGTCCGCTTGGGGCACTTAGCGGGGCACGATAATCGCTTCGATAGGCCGATGCGTCGGAGCCAGTGGAGATCGGCTTACTCCGTGTCGACAGGCCGAGCATCGAGGGGCTGGGCGAGAAAGTATGCCCGGTCGCGCGCCACCGGTATCTTCGTGAAGGGTCTCGCCGGCTTCATGAAATCAAAGCATTCAGGCGAGATCGTATTTGCGCGCGAGTCGCTTGCCGAAAGCCTCGCCAGGCCCCACTGGTCTTCGATGAACTTGAGAATGCTGCCGTGCTCGTAGCGGACGTGCGAGACGTACCCCTCTTTCGCGTATGCCGACACCACGAGCAATGGGACGCGAATGCCGACTCCATCGTAGTTCACCAGCGAAGGCGGTACGTGATCGTACCAGCCGCCGTAATCGTCCCAGAAAACGAAGATTGCGGTAGAATCCCAATATTTGGACTCCCCGATCGCGTTTACTAGCGAACCGACCCAGTCGGGACCGGTGTTTCCCCCGCAGCCGGCGTGGTCGGAGTTGACACACGTCGGCGTTACCCAACTCACGACGGGCAAATCCCCCGCCGAGACGTCACGAAAGAATTTCGTCTGGGGCGTTACGATGTCTTTATGCCAATCCGGGCCCTCGTAGATGTGTTTGATCGCTTGGTAGGCACTCCACTCCCCGCCGCCCGCTTTAACGTAGGAGGTATAGTATCGCCATGATAGTCCGGCGTCATCAAGCTCGTCTCCGAGCGTTTTGTTGTTGAGACAGGGCGTAACGGCGCGTCCGATCGTCCGCTGGCGCGTTACTGTCGGGACCTGGCCTCCGCCCTCGCAACCCCAAGGACCGATTGGGAAGTTGACGGTCGAGCTGGCCTGCGCCGCGATGATGTATTGATGCGAGACGAAGCTGCTCGAATCGAAGTTCGACGGGAACATCTTGTCCGCGAACACGTAGTGCTTGCCCATGAAGAAGTACGGCCGCGTTTCGTAAGTGGGGACAAAACTATACGCGGGGTTTGCGCCGGGACATTTTGGTGCGCATCGAACGGCCTCTCCGTCGAAGCCATCCATCCTGCAGTCGGTTCCGGGAAAATTCCCGCGACCGTCACAAGCGGCAAAAAAGCTTGAGGATGAGTGTTCGAAATCCCATCGCGCCTCGAGGCGCACTTGCTTTAGCGCAAGTTTTTGGCCCTCCTTGTTATAGCCGTACGACGCGGTGTCCGCCCCGGGAAACCCTCGGAACAAGTTATCAACCGAACGATTCTCCTGAATGATGATAACGACGTGCTGAATCTTGTGATTTCGCGGGAGGTTTGCTAGAGGAAGAGATGCCGGCACTCCGCTCCAAGGCAGAGCGACCGGCGAACGAGAGTCGCCGAACGCTCCGGAGCAGGCACAGAGCGCGAGCAGGGCAACGATAACGGCACACGGCCGTACGCGCGGATCGCGCACTAGCTGTTAGCGCTTCCTCGTCTGGACGTTGCGGGCTACGGCTGTGCGGTTGTGAAAGGTGCGTGCGGCCATGGTGCCCCTAGCTCTCCAGTCGTTTTGCATGCGAGCTTGTACGCCCCAAGCGATAACGAGAGCCGCCCCGATGCTAAGCAAAGCCCAAACTGCGTCGGGCATGCGCACGAATACTCGAGAGACAAGTGCTAGCGGCACGAGAAAGATCATCGTGACGACTAGGGCCTTCCAATACCGCGGCTTTGGGTCGGGTCGATTGAACATGCCGTTGGAACCTCCTGAAGTCTGAACGGGTCAGCGGCACCGCGCCCGGCGCGCCGATCAGCAACTGCGATCCACCGTAGCCTACTAGCAACCCAACACCGCCGACATGAAGAGTGAGTGGGCCTAATTTTGCCTATTTCACAATCTGTAGGCGAATGCTGTTCGAGATATCTTCGGGCGAGGCGATAAAGGTCGGCCCGGAACCGGCACCGTTCTGGATTCTTTCGAAGGCCACTATCCTGGGCGTCGCTGTCACCGAGTAATAACCCGGCGTGTCAAGATCGTAACCCCAGCCTTTTATGTCAGTCCAGCCCTGAACCATGGACTTGTGCGCCGTGAATTCGCCCATGTTGTTACTCGCCCAGCTAAAGGCACACCGGCGACCCTTTGATGAGACTGGTAATCCCTTGCTATTGAGAACTTGTAAGGTGATCAGAGCACACAGCGGCATCATATAGACTGCATAATGGTCTCCGGTGTTGTTGCGCACTGTCGCTCGAACGCTTATTGGCTCGTCAACCCGGTACAACGTTTTGTCGGACTCTAGCTGAATGCTGAAGATTCCAGAGCGTGCCGGAAACTCTCCTGCGGAAGCACCGGGCGTTTGCTTCACTAATGCTGACGCTATGGCGGCCGCAATTAAAAGACTGCCGTAAAGGTAACGCGACACGCTGTGCCCTCCCTCTTACCTACTCATCGTCCGCCACCCAAACGATATTCGAAACCTCAGGGTCACTAGATCGCATTGGCATGAGCGCGCTGCTCGCCGAGGCTCGGTGCAGCGCGGCTCGTCCGAAGCGGACGCCGCCGCGCTGATCGTCAAGACTATGTCGTGAAGCTAGCTCTTACAGATCGGTTGAACCGGCGTCGGCCGTTCCATCGCGAGCTGAACTTTCCAGTTCTTTTCGTTGGTATCTACCTCGAACGTGTGCGGGATCGGCAAATTGAATGCGGAGCTTACGACCGTACAGCTGTGTTGCGCGGTTTGCTTGCACGCCGTCGATGGAGCCATTTGCTCGACGACGAACGACCGATGGCCGTTCATTTGTAGTCCCGTCGACCGAATGCGGGTCATGTAGCACTGGTTGGGCAGCGTTACGTAGGCCTGAATGACGAACGTCGAGCGGCTGGCCACGCCGGCGAGGACGCTCGTTGACGTCGCGAGCCCCCACGAAGGCGTGGCGGCCGACGCGATCGCCGGTGGCAGCACGAGCAGCGCGATTGCTGCAAGAGAAAGATGGCGCATATGTTCCAGAGACCTCCTTTGGCTGGAGTGTTTGGCGATAGCCAAGCCGCCGTCCCCTTAAGCTCGGGAAGCCATCCGTTTGGCTACAGCTGGGCGTGAGTAACCACGATGGCCTCCCGAGCGCCGTCGAGCCAGACGGCTGTCCCCGCGATCGGGCTCGTTAGGTGCTCGAAGGCGAGTTGGGCTTCGGTGCGGGTGCAGGCGCGGGTCGCGCCGACGCGAGTTAGTTCGGTCTGGACGAGCAGCATTGCCGCGTCAACCGTTAGGTGCGGCGCATCGGCGGGATCGGCTTGCGCCGCGGCTGCGAGTTGAGCGGCCCAGCCCTCACGCACGATCGTTTCGGCGGCGTAGCGCACGCGTTTGCGCTCGCCATGTTTGCGCTCCCAGAGAACGTCGAGGATCGCGTCGCCGGCATAGCCCGGCGCGAAGCAGGTTCGGAGTTCGAGCGGGCCGAGGCGTTGCTCGAGCGCGGCAACGAGATCGTCGATCGTCCAGGCGCTGACGCCATGGGTCAGCAGTTCGGCGTGGAACTCCGTCTCTTCGGGAAAGCCGGGGCCGACGAGCGCGTTCACCTGGGCGCGATACTCGGTCGCCCATTTTGCGGCTTCGGCGACGTCGGGGTGAGGGACGATGCCGTCGCCGGTTTTACATTCGAGCATTACGCGATAGCCGAGCGGGCCGAGGCAGGCGTCGGCGTAGCCGTCGGGCGCTTTGTGGCCGCCGAGATGCGTCGCGCGGAAGCCGAGGTGCGCGAATCCGTCGCACACGGCGGCTTCCCAGGCGGCTGGATCCTTGCCCGACACGGTTTCGCGCAGTCGCTCGACGAGCGCGCGGCTTTCATCGTCGAGCGGGACTTGCGAGGGCAACGCGACGTCGGGCCAGTCGTCGAGCGGCTCGTTGATGCGAAAGGTTCGGTCGGGATTCTGCACGATCGCCGGTTTGCGCTCGCGCGCAACGTTGCGGTTCACGTATTCGACGAGGGCGTTGTAGACATAGCGATAGGAAGTCGTCGGGGCAAGCAGGCCGCGGGCGACGCCTTCCTGGAGCAGCTCTTGTGCGCTGCGCGGCCGGCCGTCGGCGAGAATTTCGAGCGCCGCGTGCAGCACGTGGCCACGCGCTTGCACGGGCGGTGCTTCTGCGGCGATCGCCGATCGCGCGAGATGGTCGAAGCGCTGCGGGCCGATCGCCTGGAGCTGTGCGGCAAAGAGGTCGCCGTGGGCGCGCACGCGTTCTAGCAGTGCCTCCGTCTCGATCTGCAGGTGGTTCACCGGGAACTCGTCGAGCTCGCTCCAGGTTACCGGCGCGACGGCGCAGCGGCCATCTGGGCCGCGCAGGCTGTACGGCAGCGCGCTGTAGAGCCCGGGCGCATTGTTCCTGACGTGGACGTGGACGCGCGATCCGCCGGCGCTGTTCGGCTCGGTCGTGAAGAGGTCGGGCCGGCGCGCAGCGGCGTCGTTGGCGACGACGTGGAGCCAACTCCGCAGGTCCGGATAGGCGGGCGCATCGTCAAACGGGATATAGACGGCGACGCCGCCGTTGCCGTCGAGGACTGGGATCGCTTCGACGCCGTGCTGGTGCAGCAGCGCGCGCAAGACGATCGCCGCATCGCGCGTCGCGGCCGGATGCGGCCCGCGATCGAGGCTTCCGGTTTCTAGCAGAATGCGCGCGTAGCGCAGCGTCCGCGGATCGGCCGGCGCCGGCGTCCACGAGTGAAACTCGACCGCATGAAGGTACTTGGCGAGCCACACCATCGTGTGCGGCTGCAGCGCGAAATACGCGCGAACTTCGCCGCTGGCGAGCGGGACAGCGACGGTCGGGAGCTTGTGAACGCGATCGCGCAGCGGGCCATGGAAGACCGGCGGATCCGTCGGCTTCGGATACGTCGCCCAGACGAGCGGGACGCCGTCGAACAACGCGTCGATAAGCGGGAAAACCGCTTCGTAGTACAT
>JBARBD010000114.1:0-9845 GCA_049792675.1 Vulcanimicrobiaceae bacterium | reverse complement strand
GCTTGCGCCTGCGAGCACTCTGCTTGCGTACGGCTACTCTTTGGAACGCGGGTTATAGGCCGCCCCTTTCACCGAGTAGCTTGCGTTAAGGCCGTTGCTGAAGCTGTACAGATACGTAAGGGCGGTCGTGGCGTATTTGTAGACGTCGATCTCGCCGGCGACGTAGTTGGCCGTGGCAAAGGCCGTAGACTTCTGGTTCAGGAGACCCCAGAACGCTTCGCCATGCAGCGCGAATGGGCCGCCGACAACGTTGCAGACCGGTTTGCAACCGGAATATATGACGAGCGCTCCGGTATTGTTGGCGGAAGTATCGATCGCAACCAGATTACCGTCGTCGTCGATATCGAGACCGCCCGGGCTGGTGTTCAGATAACCGGTTGCAGCTACGCCGGCTCCCTCGCATTTTGCGAAATAGGTCAAGGTCGGGAGAAACTGCGTGTTATATGCCGAGGCCCAGCAGTTGCCTTTCTTGTCCATTGCGACGCCGACCATTTCGTAGATGCCGGAATTCGTGAGGTTGGTCTGGCATCCACTTTTCATCGTGCAGACTGAGACGCTGCCGGCCTTACTGTTGTTGTCGAACATGTTGGCAACGACGATTTTTCCATTGAGCGCATCGTTACTTGCCGCATCAACCGGTTGCCCGAACGTGTCGTTCGTCGACGCGGCTTTCGCTCCGCACATGCCGGGGCCTCTGAAGATAATGATCGAGCGGCTACCGCCGTCGGGATCGATTAGATTGCCCTTACCATCGACGGCGACGCCATTGAGGTACAGCACGCCCGGGACGTTGCACGTAGGCCCGCCATTTTTCTTGTTGTTGCTCTTGTAGGCCAGAATGCTTGTACTGGAAAATTGGCTCACGTAAAGGCCGCCCCCAGAGGCGTCGGGTTCTTCGAGAGCGGCGATGACGCCGGCGCCAGAGTACTGCGGCGCGGAGGCAAGGCTACTTGGCGATATGCCACTGCTCGCGCAGCCTGCAAGAAGGCCGAAGGCGAGTGCAGAGAGGACAGCCGGCGGCAAACGCATCCTTAAGGGTCTCCTTATGGGAACAAGGGCTTTAAGCTATTGAATTTACTGAGTTCCCTCTGCGGACCTGAGGGCCTCGTCGCTAAGTCTCACTTTGGTGGCCACATGTCAGCCGGCCAAACAGTCCGCTGACGGCTACGACAGACGGGAGGTGTCATGTTCAGGCCGGGCGCGGAGGTCTCCCAGGGGAGCGTAACGTGATGCGACAAACGATGTCTCCAAGAGCCAGACTGGATCTCACTAAAGTCATCAGAAGCGGAGCGCCGCGAAGCGTGCCTAGTTCGAAGGAAGAGGGACAGAGTGATCACCGGCATCCACGCAATCTTCTACACCAAGCACTCCAAGGAAATGTACGACTTTCTCAAAGACGTGCTCGACCTGCACTACGTAGACGCCGGCAACGGGCGGCTTTTCTTCGCCGCACCGCCGACGGAACTCGCCGTCCATGAGACGGAAGACGACCCCGTACACGAACTGTGGCTGATCTGCCACGACATCGCCGCGACGGTACGGCAGCTCGAGCAGAAGGGAATCAAAACAACACCGGTCGCCGACCGCGGCTGGGGTTTGGTGACGACGCTCGAACTCGGCGGCGGCGAGAAGCTTGGCCTCTACGAACCAAAGCATCTCTCGCCGCTCACATAGCTTGTGCTGGGCTGAGCCATCGCATGCGCGGCGACGTCGACATTGGCGGACCGGAAGAGGTTCACCGGTCAGCCGAAACCGTTTTGACGCCTCAATGTCAAGCCTAACGAAATTCGTTGGTGTTCACCGCTCGAGCTCTTGAACGGTGTTCGAATTCGTATCGGTGAAAAAGAGAACTGTGTTGGAATCATTCGTCCCACGAGCCGCGAGCCCGAAGACGCCTTGCGTCGGGCTCCCGTCGACAACTTTCGTGTCGAGCACCTGACCCTGCGGCGTCAGCTCGACCAGCGTATTCGCCGTCCCTTGTGTGTTGGCGACGATTAGATTGCCGTTGGGAAGCGATGCGGAAGCGATCGGGGCGTTCAGCGGCGGCCCGCTGTAAACCAGGGTCGCACACGTGGTCTGGGGATACTTACACTTAAACGTCTTTCCGCCACGCTCGACGACAATTTCATCCTTACCCACAAGGTCGCTCGAGTTGGAAATGGCCACGATTGTGTTGGTTGCGCCGTCAACGACGTAGAGCGTATCGCTGGCCTGATCGTACTGGAACCCAGACGGCGCCAGCTCACCTTGCGAGCCTTGACTCACACCAAAGCCCTTTACTACTTCCGTTGCCACCCCATTACCGTAGAAGCCGACACTGATGCTCACGATCCCTCCGCTCGTAGTGCCGACGTAGACATATAACGGAGAGAAGTTCTGCGCGGGATTGGTGACGATATCCCAGAACGGATCGGCGAACAGCTTACCGCTATAGGTTTTTACCACCTTTCCTTTCTTTGCGATCTCAACGAGTTCGCCACTGGTAAGCCCTGCGCCATACACCGTCCCGTCATGCGGGTGGATCGCGGCTCCATCGCAGCCTTTAATCAGGGTGTTTTGAATAAAGCGCTGCGGGTTGGAGCCTGGGGTCGGATCGAGGGCTTCGATCGTAGTTCCGGCGCCGGGAGTGCCCGCTGAGTCTTCAAAATTGCAAAAGACGAGTTGCCCCTTTGTCAAGACGCCGTTGGGGCTGCCGCGAGCGATTGAGAGCGAGCGGGGCCCCTCGTCGCCGTTGCGCGCATCGACGGTCGATCCGATGACGACGTCCTTCGTGAGACTCTTCAGAATCGACGTTTTGTCGGCCGGCCGGCCGTGGCTTCGGTTCGACGCTTGCAGCGCCGGACTGAACGTCTCGCCGCTTGACGGGACCGAAGGCGCTGCGCAGGCCGACACCAAAAAAAGGAACACCGTTGCTGGTACTATCGATCGATACGAGCGAAGCGTCATGCGACAACCTCCGTTGGAATGATTCAGGATGGTACACAGCGCTGAACCAACTCTCCGCATGGCGTTTTCTCCCCGATCGTGTCAACTGTCGGTGTGACGCGATCTTCTCCCATAGCGTGTTGGGTCCTTGCCGCGGCGCAGGGGCCCGCTGTTTCATCGAGAACGCCCCGGCCACAACGTCAGGCAATTGGGGAGCACACCAATGCGAAGAGTTGGTTTAGCTTTTTGTATCGTCATCCTGACTGGCTGCTCGCGCATGTCAGCTACTTCGCCGCTCCCTGCGACGAGCCAGGCAAGGACGAGCAGTTCGAACTTCCAGGTTCTCCATACGTTCGAAAAACCACACAACGGGATAGTCCCGGTTGGCGCCTTAGTCGCCCGCAACGGCGTCCTTTACGGTACCACGAACTTCGGTGGTGATGCGAGCAAGGATTGTTATCCGGCAAAGGGATGCGGAACTGTTTACGAAGTCAGCATGACAGGCAAGGAGACCGTCCTTTACCGCTTCGCGGGCACCGCGAACGGCACCCGGCCGTATGCGGGACTAGTGGCCGTCAACGGCACCTTTTACGGAACCACACAGACGGGCGGCAAGCGCAACGAAGGGACGGTTTTCGCCATCACAACGTCAGGCTCGGAGGATGTGATCTTCGCGTTCGACGGAAAAGATGGGAACGATCCGCGCGCGAATTTGACGAGCGTTAGTGGCGTGCTGTACGGCACAACCTACGAAGGTGGTTCGGCGGGAACCGGCACGATCTTCACAGTCACCACTTCCGGCGCCGCAAAAGTGCTCCACAGCTTTACAGGCGGCGGGACGGACGGCACGTTGCCACTCGGCACGCTCATCAGCGTGAATAATGTGCTGTATGGCACGACTTCCGCCGGCGGCACGAGCAATGCCGGAACCGTCTTCAAGATCAATCCGGACGGTACGAATTACGGCCTTGTCTATAGCTTCAAAGGCGGAAAAATCGACGGCGCCTTCCCATTTGCGGGGCTGACGGAAATGAACGGCGCACTCTACGGAACCACGCAGAAAGGGGGCACCCACAATAAGGGAACGGTTTTCGCCATCACTGCGTCGGACTCTGAGAGCGTGCTACATAGTTTCGGCCAGGGAACCGACGGCAGCGAACCTTTTGCTGGTCTTACGGTCTTGAAGGGGCAACTCTACGGCACCACGGCTTACGGCGGCTCGACAACAGTGGGATCGTACCCGCGTTCAGCATTCAGAAAGCCGAGTAGCGAAGGCACGATTTACACGATCACGCCGTCGGGCTCAGAGCAAGTGCTGCACAGTTTCACCGGCGGGCCCGGTGGCCGCGTTCCATATTCAAACCTTACAGCTGTAGGCGGTGCGCTCTATGGCACGACGATATGGGGCGGCAACGCGGGCCTGAAAGGCGGTACCGGAACCCTGTTCGAGTACTCCCCTTAGGAGCCCGCAGACCCCGAGATCGTAGGTGTGAAGGGGCACCACGCCGCCTACTGGCGGGATTCGAGGTAGCGTGAGGCGTGCGTCGATCGGGCCGGCGAACTGTGCGGGTGCCAGCGCAAGAGTTGCTGCTCGACCGCGCTCTCATCTTTTTCGAAGAAGCTTCTAACCAATACTAATGAGAGCTTTCGCCTCGACGATGCTAACAATAGAGCATGATGAAACTCAATAACGTCCTGCTCGCCTGCGCTCTGGGCGTAGGATCGTTGCTCGGCGCGGCGGCACCGGCATCGGCGGCTCACGTCTCCGTCGGAGCCGCGCGACCGGCAGCGGTGGGGCGAGTGCTTCCGGGCAACCCCCACTACGGAGCCGGATACCGCGGTTACGGCTATCGCAACGGCTACCCCTATCGCTATGGCTACGGCTATCGTTACGGCAACGGCTACCCCTACCGTTACGGCTACGGCTACCCCTACGGCTACGGCGTTACCGTTGGCGTTGGCTACGGCTACGGCTACGCTGGCGGAGGCTACGGCTACGTTGGCGGAGGCTACGGGTACGCGCCCTATCCGGCCGTATATGCGCGCCGCGCATATTGGGCACGTCGTCCCTATTGGCGTCCTTATCGCCGCGCTTATTGGGGACGGCGAGTCGTTCGCTAACGTACCGCTCCCTTCGTTTTTGAATGAGGCTCTAGTCGTTCGAGGCTAGAGCCTCTGTGTCAGGAAGAACAGATGCCGCTCCATTCTAGCGTCGCTGTTTTTCCTAAAACCTGGCGCCGTTCGTGCCTGCGCGCGCCGCATCCGATTCCGAGGCCGAGCGACGAGTTCCCATCGTCGGTGGGAATACAGTCCATGAGCGGCTGCTATCCGGCGTATTACATAAGCGACGAACTCTTCGTCTCCGGCGCCCGCGTAGGAAACGATCTGCCGCAATGGTGCCGTCGCAGTCGAGGGGCCCTTACTGGGCGCCCGTCGTATGATCTAAAGTAAGCTTGTGCATGCGCCGAGCGGTCAGTAAAGGAAGCTGTAAATGCGTTTGAATCGCGCCATCGTCCTATCGTGCCTGGCGACGTGTTCTGCCTGCTCGCAGACCGGCGGCGCGCCGTCCTCGCTACCCGCTGCCGCGACTTTCGCGCGGCAATCGAATGCAAGCGCGACCTACAAGACCGTCTATAGCTTTAAAGGGTCGCCCGACGGCGATACCCCCAACGGGGATTTGATGTACATGGGCGGCGCTTTCTACGGCACGACGAGCACCGGCGGCACAAGCGATTTAGGAACTCTGTTCAAGCTGCTGACCTCTGGGCGAGAGACGTCGCTATATAGCTTCGTCGGTGGCTCGGGTGGAAACACTCCGGACTCTGGCGTCATCGCCTTGCATGGCGCGTTTTACGGAACGACGAGCGACGTGGCTTACCAGGTAACGGCAGCGGGCAAAGAGATGGAGCTTCACACCTTCGGAAGCGGAAATGATGGCGCTACCACCGTCCAAAGCCCGATGGCCGTCCTAAACGGTAAGCTCTACGGTGCGACGCAGCTGGGCGGATCAAAACGCTGCAACAGCGGCTGCGGCACGATTTTCGGGTTAACCACCGGCGGGGCAGAGAATGTCGTCTATGCCTTCCAGGGCGGCCACGACGGTGACGTACCACTCGGAAGCGTGATCGATGTCAAAGGCGAGCTTTATGGGACGACTTCCTATGGTGGCTCGGACGACGGCGGAACCGTTTTCAAAATGACGAGTTCCGGCACGAAGACCACACTTTACAGCTTTAAAGGAGGCAGCAGTGATGGCGAGCGACCGAGTGGAAACCTGATCGACGTCGACGGCGTGCTGTACGGCACGACCGGCTTCGGCGGCAAAGAAGATCTCGGCACCGTCTTCGAGCTCGCATCCGGCAAAGAGACCGTGCTGCACGCATTCACCGGCGCGGCCGATGGGGCATCCCCCAATGGAAGCTTACTCGACATAAAAGGCACGCTGTATGGCACGACGTCTGGCGGCGGTAAATTTGGCAAAGGGACAGTCTTTTCGGTCAGCAAGTCCGGCAAAGAACAAGTCCTTTACGCCTTCAAAGGCGGATCCGGAGGTTATCAGCCGCTGCCGGGGCTCGTCAACGTTAAGGGCACTCTCTATGGAACGACCGACCGCGGGGGTGGCGCCGACAAAGGAACGGTCTACTCGATAAAGCCCTAAGTGAGGCGCCTCGCCGGAGCAGCGCACATCAGTGGATGGCGACACCCCAGGGTTCGCTCAGCGTTGTGATCGTCGGCGTGGTCTGTACGCCTTTAGCCGTGAAGGTCACGAGCGATTCAGGGCTATGATTTATTACGTAGATCTTCCCGGCCGCGTCGACCGCTACGCCGAAGGGCGTCGATAATCCGGAGGTGATCGTCGGCGTCGTCGGTTTCCCGCTAGCGGTAAACGTCATGAGCGAGTTTCCGTAGTAGTTCGTAACGTAGATTTTTCCGCTCTTGTCGAGGGCGATGCCGCCGGGCCCGCTCAGGCCCGTAATCGTTGGCTTCGTGGGCTTGCCGTCCGCGGTGTATGTGGTCACCGTGCCGGCTCCAAAATTGGCGACGTAGATTTTCCCGCTCTTGTCGATGGCAATGCCGCGAGGCCCATCGATGTTCGAGATGGTCGGCGTCGTCTGTTGGCCGTTTGGTTTGTACGTCGTCACGTTCGACGTGAAGGCATTCGAGACGTATATCTTGCCGTTGGCGTCGACCGCTACGCCCGCGGGTTCGTTCAAGCCAACGGCGATCGTCGGTTTGGTTAGCTTTCCACTTGAGGTGTATTTCGTGACGGTATCGGCTTCGTAGTTTGGAACGTAGATGTTGCCCTTTGAGTCGACCGCAATGATGCCGGGATCATTTATTCCTTTGCTGATCGTCGGCTTGGTGGCTTTTCCGCTTGCGGTATAGGTGACGATATTGTTAGCCGCGGAATTCGAGATGTAAATCTTTTCGCCGGCGGCATCCGGGATTTCGGGGCGCATCGCGGACGGCCGAACAGCCCCCCGGCTAAGGTTGGGCAGTGCCGACGTGGCCGCCGAGTGCCCGTCGCCGCCACACGCGGAAAGAGCGGCTATCAAAAGCACGATCGGTGTAAGAAGAGCTATACGCCGCATCCCAAAACTCCCTTAAGCGCCGGACGGTCCGGGCGCCCAGCTTAGCATAGACCTTGCTTTAAACTGTGGCGCGCAATTCCTTGGTGCTTTCGACCGTTCGCGCGGGACCTTCACGCCATAACCTGACCGTCCCCGGGTTACGCTTCGGGCGCGAAGGCCTGCGGGCCGGGCGCGCGCAAATGTACGGCTCGGCGTGGAATTGTTGCGGTTTTCCGATCTCGAATGTCACTATGGGGCGCGCGAAGTATTCTCGAGTCTTAGTGGAGCGTTCAACCACGGCGAACGCATCGGTCTCGTAGGCCCCAACGGAGCGGGGAAGTCGTCGCTTTTGCGTCTCCTCGCCGGCGTCGACCAGCCATTCGGCGGTACCGTCGTTCGGGCAAAAGGCCTGAAGCTCGGGTATCTCGCTCAGGGCGTTGCCGACGAGACCGAGTCGACGCTACAGGACCTGGTCGACGCCGCGCTGGCTAGAGCCACGCACGAAGAGTCGGGCGTGCGCAACAAAGCGCTTCGCACTATGCTTTCCGCGTTCGGCTTCGCGCCGACGGAATACGATCGTCCGCTACGGTCGTTTTCAGGCGGCCAGCGGGCGAAAGTAGCGCTAACGCACGTGCTGATCGACGAGCCCGACTACCTGATTCTCGACGAACCGACTAACCATCTCGACGTCGCGACGATCCGCTGGCTCGAATCGTTCGTGTCCAACGATCCCCGCGGTTATATCGTCGTTTCGCACGACCGCTACTTTCTCGACCGAATAGCTACGCGCATCTGGGAAATCGAGCGAGGGCGCTTCCACGCCTACGCACCCGAACGGCCCGCATACACCGCGTACGTCGCGGCGAAAAACGTGCGGCTGGAGGCGGAGCGGCGCGAGTACGAAACCTTCGTTGTCGAACGCGACAAGCGGCGCAGAACAATCGCCGGCCTACGAGCGACGCACACATCCTCGGATTACAGCCAAGTGCGCAGTCGCGAGAAGCAGCTGGCGCGCATCGAAGCGACAACCCGAGCCCCGTCTCCGGCGGCTCCCGAACGCCAGATATCCGTCCACCTGCGCTCATCGCGGCGCGCCGGCAGCGGGTTCGCCTTCGAAGCCCGCGGCTTGAGCAAAACGTACGATCAACAGCTCTTCAGCGGGCTGGCGATCGATGTCGAGCGCGGAGAGCGTCTCGGCATCGTCGGTCCAAACGGCTCCGGAAAGTCGACGCTTCTCAAGATACTCACCGGCGCTGCGCAACCGGATTCCGGATCGGTTGTCTTCAATCCCGCGGCGCAAGTCGCGTACTTTGCCCAGAACTCACACGATCAACTCGACGTCCAGGAGAGCGCGCTCGCAGCCGTGCTGGACGGCGCCGCTCTGACCCCGCAGGAGGCGCGCGCACTGCTCGGCCGCATGCGTATCAGCGGCGATGCGGCCGACAAAGCCGTGCGCGATTTTTCCGGTGGCGAGCGGCGCCGTATCATGTTGGCGCGACTGATGGCGCGCGCGGCCGACATCTTGCTGCTCGACGAACCGACCAACGATCTCGATATCGACAGCCGCGAGGCACTCGAAAGCGTCTTATGCGACTACGAGGGGACGATCGTCGTCGTCTCGCACGATCGCTATCTTCTATCGCGCCTGTGCGATCGGGTCTTGTGGCTTGAACGGGGCGCGTGGGGACTTATCGACGGCGGCTACGACGTGTACGAGGCGGCCCAGCGCGAGCGCGACAAAGCGATGATTGACCGCGCGGTCGAAGAGTCGACCGTGCGTGCCAAGGCGTCGCGCCAAACGCCGTTGCGCGTACGCTCGCAACTAAAGGGACAGATCGAGCGGATCGAACGAGAAATCGAAGGCCTCGATGCGCGCGTCAACGAGATCGAGCTTCTCTTCGAGTCGCCCGAGATCTATACCGACGCGGCCGGATCCAGGGCGTTGAGCGAAGAACTCGCTGGACTAAAAACGCGCAGTCGGGAGCGCGTCGTCCAATGGGAAGCGTTGCTACATCAACTCGAAGAGCTGGCGGCCACGTAACTGGTTGCAATCGCCCTCTCGGTCTCGTCCCGACTCGCCGGGCGCCTTTGCTTCGCGGCGCGGGCAAACGTGGCCGTCTGAGCGAAAGGGGCGCGCGTGAAGAGTCTCATCGTGTTCGACTTGGACGGTACGCTTGCGCCGAGCAAATCGGCCGTGGATGACGAGATGGCCTCGCTGCTCCGCGGTCTTCTCGAGGTCGTCAGAGTCGCGATCATCTCCGGGGGCGATTTCCCCCAGTTCCAAGAGCAAGTCCTCGGCCATCTCCCCGCGGGCAGCGAGATGGGAAATCTGTCGATCCTCCCAACGTC
>JBARBD010000113.1:0-23839 GCA_049792675.1 Vulcanimicrobiaceae bacterium | reverse complement strand
CCGGGTCGCCGCGAGCTCAGGTCCGAGCACGTCCAGGTGCCAATCAGGTAGTTCATCGTGGACAGGTCAGGTTTAGGGCGCATTGGAACCGGCGTTCCCTCGACCTGCGTGCCGGCGGCGAACGCCGTGACGCCGGTTGCCATTAGGAGCAGAGAGAGTGCGCAACAGAAACGATGAGATGGTTTCATAATCGAAGCCTCCTTACGAGCATCGCCCTTCGCACGAAGGCCGCGGATTCCTGGCCGCGGGGCGGCGCGTAGTCGGATCGAGAAAACGGTAGGAGATATGGGTATGGATCGGATTCCGCCGCGGTGGAACGTCGAGGTCGATGGGATTCGCTGGCTCCCGCGGATGATCGAGAAAGCACGTATGCGCGAACGTGGCGCTCTGGGTGCGTACCTCATTGGGCATTCGCCGGTAGACGCGGCGCTTTTGAAACGGCTGAACGTCAGCACCGAAGCCTTCGTGCAACTCGTCCGCGAACAGCCTGACGATACGAGCGTGCTCCATGCCTTGCGCGTGCGGGGGTTCGATGAAGCTGCAGTGCGCCGCTGGTCGGAGAGATTTCCACGCCGCTATGCGCTGTACATCACGCTCTGGGACCTCGACGAGGGCTACACGGTCCCGAAACGGTGGCAGGGGCTGCTCATCGCTGGTTTTCATCGTCTCGAGCGGCCGCTCATGCAGGGCATCCGGTACATCCGGCGCGCGCCGTAGGAGTATCGTAGGCACGCTGCCGAACGCGAACGCAGCTAGAGCGAGGATAAGCATGGTGAAAAGAAGGTTTGCGGTCCCATGAAAGCATCCGTGGTGAGCGCGTACGGCGGTCCGGACGTGATGCAATATCAAGACATGCCGGATCCCAAGCCGGGCGCGGACGACGTCCTCGTCAAGGTGGCCGGCATCGGCGTCAACCCGGAAGATATGCTCGAGCGCAACGGAGTCCTCAAGGAAAGGTGGCCATTGAGTTTTCCGGCGATCATCGGCCTGGACGTGTCGGGAACGGTGGTCGCGACGGGCGACGGCGTCGCCGATCTCAAGGTCGGAGAGCGTGTCTGCGCGTGGTCGTACCACACGTACGCCGAGCTGGTCGCCGACAAAGCGACGCTTTTCGCCAAGGTGCCGGAGACGATGGACCTAGTCGATGCGGCCGCGATTCCCCTCGTGGGCGTCACGGGGAGCCAATTGATCTCCGTCGCAAGCGGTTTGCAGCCTGGCCAGACGGTGCTGGTCTCCGGCGCGGCGGGCGCCGTCGGTCGTTGTGCCGTCTACATGGCGAAGGCATCGGGCGCGCACGTGATCGCGGGCGTGCAGCGTTTTCAGCTCGACCAGGCGGGCAGCATCGGCGCGGATGAAACGATCGCTCTCGACGATCCGCTCGCTTTCGCGGCGATTCCGCAAGTCGACGTCGTGGCGAACATGCTTCGCGGGAAACCGGCGACGGAGCTGCTCGCGAAGGTCAAGGACGGCGGGACGTTTGCGTCGGTGACCGGAGAGCCCAACGGCGCCGAGGGCTACCCAAAGGTGCGCGTCGTCCCGTTCCGCTCAAACCAAGACCGAGCGACCATCGCCTTCATCGCCGATGCCGTAAACTCGGGCAAGTTGACGATTCCGATCGGTCGGCGCGAGGAACTTAAGAACGCGGGCGCCGCGCAGGCCGCGTTCACGAAGGGCGGGATCGGTAAGGTACTACTCACCCCGTGAGTAAGCCGCGTCGAGAGTCGGCATAAATACCGCTCCCTACGTGCGAAGCAGGGAAACGGACTTGGACGGCCCCTTGCTAAACTAATGGATTTACTCATGAGCAATCCGGAACTCCGCAGTGGCAGCGTGGAGGTCGCCTTTACGGTCAACGGCAGGCCGGTCGAGCTGGTGGTCGACCCGCGCGCGACCTTGCTCGATACGCTGCGCGACACACTCGGTCTCACCGGAACGAAGAAAGGCTGCGACCACGGCCAATGTGGCGCTTGCACGGTGCACGTGGACGGGCGTCGGGTCAACTCGTGCCTTTCATTTGCGGCGATGCACGAGGGCTCCACGATAGACACAATTGAGGGCCTGGGGACGCTGGGCAACCTACATCCGATCCAGTCCGCGTTCCTGGAACACGACGGATTCCAGTGCGGCTACTGCACGCCGGGTCAGATTATGTCGGCGGTCGCGCTGTTAGCCGAGCCCTGCGGGAAATCGGATGCCGACGTGGCCGAATGCATGAGCGGCAACATCTGCCGCTGCGGCGCCTATCAGAATATCGTTGCTGCGATACAGTCGGTGCGTAAGGCGAAGGCATGAACTCCTTTACTTTCAGCCGCGCCCACAGTATAGGGGATGCGATGCGGCATGCGCGCGACAACGTCAGGTTTATCGCCGGAGGCACGACGCTGGTCGATTTGATGAAACTCGGCGTCGAGCGCCCCGTGGAAGTAATCGATATCAACGCTCTTCCGCTGGCTGACTTGACGCGCACGCCGGACGGCGGGCTTAGTATCGGCGCGCTCGCGCGTAACTCCGACGTTGCCCATCATCCCGACGTCGTGCGCGACTATCCGCTGCTTTCGCAAGCGTTGCGTTCGGGCGCGTCGGTGCAGTTGCGAAATATGGCGTCGACCGGTGGTAATCTTTTGCAGCGCACGCGATGCGTCTACTTTCGCGATCCGGCGACGGCTTGCAATAAGCGGTCGCCGGGGAGCGGCTGCGCGGCAATCGGAGGATTCAATCGTAACCTCGCGATTCTCGGCACGAGCCCGCACTGCATTGCCACGAACCCCTCCGACCAGAACGTCGCGCTCACCGCGCTCGAAGCGACCGTTCGCCTCACCAGCTCAAAGGGTGAGCGCAGCGTGCCGATCGGCGATTTCTATCTGCTCCCGGGGGAAACGCCGGAGCGCGAAACGATCCTCGAGCCGGGCGAGCTCGTGACCTCGGTGACCGTGCCTCCGCCGGCCGCCGGCGCGAGATCGATCTATCTCAAGCTGCGCGATCGAGCATCGTACGAGTTCGCGCTCGCATCCGCCGCGGTCGTGGCTACAGTCAGCGACGGCACGCTGCAACGCGTACGCATCGCGATGGGGGGAGTTGGCACCAAACCTTGGCGTAACCTCGACGTAGAGGCGGCACTGCAAGGGCAGCCGGCGGGGCGAGAGCGCTTTACCGAGGCGGCACGGATTCTTCTGAGCGATGCGAAACCCCAGTCGGAGAACGGCTTCAAAGTCGAGCTTGCGAAGCGCTGTCTCGTTCACGCTTTGGCCCTGGCTACGGCGATTGCATAGCCGATGGCTGCAAAGATTGTCGGTCAATCTCTGGCGCGCGTCGAGGGCCCGCTCAAAGTAAGCGGAGCTGCGGCGTATACTTCCGATCACACTCGGGCGAGCGTGGCCTATGCGGTGCCCGTCGGCAGCACCATCGCCAACGGACGCATTGCTGCGCTGAGCGTCTCGAAGGCTCGGGAGATGCCAGGCGTCATCGAGGTATATCATCGTGGAAACGTGGGGGCGCTCTACAAGCCATCCCCGGAGGCCGGCGCAATCGACGAGGCAAGGCCGCCGTTCGCCGACGACGTCATCCGCTATTACGGACAATACGTGGCCCTCGTCGTCGCCGAGACGTTCGAAGATGCGACGACGGCCGCTTCCTTCATTGAGATAGCGTACTCGGACGTGTCCGCTCCCAACGTCGAGCTGGAGCTCGTCGGGGACGACGAGCCAACAGTGGCCAGCCGGCGCGGGGAACCCGAGGGAGCCTACGACGCTTCGCCGGTCAAAATCGATCGGACCTACGTGACTCCCGCCGAAGCGCACAACCCGATCGAGCTGCATGCGTCGCTTGCAATCTACGACGGTGACGGATTCACACTCTACGAAACGACACAAGCGATCGCCAACCATCGCAACGTCGTCAGCGAGATCCTTGACGTACCTCGCGAGAACGTACGGATCGTCATGAAATTTCTTGGCTCGGGCTTTGGCGGCAAGCTCTGGCCCTGGACGCATGGGACCCTTGCCGCAGCGGCTGCGCGCAAGCTCGGTCGTCCGGTGAAGCTGGTCGTGACGCGTAAGCAGATGTTCGAGACCGTCGGTCATCGCGCGCGCACGCAGCAACGCGTCAGGATGAGCGCGCAGCCTGACGGAACGCTCACGTCGCTGCGGCACGAAGCCGTCAACGATGCGGGCATGCTCGACGAATACGATGAAAATTGCGGCGAGGCAACGCCGTATTTCTACGGAACCCAGAACCTGCTCGTGACCTCGGCACAGACTCGACGGAACGTTGGATCGCCGACCGCGATGCGCGGTCCGGGCGCGGTCCCCGGCCTGTTCGCTACGGAATCCGCGTACGATGAGCTGGCAATCGAACTCGGCATCGATCCCGTGCAGCTTCGGTTACGCAACGAACCGGAGCGAGATCAGTCGCTCGACGTTCCGTTTTCCTCGCGCCATTACGCCGAATGCCTGACGGTAGGCTCGGAGAAATTCGGCTGGTCGCAGCGCCCGCCCGCGGTGGGATCGATGCGCAAAGGCGACGTCGTGCTCGGATGGGGAATGTCGGGGTGCTCCTGGATTGCCGGCCGCTTCGCCGCGGAAGCCCGCGTCGAGCTTCACGCTGACGGCTCGGCTCGCGTCGCGATCGGAACGCAGGACATCGGCACCGGCACGTACACGGTTCTGGCCCAGCTCGTCGCCGAAACAACCGGTATCCCGGTGGACCGCATTGTCGTCGATTTGGGCGACACGCGGTTGCCGCCCGGACCGACCTCCGGCGGCTCGCTAGTAACGTCCTCCGTCATCCCGGTCGTCCTGGAGGCGGCGCGGGCCGCGATGAAGTCAGCGATCGGTCTCGCGACCACCGCGCCAAAGCAGCCATTTGAGGATTGGTCGCCTGACGATCTGTCCTTTGAGAGCGGTAAGATCGTGGCGCGTAGGCGGTCGGGCAGCGCGCAGATCGACTTCCACGAAGTTCTAAAAAATGCGTCGGTAGCGATGGTCTCGGGAAGTGCGAAAGCCGGGCGAAGCGTCGGCGAGGAGCATCCGGAATATTCGCTCCACTCGTATGGCGCGCAGTTCGTCGAGATTGCATGGCAGCCCGAAATTGCCCGACTGCGCGTGAATCGAGTCGTTACGGTCATCGACGCGGGCCGGATGATCAACCCGCGCACCGCGCGTAACCAGATCGAGGGCGCGGTCGTAATGGGGGTCGGCATGGCGCTCTTCGAGCAAACGCACTACGATCGGCGCTCGGGCGCTCCGATTAACAGTAACTTGGCCGACTACGTCGTTGCGACCAATGCCGACACGCCCAATATTGACGTCACGTTCCTCGACTATCCCGACACGAACGTGAACGAGCTGGGTGCTCGCGGCGTTGGCGAGATCGGGCTAGCGGGAGTGGCATCGGCCATCGCGTCGGCCGTCTATCACGCGACCGGCGTGCGCGTGCGCAGGTTACCGATCACCATCGAGAAGTTACTCGGCTAGCTCTCAGAAAAACAAATGGCTGGAAGCGTTCTCTCGGTCAACATTTCGAACGTTAGAACGGTGGAGTATCATGGCGAAGCCGTGACGACCGGCATATTCAAATCGCCGGTTGAAGGCCGTGTCCCGATCGCGGGCCTAAACCTGCGAGGCGACGCCCAGGCTGACCGCGAGAATCACGGTGGTCCGATTCGCACCGCGTACGCGTACGCCGAAGAAGATTACCTCTGGTGGCAAGAAACGCTCGCGCGGAAGCTGCCGCCGGGAACGTTCGGCGAGAATTTCACGTTGCGCGGGATCGATGTCAGCGGTGCACTCATCGGCGAGCGATGGCGAATCGGAACGGCGGTCCTAAGCGTCACGTCACCGCGCGTGCCCTGCTACAAGCTTGGGATGGTGATGGGAGATCCGAGGTTCATTCGGAGCTTCGCTCGCGCGCTGCGCCCCGGCGCTTATCTCGGAATCGTCGAAACAGGAGACGTCGGCGCCGGTGATACTGTCGAGGTCATTGAGAGACCCGCTCACAAACTGACGCTTGAAGCGATGGCGCAAATCTACCTCTTCGAGCAGGAGCGTCGTCGCGAGCTGCTCGTCCCCCAACTGCCTGAGGAGTGGCGTAGTTGGGCCATGCAGACTTTCCGTCGCAAAGCCGATAGCAATTAATAAGCGGAAATGCGACGAGGCGTTAGCTTTTTCTGCACCTACCGAAGGCTAGTCGCGCGAGGCCGGATCGTTCGCAATGCCATCTGGGAGCAGGCCAGACGAGTTCGCAAAGCCATCAATAGCAAAAGAACCGGTTGTCCTTGTGCACCGGCTTCACGGTAGAGCGCGTGCTCCGGCTCTACTCGGACGGTCGAGTGTCCGACTTCTAGCATTCGGCTAAGGAGCGTTCGCCACTGATCCTAAGTGTTCCAGCCCCGACCAGTGCGGGTAAACTGTCCCTCGCAAGCGGCGCGATCAGTCGGCCTGGTTTACGACGTTGATCTCTCCCGTACGGTCTATCGTGAGACCGTAAGGGCGTAAGCGGGTTGCGCTTCCGGCAATCGAGTAGATCGGCGCTACGTCGCCGCTGGCGCCCTTCGCAAAAACGCGGATCACTCCGGCGTTGCTGCTTCCCCCGTGGTCGGAGACGAAGATGGCCCCGCCCGGATCGACGGCGACGCCGCTCGGAGTCTCCAGCTTTGTCGCCGAACCGGCGATTACGCGAATCGGCGCGACGTCGCCGTTAGCACGCGGGCCAAAAACGAGCACGCCTGAGATGCCCTTGTCGTCGGAGTTCACAACGTAGACCGTACCGGCTCGATCGACGGCGAGCGCGAAGGCCGCCGTCAGCCCCGCCCGCTTACCACGAATGACGCGGATCGGTGCGACGTCGCCGCTCGCGCCGCGCGCAAACAATGTGACGCTGTGGTTGGCGAGGTTCGTGACGTATAGACGCTGCTCGGCGTCGACGGCGATGCTCGTCGGCTCGTTCAGATCGGTCATCGATCCCTCGATCGTGCGAATCGGCGCCGCGTTTCCATTGGCGGTGGTTCCGTAAATAGTGATCGTGTCCCCGGATCGGTTCGCGACATACACGTCGCCTCGAGCGTCGAGCGCGAGACCGGTCGGGAGGTTGAGGTGCGTGCGTGCACCGACGATTGTCCGGAGCGGCGCGGCATCGCCCTGAGCGTTACTGCTGTAGACGGTGACGCTGTTGGCGGCGCGGTTCGCGACATACTGGTTGCCGCGTGCATCGACCGCGACGGCGCTGGGGAACCGCAACCCGGTACGAGGACCCACGATAATGCGCACCGGAGCAACATCGCCTATCGCACCCTTCGCGTAGACCGTCACGCTCGTCGCCACAGCCGGCTCAGCCGCGCTGCTGACTGCACCTAGACCGGCGCATCCCACGGACAACCCCAACGGAGCGAGGATGACAAGCGCGCGAAACGATCTCATCTCGGATTCTCCATCTTGCAGGCTTTAGGTTAGCATAACGAGCGACGACCGGCAGCCATCAGAGCACGAACTTCGTCAAAGACGTTTTGCGAACGCACGACGTATCGGCTTTGGTCAGCACTTCGAAGAACGAGCGCGTGATGGCATACGCGCATGCGTTCGCGGATGCCGAGGGGCTGCCGAAGGCGACGTGCGCGACGTTGGGGATCGTTACGACGATCGAGTTAGGTAGCTTCTTCGCGACGTACGAACCGAACGATACGCCCGTTTGAGCGTCGTACTGAGAGTTGATGACGAGTACCGGCAAGCGACTTTCGGTTGCCGCTCGAACCAACGAAGAGACCGCCGGCACGTTCCAGTCGTTGCAGTTCTCGCGCATGAAGGGCAAGTTGGGCGCGTTTCGCAGCATGGAGGCTGGAAACGTCGGAAACGCGCGTCGCCCGGACGCAACGATGCCGGCCGTCGTTTCGTACGGCACCCATTCGCCGCAGGAGACGCCGTAGAAGAGGCCGTTGCCCAGAACTCCGATACTGCCGGCGTCGATTCTCGGTGCCGCCCAGGTCCTTGCGATCGGCGCCGGATCGCCGTGGGCGAGCGCATAGATCGCTGCGGGAACCTTCGCCGCCAGATGCGTTCCCGGCGAGATCGTCCATTGCAGCAGCATGCCGCCGCTGATCTTAACGTTCACCTTGCCGGAATGGCCGGGCACCTGGACCGCGACGGTCTTCGGCGATGCTTCGTATTGGTTGACGAGCCGCCGGAACGTCGCGCCAATGTCGCCATAGCGTTTACGGCACGACGCTTGCTGTTGACACGCTTTGAAAACCGCATTGATGCCCTCGCCGGCGCTGGTCCAGGCCGCGCCTCCGCCCGCGAGCGACGGCGGAAAGACGCCGTCGATGGCGACCGATCGAATTCCGCCGGGATGATCGCGCAGGTACGTGAGCGCGAGATCGGTTCCGTACGATATGCCATAGACGTTCCATTTCGCGATATGCAGCGCGACGCGCAGATCGTCGAGGTCGGCCGCGCTCTCCAACGTGTTGTACGCGCCGAGGTCGGACGTCTGCGGCGCGAGTTCTTTTCGGCACTTGAGCGTCGCTACCGAGTACGCTTTTCCCGTCGCGGCGGCATCGTACGGCATGTTCAAGGTGTCGGCTGGCCAACGGTCGACCGACGGGCACGCCAGCCGCGGTTGGGCGGTATAAGTGCCGCGCTGCGACATGAAGATCACGTCGCGATCGGCGTTCAGCTTTCCGGCCGTGGCCATCGGAATCTCGGTGATCGCGTCGTCGCCGGGGCCGCCCGCGAGCCACACGATCGGATCGCTCTTCTTTTGCGGAGACGCCGCCGCGATGATCGCCACGGAGAGCCGGATCTTCGGCGCGTTGGTACGGTGACGGTTTTCGGGAACGATGAGCTGGCCGCAGCGCGCTTTTTTCAGCTCGGCGATCGGCTGCGGCGGGGCGGGACACGGACCGGGAACGAAAACCGGCGTTCCCGAGGGTGCAGTCGTAGTTACGGACGCGCTCGCAGGTAACCCCAGCAGGGCGCAAACCACGAAAGCCGGCCAGGGCATCAGTTTCATTTAAAGTCGATTCCTGGCGCCGTGGCGAGGCACGACGTCGTTGGGGAGAGGGGTGTTTGCAAGAACGATCGGAAGATTTTTTGTGCGCACGGCGACTGTGCGATCACCCAGTGCGTCCGCGCCCGGATTTTCACGTAGGTGGAGTGCGACAGCGTGCTCGCAGCGTATCGTCCCCACTCGGCGCCGGTCTTCGCGTCGACCGCGCCGGACACGACGAGCGTGGGGATGTTGCTGCGCACGCGGACGCGCTGCGACGCGGGCCCTGCTGAAACGTTCCATTCTTTGCAGAGTTCCTGCTCGAACGGCAGTTGGGGCGCGTTGATCAAGACCGTGGACGGCCATGCAGGAAACATCTGCCGTCCGGCTCGCAAGATCGACGCGGGCGATCCGTACGGTTCCCACTCGCGGCAGACGAAGCTGTGCGTCATGCCGAGCGCCTGTTCCGGAACGGCGGCGACGTGCGCTCCGGCTGAACGGGCTTGGACGAAGAGCTGCGGGTTGCCGTTGGCGAGCTCGGTAATCGCTCGCGGCATATCTCCCGGCTTCGGCCGGTTTCCGACGATCGAGTCGACGACTGCGCCGCCGTCTAACACGACTTTCACGGCGCTTCCGCCCTGCGGCGGCACGACTTTGCGGACGATCGGGTGCGCCTCAAGGCGCTGCACGATCTTCTCGAGCTTCGCCATGAGGTTCGGATATTTACGAGCGCACGCCGGTTGCGCCTGGCAGTCGGCGACGATCGTGGTAATGCCCTCGTGGAAGCTGCTCCACGTCCAAGGAAGGCTGACGATATCCGGAGGTACGACGGAATCGAGTGTGACGGTACGGATGCCGTCGGGATGATCGCGCATCAGCGACAGCGCGAGATCGGTCCCGTACGAGTATCCGTACACGTTCCATTGGCGGATATCGAGCGCTTGCCGGAGGGCCACGAAGTCAGCTTCGTTCTCGGTCGTGTTGTACGAGCTGAGATCGATGCCTTGGCGAACGAGCCGGCTATGGCACGCCGCCGCCGCCGCTGCCTGCGCCTGGCCGGTCGAGGGCGCATCGAAGACCAGACTTATCTGCGCGGCGTTGAATCGGTCCAGCTCGGGGCAGTTGAGGTCGGGATCGTCATACAGCGTTCCACGCTGATTCATGATGATGACGTCGCGATCGCTATTGACGCCGGCGTCGACGAGGAACGGCGCGTCGAAAATCGCCGCTTCGCCGGGCCCGCCGGCCATGAAGACGATCGGGTCGGGTTTCGCCGGTTTCGAGGCCGCCGGCACGATCGCCACGGCGAGCCGGATCGTGCGGCCGCCGGGCTTCGAACGATTTTCCGGCACGATCAAATAGCCACAGCGCGCGTGCTGGAGCGCTTTCATCGGTTCCGGCGTCTTTGGGCACGGTGCCGTCTGAAACTGCGGCGACGCCAGCGCCTCACCTCCCGCCGTGGCAACGCCATGTTGTTCGGCGCACGCGACAACTGCCAAGATGGCGGGCATACACATAAACCAGCGCATAAGACCAATTTACGGCGATCCCGGCTGACCGTCCTTGCCTAAGGAAAATAGCTTTCGGGGCTCGAAAACTCCGTGCCATATGGGAACTGTCGGATAAATAGAACTCATAGGTCTTCTTAAGTGTCGCTACCGATCATGCCGCGACGCCGGCGGTTTCACGCGCAGTCCTGGATCTCTCGTTGACCGATCGTTCAGTTGTGCTGTCGAGAGAGTATGGGTCAACTTCACCGCTCGAGGCTATCGCAACACAAAGGAGCTTCATCTACGACATCTACTTTCATTGCGGAGGCCTTGACCTGAAGCCTAGGCTATTCACTTGAAGGCCGGAAGCGCCCCAATTAAAAGGTTGATGAGCCTATTTAAATGCGAGCGCGCGTTTTCGGCGTTACTTGCCGTCAGCATAGCATTCGTTGCCTCCCCGTCAGGCCGCGCCGCGCAGGCCCCCGCGGCACCGTCGCCCGACGAGCGGCTCTTTTCTCTGGCACGGCTCTGGGGCGACGTGCGCTACTTCGATCCGTGGATGGCGTACCGCGACATTGACTGGGACGCTGCGGCGCTCGCCGCAATTCCCGAAGTCGAGAACGCATCGTCCAGCGAAGCGTACCGGGCCGCCATGCAGAGCATGCTCGCAACGCTGCACGATCCACTCACGGGCGTTGCGCCTTCCCCGCCTCCCTCGCCGCCGCCAAGCAGCGGCGACGGCCTAACCCTGATGTTCCCGAATGATCGCATCGCAATGCTCACTATCGCGCCCGGGATACTCGTCACCGCGAGCGACACGCAACTCGAAACCGAAACGGCTAAAATCGCGGCGGCGCTGGCCTCGCACCAAACCGTCATCATCGACCTGCGCCCCGCGATCCAAGAGTCTGCCGAGGAATCCTCCGCCGTCGACTCGCTCCTGACCGCCACGCCGGTCGCGGCGGCGCTCGTGCACGGCGATCTGCAGCTCCCCACGCAGCGCTCACGCTATTACACCGGCCTGCGCAACCAACTCCGGCCCGACGCCGAGCCGTTCTACACCGGCGGCTTCATCGTCGACGACGCATCGTCCGTCCGCGGCAAAGCAGCCGCGCCGCACAACGTCGCTTTCGTCGTCAACGCCAACACCGTCGTCCCCGACCTCGCGGTCGCGCTCGTGCGCGACGGCGAGGCCGTCATATTCAGCGACGGGCCGGCCCCGGCGCTCCTCGGCGGCTCCGTCGCAAGCCTCCCCCTCGACGACAATCTCACCGCGCAGTTTCGCACGTCCGAATACTCCGATCTCGCGTCGGCACAAACTTATGCGCAACCACTCCCAGCAACCCAAAACCCTGTAAGCGCCGCGGCGGCCTGGCTCGAAAGCCACGGGCCGACAACTCGGCGCTTCGATCCCGCGCCGCCCGCCAAACTGGCCAACGACATGGCCGCCGGCCGCTACTATTTCCCTGACGAAGCGCACCGCGTACTCGCCGTCTTCAAGATTTACAACGTCATCCGCTACTTCTTTCCGTATCGCAACCTGATGCACGATGACTGGGGCGCGGCCACGCTGCAGGCCATCGCCAACGTCCGCGCCGCGCGCGACGAAAGAGCGTATTTCCAAGGGATCCAACGCTACTACGCGCATATCCACGACGGCCACGGCTTCGTCGCCGGCGCTCCGGTAGGCGAACTGTTCGGCGGCTCGGTCCCGTGGAAGAGCCGCTACCTGCACGGCCAAGTCGTCGTCACCGCAGCCATCGATCCGCTGACTTGCCGCGACGCCGGCGTGCGCATCGGCGACGTCGTCACCGCTGTAAACGGCATTCCCATCCAACGCGCGCTCGCCGCGCAGCGGCCGTTCGTCAACGGCTCTACGACGCAAAGCGTCGAGCTCAATCTTGTTAACACGCTCGGCACGGACGTCTTCTCCGGCCCGCGCGGCACGACGCTTACAGTCACCCTGCGCCGCCCCGGCTCGTCCGTCGTCCACACCGCGCGCCTCACCCGCACTACCGGCTTCATCCGCCATCCGCGCAGCGGGCCGATCGTAAGAATTCTGCCGGGCAACGTCGGCTACGTCGACCTCGATCGCCTCGAACCCTCCGGCGTCGATCCAATGTTTGCAACGCTCAAGAACACCCGCGCGATCGTCTTCGACGACCGCGGCTATCCGTTGGGCACGGGCTGGGCGATCGCACCGCGTTTGAGCGAACGGAAGCGCTTCAAGGGCGCGCTCTTCGATCAGCTCGTGATTTCGAACGCCGAGGTAGAAAACGCAGAGGGCGCACTACCCGCGCCCTCGTTCAGCAACTTTTATCAAATACTGGACGCCGTTTCCGGCGCTCGGTATCTCAAGCCGGTCGTGGTGCTCGTCGACGAGCGCACGATCAGCCAGGCGGAAGGCACGGCGCTCTTCTTTGAAGCCGCGACGCACGCGACGTTCGTGGGTACGCCGAGCGCGGGCGCCAACGGTGACGTCACGCAGTTCGCGGTCCCGGGCGGCATCATACTCGCGTTCTCCGGCCTGAGCGTGCGCCACGCCGACGGTGCGCAACTGCAACGCGTCGGCATCGTTCCGAGCGTGCGCGTCGAATCCTCAGCCGCCGATCTCGCGGCCGGACGCGACGTCGTTCTCGAGGCAGGGTTACAAGAAGCCCTACGCCGCTCCGGCGCTGCCGGCGCCGAAACGGCGGCCGCGCTGCGTCAACTGCGCCGGCTCGCCGCCACCGCGTTCGCGATCCAAGTTGCAGCGATTGCACGTATCGCCGCGTTGCAAAGCAGCGAGCGAGAAAACCTCGGCCGCTCGTTTCCCGGCGCGTCTAATACGACGGCGCTGCTGCCCGCCGTCGGCTCGTCGTTCACGCTTTCGTCGACCGATCCGATTGGCGCCTACAAGTTAACCAACGCCTCGACCGACGCCGCGCTCTACCGCGGCAGAACCGTCCACGTCTTCGGCCTGCTCGATACGCAAGCGCCCTCCGCTGCCTTTTGGGTCCGCGTAGACGCGTCAAGCTCCACCCCGAACGTCGACATGATGATCAACCACATGCCGCAGCCCGGCAAAGGGTTGCAGCCGTTTTCGATCGTGCTTCCGGTCCCCAACGATGCAACACGGATCTACTATGGCGTTTGGGCGGACGGTACCGGCAGCATCTCGGCCTCGCACGTGCAAATCGAAACGGTTTCAAACGAAATGCCTTCGACGGAAGGCTGCACTTCGTCGTGTTGAAGCCGTGGATGACTGTTAATCATGAAGGGAGCACCGTTACCGCGGCGACCATCCAAACCGCTGCAAGAATGTTAACCCAGGCGGAGCGTCCATAGCACCCCAGCTTCTTACACAGATTGTAGGTGATCATGATTTCGACCATCCGGCAAGGCAGCCGAAACGCAAAATTCCTTACAGAATCAGGCGTTTCCGATGGTGGAGATGGGGGGGCTCGAAACCCTGTACGTCATGCCAGCGAGCGCTTAGAATATCAGAGGTGCCCCGCCTGGGAACGCGAACCAAGCTGACAAACATTTTGCAAGGTTCTCGGAATTCCGGATAGGAGAATTTCGATGAGAGAAGCGCTGCCCGTTCTGCTCGGCTTCTGCTTGGGGGCCGTTAGCACCAGGTTGACTGGGCATCCACTACGCGCTGCGTTTGCATCGGGAATCCTGGGGTGCATCGCGCTCGCTGCCTTCCTTACTAGCGGCGAATTTCACGTCTCTTGGACATACGCTCTACTCGATCTGCTCGAGGCGGCCGCGGGGTTCGCCGCTGGAAGCGCCGTCGCTTGGCGCTCTCGAGTCTCGGTCGTGCAAAGGTAGCGCTGGTCGACGATTTCCATCCCGAGCACTACATGCGCAAGATCGGGAACGCGAACGCCGTGTCTCGAGCAGCAACCGCCGGTCGTCGTCTGAGGTACCGTATCTAGTCATGCCGCGCAATCTTACCGGTTATTGGACCGCGGACGACGGCGGCGCTTACTACTTGTTCCAAGTTGATTCATCCGTGTGGTGGCTTGGACAAGACGACGATGGCTCACTCCAGAAGGGGACGTCGTTCACCAACATCTTTCGTGGCGTCGTCTCGGCGACGGGCGCCCCAATCGCGATTGCCGGAGAATGGGCCGAAGTGCCGCGCGGGCAAACGATGAATTTCGGCGAGCTCGGATTATCGATCGAATACGACGGCGGCGGCAACCCCACCGTGTTGCGAAAGGTGACCGAAAGCGGCGGTTTTGCCGGCACCATATGGAGCTTCCATGCGTCGGGCGTCGTTCAGAGCTTGACCGGCATAGACGATCTGTTCGGAAAGATCATTAAAAATACGTGGCGCGTGGATTTAAACGACCCCTTTTCCTGGCTTGACCCGTATCGCGAGACGCTCACCGATAATCTCACCCCCGTCAAAGATGCCGTCGTTGTATTCGGCACGCTTCAACCGGGACAAAACGTATCCGACGATCCATTCGTGTGCAGCTTTCCGCCGGCCAACGACTTGCCGCCTTCCTGGGACGCATTCGTTAACTTGAACGATCCATACGACACCGCCGTCTTCGATACCGACGCCAGCGACGGAGACTTGACGTGCCTCATTGCGATTGAAGATGCCGATCTACCGGTCGACCTATTTCATGGGATGTCCGCAAACCACACAGAGACCGTCAAGGCTAAACTTGCTAACCCGACGCTTCACCCCGAAGTCGCTATGTTCGCGCGGCCGGAAGACGGCTCTGCCGCATTACTCCCCGGATGGTCGGAAGCGGGCGCCGACAGCGTTTTGCTAAATGGGGTTCCGCTACAGGCTAACTTCGATCGAAGTCCAGACCAATCCGTTGACTGGCTCGGTATCGGCGGGGACGCCAAGACTCCCCGGCCCGGCAATCGCGTGCGGGTGACCGGCGTGATGTCGGTCGACAATGGGCACTCGAACAGTTTGCTGGAGATTCATCCCGTCTACGGCTTGGATGTCATCGATGCTACGGCACGCGACGATTGGAGCGGAGTATGGGGTGACTCAAACCGTTGTACCTACTACGTCCACCAGGTCTTGAATAGCTTTTGGATGCTTATCACGACACCGCTGCGCGACTTCAGTATCGTGGTCGTCTTTCAAGGCGACCTTCAGGAGGATGGCGTTACCGTAGCAGGACAATGGTGCGGGCTGCCACTCGGTCTATCGCTGGGCTCCGGGCCCTTGGAGTTTATATTAGAGCCGGACAAACTGACGATGGTTACGGGCCGAGATTCACCGTTGGCCGGACGCGTTCTAAAAAAACTTTACGACGCCGACGGCCATCCGTGCCCCAATATCGGGACGGCGACGATCGGACTGCCGGAGGCCGCGGTATGTCAGATCCTGGAAACCGAAGGCGCTACGGTTGTGTACTCGGTGACGAATTCGGCGTTGGCAAACCTTCCCGACGCCGTGTTTAACTGGACGACGTCCGGCGGGCAGATTTCCGGTTCGGACTCACAAAGCACGGTACAGGTTATCATGCCTGCCGCTGGTACGAGATTCACGGTATCGGTGAACATCGTTCTTTCAGGCGCCTGCCGTTACTACGGCGAGCGCAGCGTGACGTCGAGGACCTTGGAAGAAGCCGAGCTTGAGAAGATATGGTGCGAAATTCAGGTGGTTGCCGGCCACATGGGTGAGGCCTTTGCAGTGGCCGCAAGCGGCTCGCCGTTTAGCGGAAAAACGTATTTAAAGCCACCGAACGCGGCAGCGCTCGAACGACTGCAAAAGGCGGTGGACCGGCTCTCCTCTGGGTTGCGCGAGTTGCGCAGGCTGATTCGCGACTGAGTTGCCAAAGACGGCGTATTACGCAGTTTGGTCCGCCGACCTGAAGGCGTTGCGTCGAAAGCAAGGGCGCCAAATCCTAAAAACTCACGAGTTCCCGATAGTGGAGATGGGGACTCGAACCCCCGACCCCTTAGATGCGAAGTAAACGCCCCTCGAAACATAAATTGCGTATGAGACGCAAGAAATAGCCCACTCTCTACTGCTGAGTCGGGCTTATTGAAGGCGATTTTTCGTCCGCCAGCGTTCGCCCTTTCCCGCTAGTTTCCAGGCGAATTATCGTAAGATTGTCGTACGCTGCCGCTCGCTCGGTAGGTTGCGTTTATACATCCGCTGGCCCTTTCAGAAAACGAACATCGCGATGGCCGCGAGCGCCATCGCGCGGGCCGTCGCCCAGCCCCAAACTGCGGCGACGCGGTTGCCGATCATGCCCGCGGCAAACAGCCATTATGCGAACGGGCCGGCCAACGAGAATTTTGGATCGTGCAACCGCGCCGTCATGGTCGTATATCATAGGTGTTGCCTAGTGGGGATGATGAGGAATGGCGAGGATCTTGTTACAAACGACCATTCCGTTCGCCGAGGACGACTGGAACGTTTCGCGCTTTGCCCTCTTGCGCGAAGCTCTCGAAGCTGACGGCCATGAGGTAGTCGCGCGAAATAAAGAGATGGATGCAATCCGCAACGATCATCTGATCATGCGACTGCCTGACTCGGACTTTGATCAGCTCTGGTTGATGGCCGTCGACACCGGCGACGGCCTTACTCAAGCAGAAAGCGATGCGATCATTGAGTTCCGCAAGCGGGGCGGAGGCGTTTTGACCGCACGCGACCACCAGGATCTTGGGCTTTGTCTCTGTCATCTCGGCTCGCTCGGCCAGTTCAATCATTTTCACACGTACAACCTTGAGCCGGGTCGCACCGAGAACGATGACCAGGATAATCCAAATATTGCCTATCCCAACTACCACTCCGGTGCGAACGGTAACTATCAGAAGATCTCGGCGGTCGCGCCGGTACATCCCATCCTCAAGAGCGCGAAAGCAGATGGGGGAACAATCGAGTATTTCCCCGCCCATCCGCACGAGGGGGCGGTTGGCGTGCCAGAAGGTACTGCGTTTGCCCGTGTCGTTGCGACGGGGACGAGCACGGTGAGCGGGCGGCAGTTCAATCTCGCCGTTGCGGTCGAAGGTGAACCGTTCGACGGCGGAGTCTTGGGGCGCGCGGTTGCGGTTTCGACGTTCCACCACCTGGCCGATCTCAACTGGGACACGGATCGAGGCGCGCCAAGCTTCGTCACAGACAAACCCGGTGACGAGATAAAGCGCGATCCGGCTCGATTCGAGATATTTAAAGACTACGTCCGCAATATAGCCCGTTGGTTGGGCGTGCGTCCGGGACCCTAACCACGGTTCTCCGGCTTTGCTTGATCTGCTCGGACCAGTTTGGCTAGTGCGAAGCGTATCGGGCTTCGCTTCCTTAAATGAGGTCATAGAGAACGCGTCCAAGCTCATAAGCGGGAATGCCGTTTAAAGAGTCTCATCGGTACGAAAAGTAGCGGCCGGTTCGGCTTCAAGAAGCTGAAGGCACCTTAGCTTAGCGCACCGGTTGCGCAAAGGGGTGCGCGAACACGAGACGAATCGCGCCGACTAAGGCCGCACCTGTGAGGAGTAACAGAGCTATGCCTTCATCCCTGCTTGCGACTGGTAGCTTGAGCGTGACATTAGCTACGCTGCTGATCGGATGCTCCACCTCGCAAGGCACGCCCGTTGCACCAGCGGGCTCCCAAGACTCTCTTCAGTCGGCGCCCATCGGCTCGAAGTTTATCGCCGCTATTAGGAAGGGTCGGGTGACGCCGACGCGGCTGCTCCAACTGGAGTTGGAGGGCAAGCTGCCTGCTGCCATGCCGCTAAAAACGCTGCGTTATCAGTTGAAGTATTTCGCGAGCGCTCGACCGCACTTCACGCACCGCAGCTCGGCGACCGTCACCCTGTGGACGTCGGACACCAACTACAGCTATCTGCTCGGGCTGGGCCGGCGAGGACACAAGACGGTTACGTCGATCGATGCGGCCGCCAACGGCTGCAACTACCCGATCGCCCTCAAGGTCGACCACTCGCAGAACCTTTGGGTAGGGTGCGAGTTCAACGAAGCGTTTACCGAGAGCGTCGTGCAAGAATACGGCGCCGACGGCACGCTGAAGACCCAGTACGTTCCCGGGTGTCCAAACTCGGTTTCTGCTTGCACGTCCTTTTCCAGCTTGGGGTACGACAGCGCGGTTGACGCCAGTGGCAACGTCTTCGCGTCGCTGAACTTGTACAGCATCGAAATCTGCAACCCGAGCTGCGTTTCAAGCGAGAGTGCCGGATTCGAATGGTGGCCCGGCGGGAATCCGTCGGCGACGCCGACGCTGATCTCTTTGGGCGCGAACTGCGCTCCGGTCTGCGGCGTCGGCTACGTCGACGTCGACGGTTCGGGCAACCTGTGGTTCACTTTCTCCGGCTACAACAGCAGCAGCACCTACGGGTTCGGCCTGGGCGAGGTCGTCAACCCGACCACCAATCCAACGTTTAAGATCATCGAACCCATCGGGACGTATGAGTTCTTCGGCGGCGTGTACGTGAGCAATAGCGGCAAGACACTCAACGTGATCGATCAAAACGCTCGCACGATTTCGCAGTACCGTTTACCGCTCTCGCCGAGCGGAACCCCGTTCAATGTTCTCGGCCCGACCTATACCAATGCGTTCGGTCTGGGCGATCCAGTTTCTGGCGGCTTCAACCAAAATGAAAAGAAGATGGCGATCGGCGATGCGTATAGCTGGCTCAACGTCGGGAAGGTCGCTAACAACCGCTGGCACGGCATCGGCAATCCGAATTTCTACAGCGGCCTCAGCGGCGCGGCCTATACGCCATCGGACAAGTAACAAAAGCGGATGTTCGCGTCGCTATGCTACCATTACAGCGTTCCGATTTTCATCGTGGCATTCTGGATTCTCTCGGCGCGTCACCACGGCGCGCTGCAGACACGGCGTCGGCTATCTGCGTCATGTCCGCTTCTGCGACGATTCTTCCGCCGATTACGAATGACGGCGTTCCGTCGACTCCGAGCGCCTCCGCGAGACTTTTGTTCGCGGCGAGCTTGCGCGCGATAGCCGCGTCGTCCATGTCGTGGCGCAGCAGTGCCCAGTTCAACCCGAGTTTTTGCGCGTGCTCGCGGATTGTCTCGATCGTGATGTCGCGTGGGTCGCGCATGATCGCATCGCGCAGCGGCTCGTACGCGCCTTGCCGCTGCGCCGCAAGCAATGCGCGCGAGCCAAGGTCGCTTCCCGGCCCCAGAATCGGCAGATCCTTGTAGTCGAGGCGAACGTCGCTATATTTCGCCAGGAAGTGCGTCATCTCGGGTGCGAGTTCTCTGCAGTACCGACAAGCAGGGTCGAAAAACTCGGCGATCACCACTCGTCCCCGAGCGTTCCCGGTGCTCGGGTCGCTTGGCTCGAAGAGCGCCTCACGCCGCCGTGCGATTGCCGCGCTATTTGCCTCGGCTTCTACGCGCGCATTATCGGCCTGCAGCGCGAGGATCGCCTCGCGCAGGATGCTGGGGTCGCGTTTCATCGCGTCGCGCACAGTCTGCACGACCTGCGTCCGCTGAGCGGGCGTCAAGGCGTCGGGCTTCACAGGAGCGGCGCGCGCGGAACACGCTGAAAGCAGCCCCGCTACGAGCACGACGATACAAGAGCCTATGCGCAGATGTACTTGCTCCCGTATAGAACGCACTTAAGTCCCTTACAGCAACCGTGCGTACATGGCTGCCCCTCCTTCCCACATTTCTTGTGGTGATGGTGAGGACTCAAACTGGGGGGCAAGAGTTTTTCCTTCTGCAAGAAATCCGCGACGTGGTGGACGCTGGAGAGCGACGCCGAACCCGCCGGCGGTCCCGAATTCAGCGACCCGCCGCCGCAGGCGGCCAGCATGACGATGGTCGCGCAAATGCCTACTGCACACTTGACAGAGTTTAGGATCTTCATGAGATGTTCTGACCCTATCCTTTCCGGAAGATGCAACGGATGGGGTGCCTCTTAATCGGGGATTCCCCATATGACCGTCCTTTTCGCCACTGCCGGGCGATTCCTCATTTTTCCGGGCGCTCGGCAAGCCAAGCCGTCGGTTCGGCACGAGGCGAAGGCCGCGTCGGCCCCCGGCGCGTGAAAAAGTCGCGCTGCAGGGTTATAGAGGCGCACCTCCCCCATTGAGTTCCGGCGCGTGTTTTCGGCCGGGGTGGTCATGCGGGCATTGCTACCGGCGACGATCTCAGCGCAGCAATCCTCTCCACAATCGCGGCAAACAATCGCCGAGGGATCGCCACCTCCGCCATCTGAAACGCAACGTACCGACCGTGGCTGACGACCTTGGCACCGATCTTGATCAGCTTCTCCCGAAGCGCCGTCAACGACCAGCTTCTTGCCGTTTTGCGCAATACTCGTGATTGAGCCTTGTGGACACTTGCGGTTACGACCGGAATGCGCCAAGGCGAGATCTTCGCTCTCACCTGGGATGACGTTGACCTCGCCGCTAGGACGATCGTCATCAAGACGACGCCGGCAGAAGACCGTGACGGTCATCTCGTGCGCTCAGAGCCGAAGACGCCGAAGTCGCGACGCGTCGTTTAGCTTCTGGAGCTCGCTCAAAGGGCGCTTACTGCTCTTCAGCGAGAAAACAACGATGCTGCTCGCGGAGTTGACCGGCAACGAGCAGCGTTATCGACTCTTGGAGTCGTCGCGGGAGTACGCACAGGACAAGCTAGTGGCCCACGGTGAGCAAGAGAATGTAGCTCGGCGTCACGCGCTGTTCTACGTAGAATTGGGGGAGAGGCTCGAACGCGCATGGGACACGACGCCTGATCGGCAATGGCTCCCGCAGGCGCAAGCGGAGTCGGAAAACTGGCGCGCGGCGCTGGAGTTCTCGCTCGCAAAACAGCGTGATGTTATCCTAGGGCAACGCCTGGCCGCCTTATATAATCTCGTGTGGCGCACGTTCACGCTGACTGAGGGACGGCATTGGGTGCGGGCGGCACTCGAACTGGTTAACGAACGCACCGCACCCGCTCTGGCGGCGCGACTCGAACACGCCGAGGCGCATGGCGCTCAGCAATTTAATGAGTGTAACGTTACATTGGCGGCGGCTGACCGCGCTCTGATGCAGTATCGGGAGCTCGGTGACGTCCTGGGAGCGGCGCAAGCGCGGAGTTTATCGGGCGGAGCGCTCCTGTTTCTCGGAAGACCTTTGGAAGCAGAGCCTTTGCTGCGAGAGGCCTTGGAGACAGCGCGCACGCTGGGTGATCGCCGGCTGGCCGCTACTGTACTTGCCAAACTCGGACAGACCCGATCGGCGGTCGGTGACTTCGGAGAGGCGCGCGCCTACTTTATCGAGGCGCTTGCATTCGCAAAGCTCTTCGGCGCTGACTTTCTTGCGGCATCCGTCGCGGCGTGTCTTGCCGAGTGCGAGTTTAAGGTAGGCGACTCCCAGGCAACGTTGCAGCTCATGGCCGATGTGCTGGCGACCTACCGTGGACTGAATTCAGCGGCACCTGGCCTTGCTACGGAACTGATAAATATGGCGGGGTATCTCGTCCGCCTGGGTCGGTACGATGAGGCCCGCGTCCATGTAATCGAGGCCCTCGAACTTGCCCGCGGGCTCCGAATGGTCGTGTTGGTTGCCAATTCGCTGGAACATCTTGTCGTGGTGGCCCTGCTGAGGTCACGCGTCGAAGGTCGGCGCACATCTCTGGAATATGCGGGCGCCGCTCGGCTCATCGGCTTCGCCCACACGCACCGAAACTTGGCGGGAATCGAGAGCAGCTTGGGGCAGGCATATGATCGCTCAGGCGCACGCGCTAGAGTAACATTAGCATGGCTGGCCCTTGTGCCTATCAATTCAGCGATTCGCTGCGCAGATCGGGGCGCGGCGAGCGTACCGGACGGGAACCTAATAGACGTGCTTTTGGTGTAAGATGGCTTCGAGCGGGCGCTGGCGCCTTTCACTTAGGGCTGAGACACGCCGTGGTCTTCGGCGGCAGCACCGCGAGCTGCGCGGCCGCCGGCCCGGTGCGCGGCCCGCCGCCCTTCTTGCTATAGAGCCGCTGCGCGGGCGCCACCGCGACGCCCAGGTTGTCGTTCGACGGCGTGATGCCGTTGGTGATCGTGTTGGTCTGCGTCAGTGAGCGTGTTCGTGGGCGACGTCGCAAGTGAGCGGTGTTGAAGTGTCGGGCGAGCGACCGGGGGATTCGCCGGTCGAGACCCGAAAGCGGGCTCAGCAACCAAGCGTAGCGTAAGGCAGGATGGTGGCGACGATGAGCGCGCTCGAAATGCAAGGGCTTAAAAGGCTAGCGGTAATCGGTTTTGTAGCGCTGCTGGCCGGATGTGCCGGAGGCGCGACGCGGGTCGTCCCGCCCCCGGTCGGCAACCAGTCTGCATCGTCCGGCGCTTCGGAAGACGCGGCGTCGGGAGGCTTGGCAACGATGCCCGATCCCGGCGGCAAGAGCAGGCTCACACTCAAAATCACCATCCCGGTGCCTCCGCATGGGGATGGCGGCGCGTTTCCGGCTCAAAAAGGGGCGAGGGGCAACGTTTCGCCGGGTTCCAAAGGTATGACGCTAGTTTGGAGCGGGAAATCGAGCGGGACGAAAGCGTTCGATCTCACGACCAACAATAAGAACTGTAAGGGCGATCCGCTCGTCTGCAAGATCGCGCTACCCTTGGAGCGCGGTAAATATAAAACCAACGTCAACCTCTACGATCTCGCGCCGGTGGACGGCAAGATCCCCTACAACGCTCATCTGCTATCGAGCGCGTCGAATATTGCGTTTTCCATCAAGAAAGGGAAGTCGACGAGCATCTCACCCAAGCTTGAGGGCGTTGAGGGGAGTTTATCCATCGGTCCGCTTCCTAACCAGTGCGTCGGCGTTGCGTTCGGGCCCACGCCATTCACGGTGACCGCCTTCGATGCCGATGGCTATCCCATAGCCGGCACCTACGCGACCGCAATCACGCTGAGCGACAGCGACACCAGCGGCGCGACGACGATTGCGACGAGCGGTGCAGATAACCCGCCGCCCGACACGCTGCTGAGCTCCTCCGAGGTCGCAACGCTCGCGTGGAACGGCAACCCGATTCCGGGCGGGGAGGCGACGATCGACGCGAATGCAGGAAAGTACGTTTTCACGAGCGCGCAGTTCACGCCGCAGGTCACCAAAGGCTTCAAACTCCTCTCTTACACGGGGGGCTCGCAAAACTTTACGGTCCCGGCCTGCGCCGCGACCGTGTATATCGTTGTCGCCGGCGCGCAGGGAGGCTCGACTCAGAACTACGCCGGGTACAATCTTGGCGGGTATGGGGGCGAAACGGGGGCGACGATCCCGACGACGCCGGGCGAGGCGCTCGCGATCTACGTCGGCGGCGCAGGCGGTAATGGCTCGTATTCCAACCAGGGCTATGGCGGATTCAACGGCGGCGCTCAGGGCACCAACACGCCTAGCGAAGGATTGAGCGGTGGCGGCGGCGGCGGCGCAAGCGATGCCCGGC
>JBARBD010000112.1:0-1702 GCA_049792675.1 Vulcanimicrobiaceae bacterium | reverse complement strand
TGGCAAGCGCTCGGCGTTGCCGCGCTCGCTGGGTTGGTTTTTGGCTTCTTTGCAGCGCGTCGATGAGACCGGTCTGATGATCGAGCGGTTAGCTGCAGTGGCAAACGTGGCTGTCCGCCATGCGGGTGCATACACGGATCTCATCATGAGCGACCTGCAGTCGATGTGGAATGAATTGATCAGTCGGGTTTGGGCAGGGATAATCCTCGCGGCCGCGCTCTTGTTAACGGCCATGCTTGGATGTTCCTGGATAATCGCCATAAGCTGGAATACGGATCGCCGTGATACCGTCATCGCCATCTTAGTCGCGTTGTTCTTGGGCATCGCGGCCCTTGCCTATCGCCGTTTACGATCACTGGCGGGAAGCTTTCCCCTCGCGCTTTCACGAGCCGCCCGTGCCTGGGAGCAGGACCGACTGCTTCTCGAGGACGTGTTGAGCCGTCGACCCACGGATGCATCATGAAACGAGATGATGACCCGAAAGCGCTAGCGGCGGAGCTTCAGATGAAACAGAATCGGCTCGAGCTTCGGGCGCTCCTCGATCCGCCTCCGCGGAGTTCTCATGAAATGAGGGACGCGGCCTTTCCTAGAAGCAGAACCTTCCGTTGGCTGATCCCACACCTCTCTCGGTGGATCGCGCCGGCCGTCGCCGCCGCAGTGTTGGCAAGAATACCGGGCATACGAGCGGTTCACAGCTACATAGTCGGCGGCCGCGGCGGCGCGGCACGCGAAAAGGTTTTTGGCGATTGATATTTCGCCGCCTTGCCGTTAACCGCACGCAAAGCGCAATCACAGCGTTTCCTTTTGCGAAAGGCCGCTGGTGATCGGTATCGCGGGATGGGGACGCCCCCGACCGTTCGCTAACAACGTTTGCACATTACGCATGTGCGTCGCCGTATCGACGTTGTGCCTCCAAATCGACTGTAGGCACCTTCCCGCAGGGGCTCGTCCGTGGGGCTGATTCAGGGGCAATTGAAGCGCAGCTAAAGTGTAACCCGCAGGCAAACCGGCACAGCGGTCGCAGGCATTTCGAAGGAAGAGGAGCAACACCATGAAAACCAGAACCGGATTAATGTGTGTCGCGGCGCTCGCACTAGCGCTGGTATATGGCGAGGACGCATTTGCGCAAATCATTGGCGTGTCGATCAATATCGCACCGCCCGCTCTGCCGGTGTATGTGCAACCACCGGTGCCCGCCCCGGGTTACATCTGGACGCCCGGTTACTGGGCGCAGTCGAACGGAGATTATTATTGGGTGCCCGGCACGTGGGTTGAGCCGCCGCAAGTGGGGCTCCTCTGGACGCCCGGCTATTGGGCGGCCTCCGGCGGTGGGTTTGTCTGGAACGCCGGTTACTGGGCGCCCGAAATCGGATTTTATGGCGGAGTCAACTACGGGTTCGGCTACGTCGGCGTCGGCTTCGAAGGCGGCCACTGGGACAACGGCCAGTTCTTCTACAACCGGGCGGTGACCAATGTCTCCGACACGCACATCACCAATGTCTATAACAAGACCGTGGTCAACAACGTCACGGTCAACAACGTTAGCTACAACGGCGGCAAAGGCGGAACGACCGTGCAGCCGACCGCGCATGAGCTCGCGGTGGCCCATCAGTCGCACGTCGCCCCGACTCCGGCACAAGTGAGCCAACAGCACGCGGCAAGCACGAACAGGCAGCTATTCGCCTCCGTCAATCACGGGAAA
>JBARBD010000111.1:0-4257 GCA_049792675.1 Vulcanimicrobiaceae bacterium | reverse complement strand
TCCTTCACGAGCACGGCTTTGACGGTAGCGGCGACCGAGGCTTCGATGCGATGTTCCATCTTCATAGCCTCTAACACGATCAGCAGCGCATGTTCTTCAACCGCATCGCCCTCGCACACGGCGACTTTGACGACCTTACCGGGCATCGGCGCGACGACGTGCGCGCCGGTATCGGCGCCGTGCCCGCCGGCGGCCGCCTCGGCCGATGGCGGTGCGGCAAACGCAAACCGCCAGGCGCCTCCGTCGAGGTGGACGTTGAAGCCCGCGAGGTCATAGGAGACCGTGCCCTCGATCCCGGCGCCGTCGAAGGTTGCACGCACGTGCTCGCCGTGGCGCCGCGCGTGCAACACGCCGCTCCGATCGCCGGAGAGTTGCCAGCTCCCGGCCTGCGCGCCGGCATCGGCGACGAGATCCACGACGCCGCGATCGTGTTGCAGGCGCAAGGGAACGCCGGTGCCGGCGATCCGCCAGGGCGCGCGTCCATCGTGCAAGAGGGCCGCGGCGCAGAGCAGGCTCGCGGCGCGCGGCGGGGCGCCGGCGGCGAAAATCGATTCGTCGAGATGCGTCGCGAGAAAACTCGTCGTCGTCTCGCCGCTGCGGAAGGCTGGATTGCGCGCGATCCAGAGAAGCAACGGGAGATTGGTGCGCACGCCGTCGATCGTGAAATCCTGCAGCGCGGCTTCGAGCCGCGCGATCGCGGCGGCGCGATCGCCGCCCAAGACGATCAGCTTGGCCAGCATCGAATCGTAGTAGAGGCTCACCTCGCTGCCGGCCGCGACGCTGGCGTCGAGGCGAATGCCCGGCCCTTCGGGCGGAGTCCAGCGCACGATCGTTCCGGTCGACGGAAGCATCGCATTGGCCGGATCTTCGGCGTAGAGGCGCGCCTCGATCGCCCAGCCGCGTGGCTGCACTTGGGCTTGCGAGATCGTGAGCGCCTCGCCGGCGGCGATCCGCAGCTGCCAGTGCACCAGGTCGATGCCGTAAACGAGCTCGGTAACGGGGTGCTCGACTTGGAGACGAGCGTTCATCTCGAGGAAGTAGAACGCGCCGTCGCGGTCGAGCATGAACTCGCACGTGCCGGCGTTGGTGTAGCCGACCGATTCGGCCGCCCGCACCGCCGCGGAGCCCATTTCGGCGCGCAGCTCCGGCGAGAGCGCGACCGAGGGCGCCTCTTCGACGATCTTCTGGTGGCGACGCTGAATCGAGCACTCGCGTTCGCCGAGATGGATCGTCGCCCCGTGGGCGTCGGCGAGGATTTGGAACTCGATGTGGCGAGGATCGCGCAGGTAGCGCTCGAGCAGGACGGCATCGTCGCCGAAAGCCGCAAGCGCTTCGCGTTTTGCGCCTTCCAGCGCTTCGTCGAACCGCTCCATCGACTCGACGACGCGCATCCCCCGCCCGCCGCCGCCGGCGCTCGCTTTGATCAGCAGCGGAAAGCCGACGCGCTCGGCCTCGGCGCGCAGCGCCTTCGGCGATTGGTCGTCTCCGTCGTAGCCGGGCACCGTCGGCACGTCGAAGGCGCGCACGCGGCGTTTCGCCTCGATCTTGCTTCCCATTGCGGCCATCGCTTCGGGCGCCGGTCCGACGAAGATCAATCCGGCGTCGCGGACGGCGCGCGCAAACGGTGCGCGCTCGGAAAGAAAGCCATACCCCGGGTGAACCGCGTCGGCATTCATCGCTTTTGCGGCCGCGACGATCGCCTCGGCGTTGAGATAGGAGTGCGCGACCGCGGCGGGACCGACGCAGCGCGCATCGTCGACGTATCGCAAGTGGTATGCGTCCGCGTCGGCTTCGGAGTAGATGCCGAGCGGCACGATGCCCATCTCGCGCGCGGCACGCGCGACCCGCACGGCGATCTCACCGCGATTGGCGATCAGCAGGCGTTGGATCATTCGTTCACGAGTGGTCGAACGAGGCTTTGCGGTGTTCGAGGAAGGCGCGAAGCCCTTCTTGGCCTTCGGCGCTCGTGCGCTGCCGCGCGATTGCCTCGGTCGTGATCGCACGCGATTCGTCGTAGGTTGCGTCGAGGACGCGGCGCACCAGCAGCTTGGCGGCGCCGACCGCCGACGGAGCGGTGGCGCGAATCTCCGCCAGGATGCGATCGACGGCGGCATCGAGCTCGGCGGCGGGGACGACGCGATGCACGAGACCGATCGCCTGGGCGCGCGCGGCATCGAAACGCTCGCCGGTCAGAAAGAGCGCGCGCGCGTGGGACGCCCCGATCTTGGCCAGCACGAAGGGTGAGATCACGGCCGGGATAATCCCGAGCTTCACCTCGGTAAAGCCGAAGAGCGCGTCGTCGCTTGCGATCCCCACGTCGCAGACGGCGGCAAGCCCCGCGCCGCCGCCGAGCGCCGCGCCGTGAATGCGGCCGATGACCGGCTTGCTGCAGTTGTCGATGGCGCGGAACATATCGCTCATGCGCTCGGCGTCGGCGACATTCGACTCGAAGGTCAGATCGAGCGAATCGCGCATCCAGTTGATATCGGCGCCGCCGCAGAAGAGGCGGCCTTCACCGGCCAGCACGACGGCGCGAATATCGTCGGCTGCGGTGAGTCGCATGAAGATGTCGTGCAGCTCGCGGATCACCTCGGCATTGAAGGCGTTGCGAACCTCCGGGCGCGCCAGGGTGACGCGGGCGACGTCGCCGGCAACGGCGAGTTTAACGCTCTCGGCCATGCTCGCCCGCTTCGCGGCGTCATCCGAGCGGGCCTAGCAGGCGTTATACTGTGGTGATGGAGGCCCGTCCGAAGCCGATTTACCGCTATGCGCTGCTGACGCGCGCGAGCCACTGGGTGTGGGTCGTCGCCTTCTTCGTGCTGATCGGCAGCGGTCTGCAGATCTTCAATGCCTCGCCGAACCTCGACGCCTCCGACAAGAGCGACCCCGCACGGCGCGTGCTGGCGATCGGATCGCCGGCCGAGGGGATTGGCACGACGACGCTCTTCGGCCACACCTTCGTCACGACGGGGTGGCTCGGTTGGGTCGGCGACGGCATGGGCTCGCGCAGCGCGCACGCCTTTCCGGCAGCGATCATCATTCCAGGGTACCAAGATCTCGCCGACGGCCGGCGCTGGCATCTCTTCTTTGCGTGGATCGCCACGGTCTGCTGGCTCGCGTGGCTCGTCTCGAGCGCGATCAAAGGAAACCTACGCGAGATGCTCTTGCACCCGAGCGACGTGCCGAAGCTTTGGCCGATGCAAGCCTACTACTTGAAGCTGCGCAAGGAACCGCCGCCGCACGGCATCTACAACCCCTTGCAGAAGGCCGCGTACACCGTCGTGCTCTTCGTGCTCGCGCCGCTGGTCGTCCTTACTGGGCTCGCGCTCTCGCCCGGCATCGATGCGATCGCCAACCCGCTCACCGTGCTCTTCGGCGGGCGCCAGTTCGCGCGGCTCTGGCATTTCGCCGGAATGCTCTTGCTCGCCGGTTTCTTCGCAATCCACACGTTCCAGGTTGCGACGCAGGGTGTCGTTAACCAGATGCGCTCGATGATCACCGGGTGGTACCAGCCGGAATGAAACGCCGGATTTTTCTCGCCTCATCGCTCTCGGCGCTGGCGGGCTGCGGGCCGGCGAGCACGGCGCTCAACGGCAATGACGTGCTTCGGCACGTGCTCGCCTCGGCCGAAGGGCTCAACCATCTGGTGATCGGGACGCGGGGACTTGCCCGCGAGTATCGGGAAGGCGACGTCGACCGGATCTTCCGCGTGAACGGATTCGCAACGCCTTCGGATACGCGCTACACGCATCTGGTCGCCGAAAACTTCGCCGGTTATCGTTTGGTCGTCGACGGCGCGGTCGATCGCCCGGGCGTTTTCACGCTCGCGCAACTGCAGGCGATGCCCCAGCAGACGCAGATCACGCGGCACGATTGCGTCGAGGGCTGGAGCGCGATCGGCAAGTGGAGCGGCGTGCGGTTGCGCGACGTGCTCGCCGCGGTGCAGCCTCGCGATGACGCCAAATACGTCGTCTTTCGCTGCATGGACAACGACGGCTCCGGCACGCTCTACTACGAGAGCCTCGACCTCCATCAGGCGCGCCATCCCCAGGCGCTGCTCGCGACGCACCTCAACGACGCTCGGCTCGACCCGGATCATGGCGCGCCGTTGCGCCTGCGCGTGCCGACCCAGCTCGGCTACAAGAGCGCCAAATGGATCGCCCGGATCGAGGTCGTCGGCGGCTTCGCGAAGATCGGCGGCGGAGGCGGCGGCTACTGGGAAGACCAGGGCTACGAGTGGTACGCCGGGATTTGAAG
>JBARBD010000110.1:0-3933 GCA_049792675.1 Vulcanimicrobiaceae bacterium | reverse complement strand
CTCTACAACTACACCAGTGCCCCCGAGTTCTCGGCGACCCTCGACCGCGATATTACCAAGGTTTGGGCACCGAGCGAACTGCTGGCCATTGCCTTCGCGCATCCGCCCAACTTCGCGCCCGGTACCGACTACGAATACAACAACACCAACTACGCGCTGCTCGGCCTCGTCGCTGAAAAGGTCGAAGGCAAGCCGCTCGCGCGGTCCATGCAAGACCGGTTATTCGGTCCGCTGGGCCTGCAGCAAACCCAACTCCCGCCGCGCACCGTGAACGCGATCCCCCAGCCGTACTCGCACGGCTACCTGTACGGAAGTTCGTCCGTGGCGTTGGTGGGAGCGCCGCCGTACTCGCCCGCGGTCCAAGCCGCGGCTCGCGCCGGGACGCTGCTGCCCAACGACTACACGGCTTTGAACCACTCCTTTGCCGAGGCGGCCGGTAGCGCTATCTCAACCGCCAACGATCTCGCCACGTGGATCCAGGCGCTCGTTGGGGGCCGCGTCTTCGACGCCGCGTATCAGCAGCGCTGGCTCCACAGCCTGCAGCCCGAGGACCCGAGCAAGCCGGATGGCCAACAGTACGGGTACGGCATCAGCCAGCTGCGATGGGGACCGAATGCGATGTATTTTCACGGCGGCGAGACCCCCGGCTACAATTCCTTCATCGGCTACGACCCCACCAATAAGGTGACGCTTATCGTGTGGACCAATTTGCCCGTATCGCTCGACGAACTGCCGACGGCTAACGCCATCATGTTGACAGTGCTCGATCGAATCTATGTCGTGTCACCGCTGGCGCCTGGTCAATCGCCGAGCCCATCGCCCTAGGCGCCAGAGCTTCTCATAACGATTTTTCCATCGAATGGAGCTGTATCTGCAGCGGGTCCAACGAGACGTGAATGAAGCCTACCTGCGGCCGATCGAAATCGACGATCAGATTCAAAACGATCGCGAACGCCCCGGCGTAGAGGAGGGTAAGGAGCAGCGGGCGCGATTTATCGCGAGCAAATTGTAGGCCGATGCTGATCGCGCCGAGCAGCACCAGCGAGAACGTCACCACGAGCACCGCGGTCGGCACGTGGTGTGTCAACGCCGAGAGCTGCTCCGAAGAAACGTCAATCGTGTCGTTGAGCGACGTCATTAACAGCGACGTGCCGAAGCTTGGATGGTCGCGCACGGCCTGGGAAACGAGAGCCCACATCTGTGTCTGTTGCCGGTCGGAGTCGCTGATGACCCGAGCGTGGACCTCGGAGTCGCCGGCGATCGAGTAAGCCTGTATTCGCTCTCGGGTGTACTGCGTGAGAATCTGACGAAACTGTGCCGTCTCCGGCGCCGGCAGCTGGTCGCCCCGTAGCCACGTCGTTCCGATCGCATTCGCCTCGGTGACGACCAGGGCGCGGCGGTTATCCCACCGTCCCTGGGCTTGCGCAAACGTAAGGCCGAGCATGAAGGCCGCGAGCGTTATCAGGCCGGCTTGAACCGTATTCCAAGAATCGCGGTCGATCGCGGTCAGCCCCTTGCTCCGCTGGCCCCACCGGTACGAGAGTTCGACGGCGAGAAAGAGAATTAGGAGCACCGCGATCAACAGCACGATCGGATTGCTCGAGTAGATCAAGTGCGTCATGAGTCGGTGCCCCAGACCGAAGAAACGTTTTTAACTGAGCCCGTCGCGGAAGCCAATCGCTTCGAGTTCGACTCGCACCGCGTCTGCAATTGGAATGACGGGCCGCGCCTCGAACACGAACGCGGGGAGCATCGAGCAGAACTTGTGAACCGCCGTCGGATCGTCGCAGTCCAGCAGCATATAACCGCCCCAGTCGCCCACGCGAATCACGAACAACTCGATCTTAAAATTGCCGGGTGCCTTCCATTGCGTGAAGACCTCTAGGATGCGCTTCTGTGCATTTTCGTACTCCATAGGCGAACCTTGTGGGCGTTCGGTCCATGTCAGCATATATTTCAAAGATCACCTCCCGGATGCGAGTGGGCAACGCGGCAGTGTATGCGTAGATAGCGCATACCCGCTTTTAACGCCTCTTATCTCTCATGCGTTGGAGTCCTGGTAGGGCGTGGCTAAGGCCCGGGCTTGCCCAAGTGAAGATCGAGGAATCGGTGGAGATACCACAGCGCGATGCGGTCGTGAAAACCAATGGCGACGTCCTCGAAGGCATGATCGGCCCACGGCAACTCGACGTAGGTAACGTTATCACCGAACCCGCGTAGCTTGTCGCGCAAGAGACGCTCGAAATCGAGCCGAATCACGTGATCGCGCCCTGCCGCTATCATCAGGATCGGCGGCATGCCGGCGCGGACCGCGTAGCGCGGAGATCCGCTTCGATAGCAGGCGGGTTGCTGCGCGGGCACGCCGCCGCACAGGTCGAGCAGAACGTGACGGATGTTGACGATGTCGGGAACGGGCGGATATTCATAACCCAGTCCAAGATCGACCGGACTCTCGTAGGTTATCGCGGCGCTGATGCGGCGCGGGCGCAGGGCAGCCGCGATGATCGCCAACTGTGCGCCGGATGAATGCCCAAGGACTGCGATTTTCCCGGCCGGCTGGGAATCGATTTGGCGAAGGACGGCGTCGCGCTGCGCGGGCCAGCGCGCGCCGGGGGCGTGCGGATAGTCCAGCGCGATCACGCGATACCCCCAGGAAGCGATGATCGCGTTGAAGAGCGCATCGCTTCGAGGCGAACCGTGCTCCCAGGCACCGCCATAAATGACGAGTACGGTGGGTGAGCCCGGTTGGACGGCGCCCACCGGATGCTCGGGAAACGGCATGAGGAGCGCCGACAACGGTACGTAAGGGCCTCGTATGGCATAAGCCGCCGGGGGAACCATCGTACACAACAGGGCCGCGAGCGCGACGACGATCGGCGCAACTCGCTTGGAACTGCGCGAGCGCAGCGCGACGAACAGCACGATAGCGTTGAAGGCTGTCAACACCGGCCACAGTTCGGTACCGGCGACCGTCAGAACGAACAGAGGAGCGACCGGGCCAGGAACCACGATCCAAATCGAGAGGAACAGTCCGAGTAACGCCAGCCCCAACGGCATCGTTCGCCGCTAACAACCCGCCTCGACGTGGCAACGCACCAAAAACTGGGTCCCGTCGGAATGCGATATCGTCGCGGTCGCGACGAACTGCTCCTGTTTATCCTCAGGTGCCTGCAACGTAGCGATGTGTCCGCGTTCCATCGAAACGTCAAGTCGAGGGTTGTTACTGACAACGCTCCAGCCGGAATCCGGTGCGAGGCGGAAAACGACGCTTGAGATGTCTTTTGTTGTGCCGGAAATGAGGCTTAGCAAAACTTCTCCGAGATGCGGCACCTTCGGCACTGGCGCGACGTTCGCAGCCGCGGTTTCTTCCGCATTGGCAACGGGTACGGCCAGCGATTTCACGGCCGGCGAACATCCTGCCGCACCCAGCAGAACGCCGACGGCCGTGCACGTCATCTCCTTGCGGTTCATTTATCTCTCCTTACGAATAACAGAGCGGGGTCAAACGTATTTGAGGCCTGCCACCCGAACGCCTCGCGTGTAGTGGAGAACAGTGACCTGAGACCTCAAATTGATTGTGAAGCCCTTGCGCAGCTCTCCGACTTCTCAGCTTCCTCTAGACGATCGGGCTTACAGTGTAAGCAGCCCTTGGCTATTTTTCGCCGGTGTGGGAGAGCGGCACCGTGGGAACGCTCGGTTCCCGTGACGTTACGAGACCGCTTGAAAGGATCGGAAATCATGCGCTTCACGACCATTGCCGCGGTGGCCGCGGTTGTTACGTTGGCGGCCTGCACCGAATCCGGGAGCTCGCTGCCGCGAACGTCGAGCGCGTCATGCCGGTCTCATACTCCACAAAGCCTGTCGAGCGTGGTGCAAAGCGCAACTGCCGTGCCGCAGCGTGCAACCGCCGCGCAGTTGGGACTATGGCCGCGC
>JBARBD010000109.1:0-22205 GCA_049792675.1 Vulcanimicrobiaceae bacterium | reverse complement strand
TGATGGAAAGACCTTTCCGCGCCGCGGGCGCGAGGCGATCGGAGAGGCGCTCTGGCTGCTTCGCGTCTCCGACAAAGGGCGCGCCTCGGCCGCCGGTACGATCCACGACTACATCTATCCGTGCCCGATCGACAGAGGCATGTTGGACCGCTGGCGCATCGCTCCGGCCGAGTTCGACGATGCCCTCCACCGCTATCCGACCGACGAGCAGCTCTACGCCTGGTTTAGCGGGCGCGTGCAGCCGTCCGATCTGCGCGCGGCCAACGCATGGCTGCTCGCAGAGCGTTCCGAAAACCTCGATCGTCAAGACGCCGAAGAGGGTGCGGCGGTGGAACGGCGTTGAGCGCATCGGTGATCGAGTTCGCCCGACCCGATGGTAAGACGGCGCCCGGCTATCTCTCCGAGGCGCGCGATCCGCAGGACGCCCCCGGCATCGTCTGCTTAGCCGAGTGGTGGGGCGTCGACGAACGCGTCAAAGCGACGGCCGATCGGCTTGCGTCGCACGGGTTCAACGTGCTCGTACCCGATCTCTATCGCGGGCGCAGCGCCGCCACCGGCGACGAAGCGAATCATCTAATGGAAGGGCTCGACTTCGCCGATGCGGCCGGGCAAGACGCAAGCGGCGCTGCCGCCTATCTGCGCGAGCGCGGCGCAAAGCGCGTCGGCGTCATCGGTTTCTGCATGGGCGGCGCGCTCGCGATGCTCGCCGCGATACATGGCCACGCCTTCGATGCGGCGAGCGTATGGTACGGCTTCCCGCCCGAGGAGGCCGGCGACCCGGCGACGATCGAGATTCCTATACAGGGCCATTGGGCGACCCAAGACGGCTTCTTCAAAATCGGGCGCGTCGCCGCGATCGAGCGCGCGCTGCAAGACGCGGGGGTCAAGCACGAGTTTCACCGCTATGACGCCCAACACGGCTTTTACAACACCGGTGAGGTTGGACAGGGCGGCCTCGGCCACTACCACCCCGAGCACGCCGAGACCGCCTGGCGGCGCACGATCGACTTCTTCGACCGCACGCTCAAGTAAGATTTGCCAAGGGCGCGAATCGAACGCGCGACACCGCACTTTTCAGGCGCGTGCTCTACCAACTGAGCTACCTTGGCGAGCGAGCGCACCGCATGCCTTCGACGACCTGCAAGACGATGCGCTCGAGACGATGGCGACGCTGATGGGGCTCGAACCCACGACCTTCGCCGTGACAGGGCGACGCTCTAACCAACTGAGCTACAGCGCCAAGGGCCGGCACCGCCGGGGTTGGTGGTGGGCACGGCTGGGCTCGAACCAGCGACCCCCCGCGTGTGAAGCGGATGCTCTCCCGCTGAGCTACGCGCCCACACCGTGACCGCTCCTTGGACAAAATCGCATCTTACCCTACCGGCGTGCTGCCTGTCCAGGGAACCCAACGCGGACTCACCTTGCAAACGGTGAAGCTGTAGGGCGTGAGCCTCGCGACGCTGCTGCTCGCCGCGCTGACCTCCGCCGTGGCGGTTCACTTTCCGGTTTCGAGCAGCGACCCGCAACTCCAGGCGACGATCGATCGCGGGCTCTTCCTTTACTATGCCTACGACGGCGACGACGCCGCACGCGCGTTCGCGCAAGCCGCGGCGCGCGACCCGCGCCTTGCGATCGCGTATTGGGGGATCGCACTCGCCGACGGACCGGATCTGAATACGCCGCCCGCCCCGGAACGCTTCGACCTGGCGGCCAAGGCCATCCGAACGGCGGTCGCTTTGGCGCCGTCCGCCTCGCCGCTCGAGCGGCAACTCGTCTCGATCATGGCCCTGCGCTATCGCGGCTCGTTTGCGGACGCGCAACGCAACGAGACCGCCTATCGCGAGGCGATGGTCGCGTACGCCGAGAGCTCGCAAGACGAGAACGTCCAGCTGCTCGCGGCCGAGGCCCTACTGGAATACGGCGGTCTCGCCTGGGAGCATGACGCGCCCGCGAGCCCCGAGTCGCGGCGCGCGCTCGACTTCGTCGCCGGCGTGCTCGAAAGCGACCCGGCCAATCCTATGCCAAATCATCTCTGCATCCACCTCTACGATCTCGCGCCCGACCGGTCTGCGGCGCTGGCGTGCGCGCGCCGCTTGGATGCGACGGCGTTTCCGCCGGAGGCCGAGCACCTCGCGCACATGCCCGCGCACTACTGGATCGAGACCGGCGACTATCAAGCCGCGATCGTCTCCAGCGAGCGTGCTTACGGGTTGCTCCAGCAGCTCAACGCCGGCGGTCGCGGCGACCGCGCACCAAAGTACGCCAAACACGACGTCACGGTCGGGTACTCGGCCGCGATGATGCGCGGCAGCTATGCGACCGCGCAGCTCTGGGCGGTCCGGATGGCAACCGTCTTTGGCGTGCGCTTCGATGCCCTGACCGCACTGCGATTCGGGCGCGACGCGGCCGCGTACGCGGCCGACGGCAATCAGTTCGGGAACCCCAGCGTCCGCGGTCTGGCGGCGATCGCCCTCGGCCGACTGACGGAAGCGCGCGCGATTGCGGCCCGCGTACGGACCGGCAATACGTCGCTGGGGTACCTTCCGCAACTTTTCCTCGCGCGGCTTGCCGAGGTCGACGGGGACGAAGACGAGGCTATCCGATGGGACGAACTGGCGGTTCGGAACCAGCACGGCGATTTTGCCGGAGAGATGATTCCATTTCTTCCAGCGCAGGAGGCGCTCGGGAGGCTCTACTTGCGGCGCGGCAGGAATGCCGAAGCCACAGTTGCGTTCAACGCGGCGCTAGCCGCCTATCCAAACGATCCGCGCGCGCTCTTCGGTTTGGCGGCGGCGCTAACGGCAGACGGCAAGAACGCGCAGGCGGCCGCTGCGCGCGCGCGTTTCAATGCCTATTGGGGCGGCGCCGACACGTCGCTGGACGGCGCCGCCATCAAGTAGCACGTTACGCGGCTTGGCCGTTGCGCAAGCTGCGTGCCAAGGCAGCCAGTGCATCGCTCATCACCTGCGCCCCGTTGGCGATGCGGGTGCGAGTCCCCGTACTTCGTCCGCGAGCAGCGAGCCGCGCTAGCCGGCTGCAGCGGTTCTTTTCCGAGGCCTCGTCACGGCGCATCCGGATTTCGGCTTCTAGCCAAAGGTCCATGATTTGCCTCGCTTTTTTGTAGCTATGAAATGAGGAATTTAAAAGGCCTCCGTCGATCGCGGAGGCCTTCGGATTACGCTCGCAAGAGCCGGTGCCGTTATGCCGGCCTGCCGTCCGAAGGTCCAAAACGCGTCGACCCAACGCCGCGTTGCGGCGTCGCGGGGCACATCTGGAAAACTTGATTCATCGTGCCTCCTTGTCGGCGGAAAGAATGATACTCGCGCAACTCTACCACGCGGCCAGGTGCTTGTCAAACCGCACCGGCAGGGCCGCCGAGCTCGATTACGAAGCTTCGGTGCCGCGGGGTCTGCGCAGACCGAGGGCGGTTAGCTCAGTGGGAGAGCGCTTCCTTGACACGGAAGAGGTCACATGTTCAATCCATGTACCGCCCACCATAAACAAAGGGCTTTTCGAAGCCCTTATTTCATTGCGTGCGCGCGATCGCCGATCGTCGTGTCGTATCGAGTTCGGCGCTTAACAGGACCGTTCAATGCGCCGGAGCCGCCGACACCGTTACGCCGTAGGCGGCATATTCAGGCTCTTTGATCGTCTGTGTCGGAGTCTTGCCCCTAGGGTAGCTGTAAATCAGGATGGAATCGCCGTTGCCGGTTACGACAACGTTCGAGCCGTATATGAAGAAATCGGCCAGGCTCCCACGAATTCCGTGACTCCCGGTCTTCTCTCCGACATCACCGACCACGTCATAACGATAGAACCGCCCGCAGCAGCCGTATTGCGGGGGGTTGGCGCTTCCGAACGCAAGCTGGCCGGCATTCCACTGCAGGCCTGCGGGTCGAAAGTTGCGAGTGTGCTCTTGGAGCGTAACGGTCTGAAAGGCGCTGCCCCCTTTCGCTAGCTCGGCGACCGTAAACGGATTCCCGTAGCCATCAATAAAGAGGTTCCCTTTGTCGTCATAGGCGGCAAACAATGGCGCGAACGTAACCGTATGTGTCTTGGGCGTGCCCGTAGCATGCTTGTAGATGCTGACACTATCGTTGCGGTTCGAAACGGCTAGATCGCCGCTTTTGATGTCTACCGCGCATGCAGTCGGCTCCTGACCGTCCGTCAGCGTTCGAATCGGGCTCGTGCCGCCGTGAGCGTATTCGACGATTTCGTCTGCATCCTCGTCCGCGATAAAGACGTCGCCGAATTGGTCCGTGCAGATGCCTTGTGGGTCTTGAAACCCCGTTAACGTCCCGACTAACGTGCCATCAGGATATGAGAAAACGTAGACATCGGGTATTTCCGAGTCGTTTGATGTGTTCGCAACATAAAGCAAGTCGCCGCCCGACGAATTCGGCAACATCCACGAACTGCCGTGGGAGGCCTGTTGCGCGATCGACCGGTCCTGCGGCGTCGCGCCCGGCACCCCTGATTGCCCGCCGCATCCGGCGAGGAATGCGCCAACAAGGCCACAGGCAAAGACCTGGCGACCAAGCCGATATCCAATCATTGCGCAGCTCCTTCGCCCCAAGGCCGGGGCCGACGGTGTAACGTTCGGCGCGGATAGAGCGTTCGCCCGGGCGGCCGGCGGCACGCGGCCCCGCCAGAGCGGGGCCGTTGTCAGGAACTCCGAGGGCGTCGCCGCTGGATACTAGTGCAGGCCCAGAGAGGTCGGCGCATTGAGGGTGGTATTGGCGCCTTGAATCGTCCGGATCGGCGTCGCATTACCGTCGGCGTTGTGAGCGAAAACGTCGATCGCGCTATTGTTGTAACCCGTCACGTAGATGTGACCCTGGGCATCCGAGATGATGCCGGACGGACTGCCGAGCGACGTGATCTTCTGGACCGGCGCGACGTTTCCGACGGCACCGTTCGCGAAGACCAGGAGGCCGATGTACTCGTCCGCGACGAGCAAACGCCTTTCGTTGTCGAACGCGATCGCAAATGGCCTCTGCAAACCGGTGTTGCTCCCCGCAATCGTGCCTACCGGCTTGGCATTGCCCTTGGCACCCACGGCGTAAATGGTAATCGACCCGCCGTTGACGTTTGCCGCGAAGAGCTCCCCGCCGGCATTCATGGCGAGACCGCAAGGCGCGACCAGTTGCGTTTTGCTGCCGCTGATAACGGCGCGCGGCCGGGCATTGCCCTTCGCGGTTGGGGAGTATTCGGTGATCGCGTTGTTCACGTAATCGCTGACCCAAAGATCGCCGGTTGGATCGACGAAGAGCCCCTCGGTCGGGCCGAGCTTCGATCGCTTTCCGCCAATGGTTCGCATGGGCTTGGCGTTGCCGTTTGCGCCGGCGGCAAAGACTTCCACGGTCATTGCCGCGTCGTTGGCGGCGTAGACGTTTCCGGTAGCGTCGACGGCAAGTGAGTCAGGCACGGTCAAGCCCGTCTTCGCCCCGGCGATGATCGCGACCGGTGCGACGTCGCCCGACGCCGTCGAGTCAAACGCGAGAATGCTGGCGCCGCCGCGATTTGCAACGTACATGCGCAGCGGTGTGGAGAACGGGGATTGCAGGCGCGCCGGAGCGGCAGCCTTCGGGATGAAGGCGCCCGCAGTGGAGGACTGCCCGGCGCATCCGGCGAGGCCCGCGATGACGGCCAGAGCAGGCAGCAACAACCCGCGAAACGGGGGAACGGACATGGTCTATCTCCTTGAAGGTTTGTGGTTACGGGATCATTCTAGCGGCCGCAGCGTACCAAAACGCACGGGCCCCCGCAGGCCTTTGGTTGCTGCGCACAGTAGGCCTCGGACCGACCACTATGAGATATTACATACAGGGCCTAAGGAAATACGCCGTCTTCCAGGGTCGCGCAGGCCGCCCCGAGTTCTGGTACTTTTATCTCTACAACTTCCTGGCCATACTCGTCATCGGTTTTCTGAGCGGATTCATCGGCGCGGCGCTGGGATCTCCTGATACGAACCTCCTCATGGTGCCGGCCGACCTCTTCATTCTGGCGACGGCATTGCCGAGTTGGGGCGTCTTGGTTCGCAGGTGCCACGATATCGGCCTCAATCCGTGGTGGTCGCTGTTGACGATCGTGCCGCTACTTGGGCTGATTGCGCTGATCGGAATCGGCGTACGGGAAAGCCAGCCCGATTCAGGGAGCCGCGAACCGGTCCCCGACGCGCGCGCTGAGTTCGGCCGCTAGAACCTCGCGCCGCGAGGATGCGCGGTACGTCTTGCACAATCGCGCCGGTCGGAGGTAGCCCTGTTTCTATGACTTCGCCTCGTTTGGCTGCGCTCGCGATGCTGCTGGTCCTTGCGGCCTGTGCCCAAGCGATCGGGCCAAACGCTGCCGCCCGCGGCGTACTCCCCGCGCAGCGTGCGCTCGGCAGCTCCAAAGTCGATCACGTCATTATCATCGTTCAGGAAAACCGGTCCGTCGACAACCTCTTCAACGCACTGCCCGGCGCCCAGACGACGCAGTACGGACTGAATTCGAATGGCAAGCGCGTACGGCTTCAACCGATCTCCCTCACCGCTCCTTACGATATCTCGCACGAGCACAGCGCATTCCAGGTCGAGTTCAACGGTGGCAACCTTAACGGCTTCAACCTCGTCGAGTCGCACTGCCAGCGCCGCGAGAACTGTCCCCTCAAGGGTCAGCGCTCGTACGGATACGTCCCGCAGAGCGAGGTCCAGCCGTACTACACGATGGCCACGCAGTACGCTTTCGCCGACCATATGTTCGAAACGAACCAAGGGCCGAGCTTCCCCGCGCATCAGTACCTCCTAAGCGGCACGTCCACGATCAAGGAAGGCTCGTCGCTGCGCGCCGCCGAGAACCCGTTGACGCCCGACGACGATTTCACCGGCGGCTGCGACTCGCCGCGAGGATCGCTGGTTTGGCTGATCGATTCGAGCGGCAACGAGGACCGCGAAGCCTATCCCTGCTTCGACCGCCCCGCGCTCAGCGATCTACTCGAGGCGCACTCGCTTTCGTGGCGTTATTACCAGGAACGGACTGGCGCCGGCCTGTGGCACGGTCCGGATGCGATCAAGCATATCTGGAAGAGTCCGGATTTTAAAACCAACGTCGTGACGCCGCCTTCGCAGGTGCTCGCCGATATCTCCAGCGGACATCTCGCGACGGTCGCCTGGGTAACGCCGACCGCCGTCTCTTCGGACCATGCGGGAACGAACGACGGATCCGGGCCATCCTGGGTCGCCTCGGTCGTTAACGCCGTCGGGAAAAGCTCGTATTGGAACGACACGGTCATCTTCGTCGTCTGGGACGATTGGGGCGGCTGGTACGATCACATCGTGCCGCCCAGCCTCAACGCTTACGAACTCGGGTTCCGCGTGCCCCTTATTGCGATCTCGCCCTACGCCAAGCGCGGGTACGTCTCGCACAAGCAGCACGAGTTCGGCAGCATTCTAAAGTTCGTCGAGGAGGCGTTCGAACTCGGATCGCTCGGCACGACCGACGTCCGCTCCGATGATCTCGCGGATTTTTTCGACTTCTCGCAACAGCCGCGCCGCTTCAAGCCGATCGCGGCGCGTTATCCCCCAGCGTACTTCCTGCGTCAGCGTGGGGGCGGCCCGTCGCCCGACGACGACTACTAGCGCTCGCCCTTCGCCGGCGCAACGCTCGTGCTGAGGCTCGTGCTGGTGCTGACGCTTCGGCTGGTGCTTGGGCTGGGGGAGCCGGGCGAGCAATTCAGGCCTTCTCGCGTCACGCGGCAGACCTCGTGCGTGATCCGATCGATACGCAACACGACGTGGCTGTTCTCGATGTAGTCGTAACGCAGAAAGAGCTGAAAGATCGCCGCGACGATCGCAAGGGCACCCAGGGCGAAGATAAAGGGCATCGCCCTTGCTAATCTCTTGCGGTCACGCCACTGCTTAAAGGAATACGGTTCGAGTCGTAGCTGTTCTTCCACTTAAATGCTCCCGCACACTTAAATGCTCGGTACGTGAATCAACGTATGGCTTCGGTAGCCGTTAAAATGCGGGCAACCGTGCGCGCTTCCCTGCCTCTCTTTCCAACAAAAGCAGCCGGCTTTAAGCGCTGATTAACGAACCTTGCAGGCACAATTAGGCGACTTCGTCAAGCAAGGAGGCGCAACACGCGAGAACGAGCCCGCCGAAGCGGGCTCGTTCTTGCGTTGTACGTGGGCGCGTCGTTATGGTTTGGTTATCAGGAGGCCGGTCGGCAAGCTGACGCCGTTGGAGAGATCCGCATAGGGCGTGTACTGCCCCTTCTTATACGCATATACGTGATCGGTACCGAGATCGGACTCAACTACCGTTGCTTTCGGCTTGCCTTTGTTCTCGAGGCTGATCGCGTACGGGTTGCCGAGCCCCGCGAACGATTCGAACGGAGAGGTCGAACCCTGATGATAGACGTTGACCTTATCGCCCTCACCGTCGGTCACCCAGATGTCGCCGCTCTTCTGATTGATAGCGACGCCGATCGGCTCAACCAGGTCGCCGAGGCCGCTCGAGACGACGGTCGTCGTGCCGGCCTTGACTTCGAGGACTTGGTCGGCGCCGAAGTCGGCGATGTAGAGGTCGCCGGCCTTGTCGAGCGCTAAGCCGAACGGATCCGTGAGGCCGCCGCCGGTGATCGTCTCCGATGGCGACGTGCTGCCGTGCGGATAGACCGTGACCGCCCCGGGGTAGTTGCTAACGTACAAGTTGCCTGCATGGTCGATCGCTAGGCCTAGCGGATTGCTGATGCCGTCGGTGATCGCCGCGCTCTCCGTCGTCGATCCTTTCGAAAACTCCTCGACGTCGCTGCCGCCGCAGTTGTCGGCAACGTAGAGCGTGCCTTCCTTGTCCATCGCCATGCCGTATGGGCACCCGGCGGAGACATGAATGGTGGTGATTGGCGCCGGATTGCTGGCAAGGCTCGCGGTTTTGTAGATATTGACCGCCGCTTGGAGCTGATCGCCTTCGAAGACGAGCGATTTGTTGGTCGGATAGGTCGCCGGGCGAACCGAGCGCGCGACGGCTGCGCGATGCGCGGCCGGCGCGAACGGCACGCCGTGGTGCACGTAGCGCGAGAGCCCCTGCGCCGCCGGCGAGATCGCGCTCGTCGACGCGGCGCCGCTGCAGCCGGCAATTGCGAAAAGCGCCGCGACGACGAGCGTCCGGCGCAAGAATAGCGTTTGCATATGGGTAGCGCCTCCTTGAAGAAAAGATAGCAATTCAGGAGGGAGGGCCCACGGGCCCTCGCCCAGGCTGCCTTCTCTTCCTTGCCTCGCTCGTCTGTCCTATCGGCGAGCTCAGGACGCGGTGGTACAATGAGGCGATGCTACGCGTTGCTTCCACGCTTGCCCTCAGCGCGATACTCGTCGGCTGCGGCGGCTCCGGTTCGCTTCCGCTCGCGCCGCAGCCCTTAGGCGCCGACGCGCAGCCGACGACGCATATCCGTCACGTCGTGATCGTGATCCAAGAGAATCGTAGCTTCAACAACCTGTTCGCAACTTTTCCGGGCACGGACGGAACGACCACCGGAAAACTCTCGAGCGGGAAGACGATTACGCTCGTAAAAGGCGACCTCAAGTTTCGGATGGACCTGAATCACACCATTCAAGCATTCCAAACGTCGCGAGACGGCGGCAAGATGGACGGCTTCGACCAAGTGGGGTTGGCCAACGGACGCCGCGAGGGTGCTCATCCCTTCGAGTACACGAATCCGGCGCAGATCAAACCCTACTGGGAGATGGCCAGCCAGTACGTGCTCGCCGAGCACATGTTCCAAACGCAAGGAAGCAGCAGCTTCACCGCGCACCAGGATCTCATCGCCGGCGGAACGCTGGTCGCGCCGGACAAGTCGCTCGTGAATCTACCCACCTGCCTCGGCGAGACGTCGTGCGTCTGGGGTTGCGACGCGCCGAAGGGTACGCGGACCTCGCTCATCACGAAAGCCGACGCGATCGAGCCGAGGTCGGGGCCGTTTCCGTGCCTCACCTATGCGACGTTGCGCGACCTGCTCGACGCCAAGCGCGTCTCCTGGAAGTATTACGTGCCGCCGATCTGCTGCAATCCGTTCGGCCGATTCATGAGCGCCTTCGACGCGATCAAGGCCGTGCGGTACGGTCCCGAATGGAAGACCAACATCTCGTCGCCGCAGACCAACATCTTCAAAGACGTCGCACACGGCGAATTGCCGGCGGTCTCGTGGCTCGTGCCCGACGCGCCCGATTCGGACCATCCCGGTCCGAACGCGGACACCGGACCCGAGTGGGTTGCCAGCGTCGTCAACGCAATCGGAAAGAGCTCAGCGTGGCAAACGACCGCGATCGTAGTGGTTTGGGACGACTGGGGCGGATTCTACGACAACGTCAACCCGCGCCAGTTCGGCTACGGCAGCCTCGGCTTCCGGGTTCCTGCGATCGTCATCTCCCCCTATGCGAAGGCCGGGTACATCTCCAAGACCGATTACGAGTTCGGCAGCATCCTGCGATTCATTGAAGACAATTGGCAGCTCGGGCGATTGGGAAAGAGCGACGTCCGGGCGCGCAGCATCGCCGATTGCTTCGATTTCCAGCAGCGTCCCCGTCGCTTCAAGCCGATCCAGACCAAATACCCGCAGTCGTATTTCGAGAACCGCCCGCCCTCGTTCGAACCACCCGATACCGACTTCTAGCCGACGGCTAGACGGCGAATGCCTCGAGCGCGGCGTACTCCTGCGCGCTCAACTCCAACTGCGCCGATGCGACGTTCTCGCGCAGATGCTCGAGCGACGAGGTGCCTGGAATCGGGAGCATGGAAGGCGAATGGCGCAGCAGCCAGGCGAGTGCGACCTGCCAGATCGTCGCGCCGCGCGCGTCGGCGACCGACTTGAGCGCGCCGACCGCTTCGATATCGCCGCCGTCGAGGGGGAAATAGGGCAAAAACGCGATGCCGTTGGCTTGGCAATAAGCCAAAACCGGCTCGCTCTCACGATTCGCGACGTTGTAGTTGTTCTGCACTGAGACGATCTCGACGATTTGCTCGGCCCGCTGCAACTGCTCGAGATCGACGTTGGAGAGCCCCGCGTAGCGGATCTTGCCGGCGTCTTGCAGTTCGCGCAGCGTGCCCATTTGTTCCTCGAACGGAACCGCGGGGTCGATCGCGTGGAGCTGGTACAGATCGATGCGATCGAGCCGTAATCGGCGCAAGCTTCCCTCGCAGGCCTCGATGAGCTGCGCGCGATGCGCGTCGCGCTCCCATTTGCCGGGCCCCGAGCGGGTGAGGCCGCCTTTCGTCGCAATCGTGAGCCCGGCAGGATACGGATAGAGCGCCTGCGCGATCTGTTCTTCGTTGACATGCGGCCCGTACGAGTTGGCCGTATCTATGAAGTTGACGCCGAACTCGACCGCGGTCCGCAACACGTGCAAAGCGTTCTCGCGATCGGCGGGCCATCCCCAAATGCCCGGGCCACACAACCGCATCCCGCCATAGCCCAGCCGGTTAACCCGCAGCTCCTTGCCGATCCGAATCGTTCCTGCGCTCACGCCGCCGGCTTCGGCGCCGCAAAGAAAAGACCGCTCGCCGATGGCGAGCGGTCTTCGCGTGTCTCCCGCGGGGCGGGTTACTTCGCGACGGGCGCGACTGGCTTGATGGTCGCGGTCGCGGCCTTCATGTTGGCTTCGGCCTGCTTCTGCGTGTCGACGATCATCTCAGCGATCTTCAGCGTGAACGCCTTGCGGAGCTCGAGCACTTGGCTGGCGAACCCGAACGACAGCTCGACGAGCTGGGTCGGGGTCGGCAGGTTCTCGAGGGCAGGCATGGTGCCCGGCTTCTCGGCGAACTCTTTGCTCATCTCGCGGAACGCGTTCATCGCGTTCAGGCTGGCGTCTTGGGTCCGCTTGATCGCGGTCAGACCCTCTTCTTGAAACTTGTTCATGTATTCGGAAACGTTGACGGCCATGGTTGACTTTTCTCCTCTTCCCTAGTTTGGCTGTGCTAAGTATACCAAGCACGTGCTGTGCCTGTCAACCCTAGCCGAAACTAAGCAGGCGGTCGTCTATTCCTGCCGGACGAAGCTGCGGTAGATGCGGATCAACGCTTCCTTTTGGTCGACGGTCAGGCGCGGGTCGAGCTTGATCGCGTGCTCCACGCCGTGGTGGGTATCTTCGCCAGCCTGGGACTCGTCGAGGAGCCCGGCCTGGGTATACATTGTCTCGGCCGAGATGTGCAGAGCGTTTGCGATGCTCTTGAGGACCTCGGCCGACGGTTTGTAAAGGCCGCGCTCGACCTGACTCAGATACGGGTTCGAAATCTTCGCGATCTCGGCCAGCTGGCGCATCGAGAGGTTCGCGAGCTCGCGCTGACCGCGGATGAACTCCCCGAGGCTGCTCCAGGCCGAGCCGGCCCCGCCCTTCTCTTCGTCGCTCACGATCGCGCTTCGACCTTCGGTGCGAACGGCGGCCCGGTCTCGTTGCGCACGTAGCGCCCCGGCGCCGGTTCGCCTTCAGGCATGCGATAGGGCGCGCGGCGCGCGCCGCCGTGAAGCTCCGCCCAGGCTGCCCAGTCAATCCACCAGGAGCCGTTATGGCGATCCGCCGTCTCGAGCCAATTGTCGGCGCTCTCGCCACGCGGCGCCAACGGTTTGGTGTAGTGCCAGGTCTTCTTCCCGCCGGGCGGATTGACGATGCCCGCGATGTGCCCCGAGTTCGTCAGCACGTACTTCGCTTCGCCGCCGACGTGCTGCGTCGTCAGATACGTTGCGCGCCACGGCGCGATGTGATCGTTCTCGGCGCCGAGCACGTAGATCGGCGTCTGAATCTTCCCAAGGTCGATCGGCGTGTCGTCGATCGAGAAGGCGTTTGGCTTAACGATCGCATTGTGCAGGTAGCAGGCGCGCAGGTACTGCGAATGCATCGCGACCGGCATGCGCGTGGAGTCGTTATTCCATGCCAGAATGTCGAACGCCGGCGGCCGCTTCCCTTTGAACCAGTTGTTGACCACATAACTCCAGATGAGGTCGCTCGATCGCATCCAGTCGAAGGTTCGCGCCATCTCCGACGGGTCTAGAAAGCCGCGCTCCTGCATGCGCTTCTCGAGCCGCGCGATCGTATCTTCGTCGGTGAATATCCCGAGATCCCCCGGCATGCTAAAATCTATCAACGTATTGGTGAACGTCGCCGAGGCGATGCGGTTGCCTTGGCCGTGAGCGGCCAAGTACGCCATCGCGACCAGCGCGAGCGTTCCGCCGAGACAAAGCGAGGCGAGATTGACGCGAGGCGCGCCGGTGATCTCCTGCACGGTGTCGAGCGCCGCCAGGACGCCCTCACGCAGATAGTCGTCCATCGTATACTGCGCCATCGAGGCATCCGGATTCCGATACGAGATCATGAAGGTTTGGTGGCCGTGCTGTACGGCCCACTCGACGAACGACCGGCCTGGCGCGAGGTCCATGATGTAGTACTTGTTGATCCACGGCGGGCTGCAGAGCAGCGGGATCTCGTGGACTTGCGGCGTCTGGGGCTCGTAGGCGATCAATTCGATAAGCTTGTTGCGCATGACCACGCGCCCCGGCGTGGCCCCCAGGTTGACCCCGAGCTCGAACCCCGAACGGTCCACTTGCCGCGGGTAGCCGCCGTTGTTGGCGGCGTCGTCGAGAAAGTTCTCCAATCCGCGAACCAGGCTCAAGCCGCCGCTCTCGGTCGCCTCTTTCACGACGCCGGGATTGAGCCACGGCACGTTGCTGGGCGCGAACGCGTCGCACATCAGCTGCATCGCGAACCGCGCTTTGCGCCGGGTCGCATCGGGAAGTCGCGCCGAGTCGACGAGCTGCAGCGCGGCCTGCGTTCGCACGCCGTAATCTTCGACGAATCCGGCCAGCAACGGGTTTTCTCGCCACTTGGGATCGGCGAAGCGCTTGTCGCCGGCAATCGGCGTCGCCGCGGGCGTCTCGCCCCCGAGCCGGCGCAGCATGTTTAGACCGACGTTCTGTTCGGCAAGCGCGAGGCCCGAAAGCCAGGTCGACATGCGCAGCGGGTCCATCATCGCGTCGGCGACGACGGCGCGCAGCGCGTCGGTCAGCGACGCCGGATCGAGTCCCGTCGCGTCAATGCCGTAACTCAACTCTTCGGGCGCCATCTTCTCAACTCGCTCGGCCTCGGCATCCATCTACATGTACCAGCCGCCGTTGATGTTGTAGACCGCACCGGTGATATAGCCGGCATTCTCGTCGAGGAGCAGCCGTACCACGCGGGCGACCTCATCGGGGCGCCCGAGGCGGCGTCCCGGGGTCTGCTCGATCGCGCTCTCGATCGCGGCTACCGGCATCGCTTTCGTCATATCGGTGTCAATGAAGCCCGGCGCGACGGCGTTGACGGTGATCCCGCGCTTGGCCACCTCGAGCGCGACCGTTTTCGTCAGACCGATCAGGCCGGCTTTCGCGGCGGCGTAGTTGGCCTGGCCGAAGTTCCCGCTCTCGCCGACCACCGAGCTCACGTTGACGATTCGGCCGAAGCCCTGCTCTACCATCGTGTCGAGCACCGCTTTGATCATAAAAAACGGCCCTGAAAGGTTCACTTGCAGGACCGCTTGCCATTCTTCTACCGTCATCTTGCGAACCGTGTGGTCGCGCGTAATCCCCGCGTTGTTGACGAGGAAATCGACGCGCCCGTGGTCGCGGACGACTGCGGCGACCGCGGCCTGACACTCCTCGAAGATGCCGACGTCGCTCTGATAGAAATGGATCCGATCGGAAGCGCCGTTGAGATGGCTGCGAAGCGATTGGGTGCGCGTTCGGTCCTCGGGGAGCCCGAGCACCGCGACGGTGGCTCCGTCCTGCGCGAGCACGGTGCTAATGGCACCGCCAATCCCCCGGGCCCCGCCCGTGACGATGCCGACCCTGCCAGTGAGAGATAAACTATCCACGCGCTAGATTTACCCAACTTCCGGGCGGTTCCCTCCTGGCCTTTTGGGGCGCCGTGCTACGTTGCGTAGCATGAACGACTCAAATCCCACGATCGCCGACCTCTTGCACCAAGCCGGCGAGGTGCACCACGTCGTCTTCTCCGATACCGACGGGAGCGACGACGATTGGGCGACGTTCTACGCCGACTGGCTTTTGCATCACACGACGTTCGCACGACTGCTCGGGCGCGCGCCCGTGCGCAGCCACCTTACCCGCGACCTGGTCGAGCTCGACGAGCGCTACACCAACGAGAAACCCGGGGATCCGTGGCCAGCGTGGTATGCGCGCAGCCTCGTCGAGAAATATCGCTGACCGGCCAGATTACATATCCAACCCGCCGTTGATCGCGTACACGGCGCCCGTGATATAGCTCGACTCGTCTTCGAGCAGGAAGCGCACGACCCGCGCGACCTCTTCCGGACGCCCGAGCCGCCGTTGCGGGATTTTCTCCACGACTTTCGCCAGCGTGGCCGCCGGAATCGCGGCGACCATCTCGGTTTCGATAAATCCCGGGGCGACGCTGTTTACGGTTATGCCGCGCTGCGCCATCTCGAGTGCGAGGCTCTTGGTGAAACCGAAGAGTCCCGCCTTCGAAGCCGCGTAGTTTGCCTGGCCGACGTTTCCGGTCTCGCCGATGACCGAGCTGATGTTGACGATCCGCCCCGAGCCGCGCTCGATCATGTGCTCGAGCACCGCCTTGGTCATCTGGAACGCCCCGGAGAGATTGACGTCGAGCACTTGGCGCCAGTCGTCGATGGTCATCTTTCGCACCGTCTTATCGACCGTGATCCCGGCGTTATTCACCAAGTAGTCGATCCTGCCGAACCGCTCCATCACTTCTTTGGCGACGCGGTTGCAGTCGTCCACGTCGTCGACGCGCCCTTGATGGATCGAAATCTCGGCGCCCTTGGAGGCCATCGCGTGCTGGAACTTCTCGGCGCTCTCCTTACCGCGGTTGTATCCGGCTGCCACGGACGCCCCGCTCGACGCCAGCATCTCGGTAATCGCCGCGCCGATACCGCGCGTGCCGCCCGTCACCAATGCGACTCGTCCCTGAAACATCACTGCCTCCTCTTACGGCAAAAGCGAGGCATGGTAGCTTCCGCCCCGCGCCGGGCGTTCCTCGGGCGAATCGACGCGACGTCGCGCCCCTAGAAGGTAAGGCGCGCGCGCAGACTGATCACCGAGAGCGTCGGCCGGCTCACCGCCAGCGACGGATGGTAGAGCAGCTGATAGTCGGGCGTGAGCGCAATGTTCGGCATTAAGGCGAAGCGATAGAAGATTTCGCTCGTGGTTTGACTCCGCACGTCGGGAATCGGAACCGGAACCGGCAGCTGGACCTCCGGAAGCGACGGGTTCGTCCACCCGACGCCCACGCCGAACAGATCGCGCGGCCGGTTGCCCGGGCGCCACCCGATCCCGCCGGCCAGGGCTCCGGTCCCAAAATTGCTACCCGACCCGACGCCGCCGCGTAAGAACCACATCACGTTCTGACCGGCCATGTAATTCGCGCTAAATGCGGCGCCGTACGCGTCGGGGCTGGGCCGCAGCAAATCTCCGGGACCCCGCGGAGCCAGCGGATCGCGGTACCAGAGCGTGATGTGAAAGTTGTTGCTGTCGAGCGGACCGCGCGCGTTGATCGGGACGCCCGCCCGCGCGAAGCCGGTTTGACCGACCTCGAGAAAATAGAAGTGCTCGGGGCGCGAGAAGAAATCGCCGATCGTCGACCCCGTGTCGCTGCTGTTTGCGGTAAACATACCGCCGGTCAGATACACGTTGTTCTCGCCCGGAAAGCCGGCTGCGACGAACCCGAATCCTCGCAGCGGCACCGCGATCGTCGGGCTCGTCGCAAACGCGAGATTGAGAAACTGACGATTGTCGTCGAAGAATGGATACGCATCGACGTAGTTCGGCGCGAAGAGCTTGCCGATCGTCCATTGGAAGCGATTTCCAGCCAGGCTCTGGCGCAGGTACGCTTGCGTGATCCCGATGCCGAAGTTCCCCCACGTTGCTGCGGTAGCGGTGCCGGAGCCGGCCAGAATGCCCGCCTGGAGCGGCGCGAAATCGGTGCCGAGCGGTCCGCGCGCCTCGACGGCCATGTCGAAAGTGAGGTTGTTCGGCTTGCCCTGATTCGCAATCGGCGCGTTGAGATCGAACGCGAACTTCCCGCCGTTGGCCTGGCCTTGCCCGACGATCGTACTCGAGTAGCCCTGCCAGAGCACGCCAATAGATCCGCCGAACGTAATGCCGGTCCGTTCCTCGAAGCGCTGCTTGGCGGCCGCGAACGGCGGCAAGGGCGATTGCTCGGCGGTCGCCTCGTCCTCCTCGAGCTCGCCTTTTGCGGAGAGCGTGCCGTCGAGCAGATCGGGTTTGGCATTCTCTTCGCCGTTCGGCGATGGCGAAGGCGTCGGCGTCGCTGCAGCTTGCGTGGCCGGACCGGTCGATTGCTGGTCCGCAGCTGCGAGCGCAGCGATAGGCGCGACGACGATCGTCGCGCATGCCGCAAGAATCCGGACAACCTGCAAGGTCTTTGGAGTCACCGCAGTAGACATCACGCTCCGAAATGGAGGGTACGAGATGCGAAATTTAGAATTTGAAATTTGCGCGGATCGTCCGATTCGCCTGCTCGTCGTTGCAGGTTTTCTGCGCATGGGGAGGTCTTGATGAATCGCCGTCAGTTCGTGGGAGCCGCGAGTGGCGTAATCGCTTCGGCCGCGATCGCTGCCAGGAGCGATGCGGCAACACCCGCATCGAGCGACTTCTCGATCGAGCAGTCATTCGCCCAGTTCATGCGAGACATCGGCGGAAGCCCGACCGACGGAGGCGGAGCCGTCATTTTCACCGGGAGCGACCCGATTCTACGCAGTCATTTCCGCATCGGAACGTCCATGGCCATTCCGGCGATGGCGGCCGCCGTCGGAGCGGCGGCGATTTGGCAGGAACGCACCGGACAAGGCCAAGACGTGAAGGTCGACCTGCGGGAAGCCGTCTACGCGGTCAATCCGCTGATGACGCCGATCATGCAGTTTCGCATCGCGGCCGGCCTCGTGCCCTCGGGCGACCCCGTTCCGGGAAGCTTCACGTTCATGCCGACTATCAACGGCCGTTACTACCAGGCACCCCTCGGCCTCGGCAATCCTTTCTCGTTCGTGCCTTGGGAAACCAAGGACGGACGATTCATGAACGTAACCGCCGTCTACCCCCAACTTCAGGATAGAATACTGCCTCTGCTCGGCGTCGTGCCCACACGCGAGTCGATTGCAAAGGGAATCAGAAAATGGAACGCGCAGGAGCTCGAGGACGCGATGGCAGAGGTGCGGGCCGTCGGCGCGATGCATCGCACGACCGCGGAATGGCTGGCACACCCCGAAGGTAAGCTGCTGGCTTCGGTTCCGGTCATCGATATCAGGAAGGTCGGCGATTCTGCCCCGATACCGTTTCCCGCAAACCCGACGCAGCCGTTATCGGGAATAAAAGGGCTGGCGCTGACCCACGTTATCGCGGGATCTTGCGCAGCGCGGACGTTGGCCGAATACGGAGCCGACGTCCTGCAGGTCGTTCGGGACCAAAGCTTCGAGCACGAAGCGATCTGGACCGACGTCAACGTCGGAATGCGTTCGACGCTCTTGGATTTGACCAAAGCCGATCAGGCGGCGGCGCTCGCAGCACTCTTGCCCCGAACCGACGTCTTCATGGAAAGCTTCAGCGGGCGCGGGGTCGAGCGGCTCGGCTTCGGCGTCGAGGAAGTTGCAAGCAAGAAACCGGGGATCATTTATCTTACGGTTCGCGCGTACGGCTGGGACGGTCCGTGGATGAATCGCGGAGGCTTCGACATGGAAGCGCTAACCGTGACCGGCTTCACGTACGCCGAAGGGGGCCGTAGGCCCGAGCTCCCGCCCACCTTCCTGGAGTATCAAACCGGCGAGGGCCCGGGCCCACGCCCGGCATTCCCGCCGACGCTGGTCCTCAACGATTACATCGCCGGGTATCTCGGGGCCGCGGGCGTGATTGCAGCGTTGCGCCGCAGAGCTCGCGAGGGGGGCAGCTATCACGTTCGCGTGAGCCTCTCGCGCGCGGCCATGTGGTATCAGAGTTTAGGCCGGTTTGCGACCACCGAATTCGACGCCAACGATCCGGAACATCGCATGATCCCACCTGAGAGCGTTACCGGCATGACGCCTTATGGCGAATTGGTCCGCCTCGCACCTGTGGCCAAACTCTCGCGCACGCCGGGGCGGTGGCGCGATCCGATGCTCGTCGTTCGCGGCAGCGACAAGCCGGTCTGGCTCGCCTAAACGCCCGCGCGTTTATCGGCTAAGCCAACACCTTGGCTTTGATGGCGTCGAACTGCGCTTGTGAGATCGTGCCGCTGTCGAGCAACGCTTTGGCCTTCTCGATCTCGCTGGCCGGTCCGCCGGCACCCGTCACCGTGCGAATGTAATCGTTGAGCTGACCTTGCGCGGCTTTGGCGTCCTGGATGCGCCGTTCGTTCATCCCATCGTGGTTGGCGATCAAATAGATCAGCACGCCGAGCCAAGAGAAGACGACGATCGCGATAACCCAGCCGGCTTTGGCCCAACCAGAAAGGTCGCTGCGACGAAAAATGTCGATGAGGACCGTGATCGCGATCCAGATATAGACGATCCAGGCGAAGACGAAGATTATCGTCACGAAGATGTCGAGGAACGGGTATCCCGTTGAGATGTCCATCTGGTTACCTTGCTCAACGGGCGCGGGCCTTCCCGCCTGCGCCCTCGCGCCCGCCGAGATACCTAGCCGAACCGGCCGGTGATATAGTCCTCGGTTCGAGGATCCGATGGTTTGGTGAAGAGCCTCGCCGTGTCGTCGACCTCGATCAGGCGGCCGATTCCGGTTTCGTCGGCGAGCATGAAGGCCGTGACGCTGGAGACGCGCGCCGCCTGCTGCATGTTGTGCGTAACCGCGACGATGGTAAACTGCTTGGCCAACGACGCCATCAGCTCTTCGATCACCGCGGTCGCGATCGGGTCGAGCGAGGCGGTCGGTTCGTCCATCAACAGCACTTCGGGCTCGGCCGCGACCGCTCGGGCGATGCAGAGACGCTGCTGCTGTCCGCCGGAGAGCCGTAGCGGGCTCGACTTGAGTTTGTCTTTCACTTCGTCCCAGAGCGCGGCCGACCGCAGCGCCCGCTCGGCGAGATCGAGCCGCTGCTCGCGCCTCAGGCCGCGCCCGCCGCTCACGAGCGTGTTGTCCAAGATCGAGAGCGTGGGGAATGGGTTGGGGCGTTGAAAGACCATGCCGATCCGCCGACGGATCGACATTGGATCGACGCCGCCGGCGTAGATGTCCTGACCGTCGAGCAAGACCTGCCCCTCGACACGCGCGTCGAAGCCGACCTCGTGGATGCGATTGAGGCACCGCAAGAAAGTCGTCTTTCCGCACCCCGAAGGCCCGATGAGCGCGGTTACCGCTTTGCGGCGGAAGTTGATCGAGACGTTGCCGACGGCCTTACGATCGCCGTAGTACGCGCTCAAAGCCGCGGTCGAGAGGAGCTCGTCGGTGGCGATCACTGTTCGAGTCCGTGCATCGCCCGCCGCAGCATGAAGCGCGCGCCCAAGCTCAAGATCAAGACCGCCAAGATAAGCAGCAGCGCTCCTCCCCACGCCTGCGCCTGCCAACTCGGATACGGCGAAATCGCGTAGGTGAAGACTTGAAGCGCGAGCGCGGCCATCGGGTGATTGGGGTTGCTCTCCCAGAACTGGCTTCCGAAGGCGGTAAAGAGGAGCGGTGCCGTCTCGCCTGTGACGCGCGCAATTGCCAGCAGCAGCGCGGTGATGATCGCCGGGGCAGCCGTCGGCAGCACGATCTGGATGGTAGCGCGCACGTTCGACATGCCGAGGGCCAGCGCGCCCTCGCGCACGGTCTGCGGCACCGATCGAATCGCCTGCTCGGAGGTGCGCACGAGCAGCGGCAGCATCAGCATCATAAAGGCGAAGGACGCCGAGAACGCCGAGAAGTGTTTGAACGGCGCGACGAGCACCGCGTACGCGAAGAGGCCGATCGCAATGCTCGGAACGCCCGACAGTACGTCGGAGAGAAAACGCAGCGCCTCCGGAACGGCGCCCCGCCCGAAGAGCGCGAGATAGATCCCGGTCAAGAGGCCGAGCGGTATTGCCATCAGGGTCGCGATGCCGATGATAATGATGCTGCCGAGAATCCCGTTGCCCACGCCGCCTCCCGCGACGCCGACCGGATGCGGCAGGGAGGTCAGAAACTCCCAATTGATGCTGCCGATGCCCTGTGCCACGACGTAGACGAGAATGGCGAGGAGCGCCGCGGCGGCCAAGCCGGCGCAGAAGAGCGCAAGCGCCGTGCCGAGCGACGAAACGACTCGCCGCTGACCCAGACGTTGGGAACCGACGGCCATCTCTAGGTGCGCTCCGACCCGCGGACGCTCCAAATCATCAGACGCGCGACGGCGTTGACGATCATGCTCACCACGAACAGGATCAAGCCCAACTCGATTAACGCGCTGATGTAAATATTCGTCGTCGCCTCGGTGAACTCGTTGGCGATGACGCTGGCCAGCGTGTACGACGGAGCGAAGAGCGACGCCGAGATTTGGGGCCGGTTGCCGATCACCATCGTCACCGCGATCGTTTCACCAAGCGCGCGCCCCAGCGCGAGCACGCACGCGCCGAAGATGCCGACGCGCGCTGCCGGCAGCACGACGCGCGTTGCCATCTCCCATTTCGTCGAACCCAGCGCCATCGACGCCTCGCGCAGATCGCGCGGGATCGCCGCAATGACATCGCGCGAGATGGCGGTGACGGTCGGCACGATCATCAAGGCCAAAATGATGCCGCCGGTCAGCAAGCCGACGCCGTAGATCGGTCCGGCAAAGAGCGGCGTCCAGCCGAGCACTTTCTGTAGGGCCGGTCCGAGCGCGGTACGTACGAACGGCGCGAGCACGAAGAGCCCCCAAAGGCCGTAGACGACGCTCGGCACCGCCGCCAACAGTTCGATCAGGAACGAGAGCGGCGTCGCGAGCCAGCGAGGCGAGAAATCCGCCATGAAGACCGCCGCCATGATCCCGACGAACGCGGCCAGCGCGATCGCGATAAGCGACGTCACCACGGTGCCGTAGATCATCGGAAGAGCGCCGAACTTGCTCGTGATCGGATCCCAGGAGCTCTTCCAGATGAACGACGGCCCGAATGCGACGATCGAGGGCCACGAGCCGAGCACGAGCTCGACGAAGAGTCCCACGATCAGCAAAGCAAAGAGAATGCTCCCGCCGTAGACGATCG
>JBARBD010000108.1:0-3650 GCA_049792675.1 Vulcanimicrobiaceae bacterium | reverse complement strand
GACGCAACCAGCGGACACGACGTGAGCGGTGCTTACGGCCTTCGCGCGCGCACGCGCACGGCCGCGCTCAACGCCGCGATCCTTCCCAAGATGGTGCGCACCGCGCGCATGACCGCGGCTGCGGTCGAGCGCGCCGCGATCCCGGCGCCGCTGATGGTGATGCGCAGCGACGGCGGCGTCATGGACGTGCGAGAGATCGAGCGCCGCCCGATCTTGACGCTGCTCTCAGGACCGGCCGCCGGCGTCGCCGGCGCGCTGCTCTACGAGCACCTCAGCGACGGCATCTTCGTCGAAGTCGGCGGGACGAGCTCCGATTGCTCGGCGATTCGCGCCGGGCGCCCGCAGATGCAGCCGGCCGAGATCGGCGGCCATCGCACGATGCTGCGGACGCTCGACGTGCGCACGCTCGGCATCGCCGGGGGGAGCATGCTGCGCGTCGAGCGCGGCGGCATCGTCGACGTCGGCCCGCGCAGTGCCCATATTGCCGGCTGTGCGTACGCGGCCTTCGTTGCGCCCGGCGAACTCGACGGTGCGCGCCTCGACCCCGGCGAATACGCGACGCTCGTGACACGCGAGGGCAAGCGCGTCGCTCCCACGACGACTTGTGCGGCGAACCTCTTGGGATACGTGCCCGAGGGGGCGTTCGCACGGGGCGATGCCCAGGCGGCGGAGCGCGCCTTCACGCTGCTCGCGCGCGAGCTGGGCGGCGACGCGCTGGCCCTGGCGCGCACCACGCTCGAGCTCGCAGCCGGTAAGCTGCGCGTCGCGATCGACCGCTTGATCGCCGAGTACGAGATCGATCCGGCCCGCGTGACGATCGTCGGCGGCGGCGGCGGCGCGGGCGCCCTGGTGCCGTATCTTGCGGAGCGCATGGGGGCGTCGTATCGAATCGCGCGCGACGCCGCGGTAATCGCCCCGATCGGCGTCGCGCTCGCACTCGTTCGCGACGTCGTCGAGCGGACGATCCACGCGCCCTCGCCGCAAGAGATCTCGCGCATCCGGCGTGAAGCCGCCGACCGCGTGATCGCCGCGGGCGCTTCGCCCGACCGCGTCGAGGTCGAGGTCGAGATCGATACGCAGCGCAGCAAGGTGCGCGCCACCGCATCGGGCGCGACCGCGCTCGTCGAGTCGGCCGTCGCCGTCGCCTGTGACGAGCCGGCACGCCGCGCCGCCGCGGCTTATTCGCTCGGATGCGCAGCCGAAGAGCTCGAACGCGTCGAGCTAACCCCTGCGCTCTCGGGTTACGCGCGCCGCGTCAAGCGTTTCTCCGACCTGCGGGTCGTGGACGAGCGCGGTGCCGTGCGCCTCGCTCTGCGCGACCCCGTCGTCACTTTGACCACCACCGCCAAGGCACCGGCTCGCGTCCGCGACGAGACCGAACGCGCGACGCGTTTCGGCGACGTCGGCCGCGCTCTTCCGGCGCTTTACGTCCTGCGCGGCGGCCGCATCGCGTCGTTCGAGGGATTGACCGGCACGCAACAGGCGGTCGATCTCGTAACCGAAGAGCTAGAAGGTTGCGAACCCGACGAACCGATCGCGCTAGTAGTCGTCCCCCGCGGCGCTTAAGCGGCGCTAATTTACCGGCGGTTGAACGATGGCGAGGCCTTCGGCTTCTTCGAGCGCGACCGTGCTCTTGCGGTGTCCGTACGCGGCGTAGAAGATCAGCCCGGCGACGAGCCAGATCAAGAAGCCCAGCCAGACGAGCGGGAAGAATCCCCAGACCAGCGGGTTGCCGGTCTTGAGGAAGTAGATCAAAAAGAGGGCCGAGCCGGCCGCCAGCACGGGGATGATATACGGGCCTAACGGCAGCGTAAAGGCTCCGCGCATCTCCGGATGGCGTTTGCGCAGAATCGGTACGGCGATCGCGACCAGGATGAACGCGCTGAGCGTTCCCATGTTGGTCAGCGATCCCAGAATGCTGATCGGGAAGAGCGCACCGGCGGTCGCGATCAGAATCCCGAAGATGATCTGCGATATCCAGGGCGTGCGCCAGGTCGGGTGAATTCGAACGAAGAGCGGCGGGATGAGCCCATCGCGCGACATCGCGTAGAAGACGCGCGTCTGACCGTACATCATCACCAGCAGCACCGTCGTGAGCCCGGCGATCGCGCCGAACGAGATGATCACGCCCGCCCAGGCGAGCCCGACGCTATCGACCGCGAAGGCGACCGGGAAGTTGACGTTCAGCGAATAGAACGGCACCATGCCGTTGAGGATCGCGACGACGATGATATAGAGGAGCGTACAGACCACCAGGCTCGCGATGATGCCGAACGGCAGATCCTTTCCGGGATTCTTCGCTTCTTCGGCGGTCGTCGAGACCGCGTCGAAGCCGATGTAGGCGAAGAAGATAAACGCGGCGCCGCCGAACATGCCGGCGATTCCAAACGGGAAGAACCCGCCGGCGCCGGCCTGCGGCCCGGGCGGAAGGTGGTAGTTGGCCGGATTGATGTGGCCGAGGCCGATGACGATGAAGAAGAGCACGACCGCGACCTTGATCGTGACGATGACCGCGTTGACGGTACCCGACTCCTTAGTTCCACGCACCAGCAGCGCGGTGATCAGCAGGATGATCGCCGCGGCCGGAAGGTTTGCGATGCCGGGCGTCGCGTCCCAATGGCTATGCTGCCACATCGCCGGAATGTCGTACCGAAAGAGCGTGTGCAGAATGAAGGTGAAGTAGCCCGACCATCCGACGCTCACGGTTGAGGCGCCGAGCGCGTACTCAAGCACCAGTCCCCAGCCGACGATCCAGGCGAGAAACTCTCCGAGCGTCGCGTAGGTGTACGTGTATGCGCTGCCCGAGATCGGGATTTTGCTCGAGACTTCCGCGTAGCAGAGCGCGGCGAGCGCGCTGACGATGCCGGCGACGACGAACGAGAGCGTAAGCGACGGGCCGGCTCGCGTTGCCGAAGCGACGCCGGTGAGGACGAAGATGCCGGTTCCGATGATCGCGCCGATGCCCATCGCGGTGAGCGCCCACGGCCCGAGCGTGCGCTTAAGACCGCCTTCTTCGTTGTTGCCCTCGGCGAGGATGCGCGCCAGCGGCTTTACTCGTTGAAGCAGCATTAAACGCTGGGAATACACCCTCAACCCTCGACTCCCTGGTTCCGGGAGGAAATGGCCCGCCGCTCGTGGCGCCGAATCGCGAGCGCATGCGCCCTCCCACTCGACGAGAGCGTGCCGATTTCGACGTGCTCGTCGTCGGCGGAGGCAACGCGGGTTGCGCGGCCGCGCTCGCAGCGGCGCGCCACGGAGCACGCACGCTCCTCGTCGAGCGCTACGGCTTCCTCGGAGGCACGGCAACCGCGGCAATGGTCGGGCCGTGGATGACCTTTCACTCCGAGCGCGAGCGAATCGTCGGCGGGATCGCGCAAGAGATGGTCGAGCGTTTGATGCGTGCCGGCGGCTCCCCCGGCCACCTCCCCGATACGTCCGATTACGTCGCGACGATCACGCCGTTCGATCCCGAAGTGCACAAAGCGCTGCTCTTCGAGATGATGCTCGAAGCCGGCGTGAAGATGCTGTTGCACGCGTACTTTCTCGACGCAACCCTCGACGGCGCGACCGTGACCGGCGCGACGTTCGCAACCATCGGCGGCACGCGAGCCTACCGCGGAGCGGTTGCGATCGACGCGACCGCCGACGCC
>JBARBD010000107.1:0-6433 GCA_049792675.1 Vulcanimicrobiaceae bacterium | reverse complement strand
CGCAGCCAGAGCACCGGAGCGCGTTCGGCCGGCGGTTCGCCGGCGATGACGATCGCTTCGGCGCGTTCGATCTCGGCCAGCGGCGCGCTGCGCTCGCCGGGCGTCGCCTGACGCTGGCGCCCGGCGCGCCAGTCGAGATTCCGTACGCCGAGCGCTCTGAAAAGATACTGCAGCGCGTACGCTTCTTCGTTGGTGAGCCGTCCGCCGCCGATCGCGCCGACGCTTGCCGCGCCGCGTGCTGCTATCGCCTCGCGAATCGCCTTCGACCAGAGAATGAAGGCGTCGTCCCAGCCGATCTGGACGAACTTGCCGTCCTTGCGGTAGAGCGGCTGCGTCAGGCGGTCGGGCGACTCGTAGAAGCCGACGTTGTAGCGCCCGCGATCGCAGAGCCAACCGTCCGAGATCTGGTCTTCTTCTACCAGCATCGTGCGCAAGAGCTTACCGTAGCGCACGTCGGCGAACTGCTGGCAGCCGACCGCGCATTGGGTGCAGGTCGTCTGCGTGCGGTTCAGATCCCACGGGCGCGACTTAAAGCGATAGGTCTTCGAGGTCAAGGCGCCGACCGGGCAGAGCTCGGTCACGTTTCCGGTAAAGTTGTGGCGATACGGCGTTCCGGTTGCGGTCGCGATGATGTCGCTCGCGCCGCGGTCCTTCACGACGAGCTGGCGCTCGTCGGCGATGATGTCGTCGAAACGCACGCAGCGCTGGCAGACGATGCAACGCTCCTCGTCGAGCACGATGGTCGGGCCGAGTTCGACTGCCTTCGGCTTGCGCAGCTTGGCATCGGCGACGTCCGACGAGCCGCGCGCGTACGCCATTGCATAATCTTGCAGGTCGCACTCGCCGCCCTTGTCGCAGATCGGGCAATCCAACGGATGGTTGACGAGAAAGAGCTCGAGCACCACCGCGCGTGCCGCGTCGACCCGGTCGCCTTGCGTCCGCACGACCATACCGTCGGTCGCCTCGGTGTTGCAGGCGATCTGCAGTTTCGGCATGCCCTCGATCTCGACCATACAGATGCGGCAGAGCCCGGCCGGGCCGAGCTTGGTGTGATAGCAGTAGATCGGGATCTCTTGTTTGATCTGCTTGGCCGCCTCGACCAGAAGCGTTCCTTTGGGGACCGTGACCGGCACGCCGTCGATCGTGATCGTGACGCTCATACGGCCGGCCCGACTTCCTCTCGCACCATCCGCGACGCAAAGGCGTCGGGGAAGCGCGCGATGACCGACTTCAAGAACGGCTCGATCGAATCGCCGAGCGCGCACAAATTCAAGCCGGTGATCGTCGACGAGACGCGCCGCAGCATCTCGAGATCGCCGGGAACGCCGCGATGGTGGACGAGCCGCTCGAGCACGCGTTCCATCCAGCTGCCGCCCTCGCGGCAGGGCGTGCACTGACCGCACGACTCGTGCGCGAAGAAACGCACGAGATTGTGCGCGGCCTTGACGAAATCGGTCGTGTCGTCGAAGACGACGAAGGCGCCCGATCCGAGCATCGAACCCGCCTTCGCCATGCTCTCGTAATCGTACGGCCAGTCGAGATGCTCCTCGAAGATGCACGCCGACGATCCGCCTCCGGGCTGCACCGCTCTGAACTCGCGCCCCGGGCGCAGGCCGCCCGCGAGCTCGATGAGCTCGCGTACGGTCGTGCCGAGCGGGATCTCATAGTTCCCCGGATTGCGCACGTGACCGGAGACCGAGACGATCTTATAGCCCTTGCTGCGCTCGGTACCGACCGCGGCGAACCACTCCGCGCCGTTGCGCAAAATCGGAACGAGATAGGCGAGCGTCTCGACGTTGTTGACGACGGTCGGCATCCCGTAAAGACCTTCGATCGCCGGGAACGGCGGCTTGAGGCGCGGCTCGCCGCGCTTGCCTTCGAGCGAGTTGAGCAGACCGGTCTCCTCGCCGCAGATGTAGGCGCCGGCACCGCGTTGGATCGTGACCTCGAGATCGTATCCGCTGCCGAAGATATTCGTGCCGAAGTACCCCGCGCGGCGCGCTTCTTCCAGCGCCGCACTAAAGATTTCAAAGCCGCGCTTGAACTCGCCGCGGATGTAGATGAACGCGTGATGCGAGGCGATCCCATACGCGCCGATGAGGATGCCCTCGAGCACGAGATGCGGCGCCTCTTCGAGCAGCATGTGATCCTTGAACGTGCCGGGCTCGGCTTCGTCGCAGTTGCAGACGAGATAGCGCGGCTCTTTGTCCTTCGGCAGAAACGACCACTTGCGACCGGTCGGAAAGCCGGCGCCGCCGCGCCCGCGCAGCCCCGATTTCTCGGTGAGGTCGAGCACTTCGGCGGGTTTGAGCTCGCGCACGGCGCGCTCCCACTGCGCGTACCCGCCCTGCTGACGGTAGACGTCGATGTTGCGCAGATCGAGCTCGCCGATACCGGCGGTCAGCACCTTAGTGACCGGCACGATCGCCCTCCTCCGCGACCGTCTCGACGACCGCGCGCGAATCGACGATCGAGCGCTCCCTCGTCGGCCGGAAGAACGGGACGTCGTTGGCGATGACGTGATCGAGCATCAGCACGCCGCTCTTGTCGCCGACGCCGCCGGCGTTATCCGGGCTGACGACGTCGCGCGCCCCGGGCGACTTTCGCCCGCTCCCGATCTGCGCGTCTTGCGGAATCGCCCAGGTCGAACCCGGCGCATCGCTCTGCGCCATCGGTTTCACGGGATAGGTACTGGCCCGAATCGCGTCGAGCAGCTCGTCGACCTTCTGCGGCGTCAGATCGTAGACGTACTCGAGGTTCACCTGCATGCAGGTTGCGCGATCGCACGCCGCGAGGCACTCGACCTCTTCGTACGAGAAGAGCCCGTCGCCGGTCGTCTGCAGATGGCCGATGCCGAGTTTCTCGCGAAAGTACGCCATGATATCTTCGGCGCCGTTGATGCTGCACGCGAGCCCGCGGCAGACCTGCAACACGTACTTCCCGACCGGCCTGCGGTACAGCAGCGTGTAGAACGAAACGACGCCCTCGGCCTCGGCCGGCGTGATGCCGAGCATCTCGGCCGCCGCGTGCATCGCCTCGCGGCTGACGTACCCCTCGTTTTGCTGGAACAGATGCATGATCGCCAGCAGCGCCGAGCGCTTGTGTTCGTACTGTGCCATGAGGCGCTCGCATTCGGGCTTGAGACGCCCGAGCAGCGCCGGAAAGTTCTCTTCGCGCTCGGTCATTCTTGGTTTGCGTTCTCGTGGCCGATGGCGCTCATCGGTCGACCTCTCCGAAGACCGGATCGAGCGAGCCGATCATCACGACCAAATCGGCGATCAGGTTGCCGGGAGCGATGCCCTTGAGCGCCTGGAGGTTGTACAGGCTCGGCGGGCGCGTGCGAATGCGGTAGGGGCGGTTCTCGCCGTTGCTGACGACGTAGTACGCGAGTTCGCCGCGCGGCGATTCGATCGCCTGATAGACGTCGCCGGGCGGCACGCGAAAGCCCTCGCTGATCAGCTTGAAGTGATGGATCAGCGCCTCCATCGAGAGCGCGATCGTCTCTTTCGGCGGCAGCGTTACTTTGGGATCGTCGACGACGACGGGGCCGGGCTTGTCGAGCCGGCGGCGCGCCTCTTGGACGATGCGGATCGACTGCTCCATCTCGTCCAGACGCACCAGGAAGCGCGCGTAGGCGTCACCCTGCGTGCGCGTCGGCACGTCGAAATCGTACGTCTCGTAGCTGGTGTACGGGTAGGCCTTGCGCACGTCGTAGGCGATGCCGCTGGCTCGCAGCGCCGGCCCGGTGACGCTCCATTGGACCGCCTCTTCGGGCGAGAGAATGCCGACGTCGATCGTGCGGTCCTGGAAGATCGGGTTGGCCTGCAGCAATCCGCGCAGCTCGCGCAGGCGCCCAGGAAACTTCTCGATCAGCGCGTCGAGCCGGTCGAGAAAGCCTTGCGGCAGATCGCCGTTGAGGCCGCCGACGCGGATGTAGTTCGGGTGCATCCGGGCGCCGCCGGTCGCCTCTTGCAGGTCGAGGATGTTCTCGCGCAGGTCGAAGCAGTAAAAGAAGACCGAGATCGCGCCGAGGTCGATCCCGTGCGTGCCGAGCCAGACGCAGTGCGAGGCGATGCGCGTCAGCTCCATCGTCAGCACGCGAATCGTCTGCGCGCGCTCCGGGATGCGATCGGTCAGGCCGAGCAGTTTTTCTGCGGCGAGCGCGTAGCACAGCGCATTGGAGGACGGCGCGAGATAATCCATGCGCTCGATCACGGTCTGCGCTTGCGACCAGAAGAGTCCTTCGGCGGTCTTCTCGATTCCGGTGTGCAGGTAGCCGATCTCGGGGTCGGCCGTGACGACGTTCTCGCCGTCGATCTCGAGTACGATCTGTAAGACGCCGTGCGTCGACGGGTGCTGGGGACCCATCGAGAGGACCATCGTGTTGCCGGTCTGGCTAACGACGTCGGGCGTCAGCGGCACCGCAGAGACGCTCACGGCTCGTTGCTCCGCACGCGGCGCACTTCTTCTTGCAACGCCTCGAGCGTGCGCCCGGAGGGCGGCGTGCCGGCAACGACGTTGCTCTTATTGGCAAACGACGGGCGGGGCGAGCGTTCGCGAGCCGGACCTCGCATCGGGTAATCCTTGCGCAGCGGATGCCCTTCCCAATCGTAGGGCATCTGGATGCGGCGCAGATCGGCGTGTCCTTCGAAGACGATGCCGAAGAGGTCGAAGATCTCGCGTTCGGCCCAGTCGGCCGATTTCCAAAGATCCATCACGCTGGGGAGTTTCTCGCCCTCGTCGATGCCGCAGAGCAGGCGGAAGCGTTGCGGGGTTCCGACCTCCTTGACGCCGGCCGGCTTGGCAGCGAGCGCAAGCAGATGGTAGACGACGTCGAAGCGCGGCTTGCGCTGCAGGTAATCGACGGCGCCGATGTCGAGCAGCATCGCACAGCCTTCGGCTTTAAGCGCTTCGAGGCGGGCGCGCAGCTCCGGCGCGGCCACGCGCTCGATGCGCGCGTCGTCGATCGGCGGGCGCAGGCTGGGCGGATCGATCGCCGCGCCGGCGAGCGGTGGAGTTTGCGTACTGGGCATGTTGCGTCCTCGAGCGGCGGGTTACGAGCGCGCCAAGATGCCGCCGCGGCCGCCTTCGCGGATCTGCTGCTGGATCAAGTTGACGGCGTAGAGCAACCCGTCGGGCGTCGGCGGGCAACCAGGAACGTAAACGTCGACCGGAATGATCGTGTCGACGCCTTGAATGACCGCATAGTTATCGAAGATGCCGCCCGAGCTCGCGCACGCGCCCATCGAGATGACCCATTTCGGATCGGCCATCTGATCGTAGAGCCGCTTGACGACCGGCCCCATCTTCTGCGCGACGCGCCCGGATACGATCATCAGATCGGCTTGGCGCGGCGAGCTGCGAAAGACTTCCGATCCGAAGCGAGCGATGTCGTACTCCGACGAGGTGACGGTCATCATCTCGATAGCGCAGCAGGCCAGGCCCATCGTCAACGGCCAGACCGAAGAACTCTGCGCCCATCGCGCGACCTCGTCGAGCCGGGCGAGCATGAAATGGCCGGGACTTACCGCCAAATGAAGCCGCCCTTCTTCCAGACGTAGGCGTAGCCGATCGCGAGAACGATGATGAAGACGACCATCTCGAGCAGACCGTAGACGCGCAGTGCGTGCATCTCGACCGCCCACGGATAGAACGACGCCGCTTCGACGTCGAAGACCACGAAGAGCATCGCGATCAGGTAGAAGCGCACCGGAAAGCGCCCGGCGACCGGCGAGGTCGGTTCGACCCCGCACTCGTACGCCTCGCTCTTCTGCGGGTTGGGCTTGCGGCGCGCCAGCAGGCCCGGAAGGCCGGCAAAGAAGAGAGCCGCCGCGAGTGCGACGCAGAGGAAGATTGCAACCGGTCCGTAGGGGCTCATGGCTTGTGAAAGTTTTCACAAGCCGCGCCTCTTACCTGTGCTCGCGCAATATTGGCGGGTGGGGGCGAGACTATTGGACCGGGGGGACGCCGGGGCTTCCAGACCGTAACCACTCCGAGATGCGCTACGCCGTCTTGGGAATGCTCCTGCTCTTTGCGCTCGGCGACGGTTGCTCGGCGCCCTCCAACATCGTCGGCGTGCAAGACTTCGGCCGCGTCACCGGACGCGTGCTCGACGCGATGACCAACCGGCCGATTCCCAACGCGCTGGTCTCGATCGGTTCGCTCTACACCACGCGCGCCGACATAAATGGCGCCTTCATGCTGCGCGCCGTCGTCGGCGATCAGACCGTGACCGCCCGCTCCGCTGCCTACACAACCGCGACCGCCGACGTCACGATCACCAAAGATGCGACCGTCTCGGCCGGCTATATCCGGCTGGTGCAGCTGACCGCCCCGGAGGGCCAGCCGACGCTCGCCCCGCCGCCCACGCCCTCGCCGGCGCCGTCGCCGTCGCCGGCCGTCTCGGGCTCACCGCCGGTCACGACTGCAACAC
>JBARBD010000106.1:0-7008 GCA_049792675.1 Vulcanimicrobiaceae bacterium | reverse complement strand
GCGGCCGAATATGCCGGTGCGTTTTCAAGCGGCACGTCGTCGGTCGTCGTTATGGCCGACGGTCAACGCCTGACGCTGACCGACAACGGTAAGGCTTACCGGCTGGTCTCTCAAGGGGACGATCAGTTTTGGACCGACGACCCGAACTTCTCATTATTCTATCTCGCATTTGGAAGAAACAAAGCGAGAGCCGTCGACGAATTTTTCTACGGTTCGGATTTTTACACGAACGACCGCTACACCGGGCCTCGCAGCTTCCCGCATCCGGCGCGTTACGATCGCCTCGTCGGCCGGTACGAATCGGGTTTGGGATTCATCACGCGCGTCGTGCTCGTCAAGGGAAAGTTGACGCTTGATGGTAGCCAACCGCTAAAGGAGCTCCGCAACGGAAGGTTTGCCGCGGGCAATCAGATCGTTCGCTTCGATACGCCGGTCGCCGGAAGCATGCAGCGCATGTGGCTCGACGAGGTCGACCTCTACCGCGTGGAATTGCCTTGAGTCATGCAGTCGCGATCTGACGCGCGGCGCGTTCGCCCGATATGACCGCACCGTTGATATATCCCATGTCGTTGTACGACGTCTGCTCCCCGGCGAAGAAGACGTTGCCCTCCGGAATCGGTTCGATCCCGGCGAACTTCGTATACTGGCCCACGCGATAGTACGAGTAGGCGCCGTGGTGCCACGGGTCGTGGGCCCACTCGTCGAGGTACGCGACGCCCGTGTAGAGTTTCGCGATGCCCGGATAGATGCGGTCGAGCTCGCGGACGTACGCGTCGGCGATGCTTTTTGGCGCCGGACCGTGCGCGGGAGCCGGCAGCACCCCGCGGCTACCGCCCGGAAAGCCCACGAGAATTCCATAATCGCCCGCCTGCGCGGCCGAAACGTCCCACGACTCGTCGTAGGGAAACTGAACGTAGGACGAACCGTCGTAGTGCTCGGCGTTCCATATGCGGCGTTTAAACTGCATGTGAAGCTTCGCGTTTGTGCCAAGCTCGAGGGTATTGATGGCGATGCGCTTGAGCGGCGAGAGCGGCACGCCTCGCAGATCGACGTTGCGCAACGCCGTGAATGGAATTGCTAACAAGAGACGCTCGGCGACGACCTCTTTAAACCGTCGCCCCGCCCCAAAGGCGCAGGTCAGCGAGCCGTCCGACCGCTTGCGCACGGCGACCAGCGGCGCATTCGTCTCGACCGACCCAGCGGGGAGCGCATCGGCCATCCGCGTCGCAAGCTGATCGTTGCCGCCGACGATATGCAGCGCTTCGTCGGTACCGTCGATGTTGAAATGCCTGCGCTTCTCGAAGCCGAGCAGATAGATCAGATTGAGCGCGCTCTGCTGCTCGGGATCGGCGCCGTACTCGCCCACGCACCCGTTCTCGAGGAGCGCGCCGATCTTCGAGCTTCGACCATCCGGCACGTTCGTCTCGACCCACTCGGCCACGCTCATCCGATCGAGTTGGCGCCCGGCTTGCGTGAACTGGTCGTACTTTGTCGGATAGCCGGCCGCTCCAAGAGCGGCGTGAAGCGGTTCCCGGACCTGCGCGAGATAATCTGTTCGCGCTTGCCTAACCGTGTAGCGTGTGCCGTCGAAAAAGTACGTGTCGTGACCGGGCTCGCGGCGATTGACGTTTACCAGCTGCAAGCCGAGCTCTTTGGCAAGCCGCTGCGCCTCAAGCTGCCCCAGCGAGATGAACTCGCCGCCGTGTTCGGCGATCTGGCCTTGCGCGAAATAGCCGCGCAGCGTCCACGTGCGCCCCCCGATCCGATCGCTGGCCTCGAAGACGCGGCTCGTAATACCCGCTTGCTGCAGGCGATACGCGCAGGTTAAGCCTGCAACGCCGGCGCCGACGATAACCACGCTCGGATCGCGCCTGGCCGCCTGCGTCGAGGGATACGTCGCCTGACGTGTCGCCGGCAGTTCGGCACATGCCGCGAGTGCGCTTGCGGCGCCGGCGAGGAACGCACCTCGGGTCTGACGCATCGCCGGAAATTCGGCGCTCGCCCCAGGCTGCGCCTGCCCAGCGATTGGAGGCTAGGGTATTATGTCAAGGTGATCGTTCATCTGGTCGATGGAACCTACGAGCTGTTTCGCCACTTCTATGGGCTGCGTCGCGCCACCGATGGGAAAGAGCGACGATTCGGAGCGGTCGTCGGGGTGCTCAATACCATGCTGCAAATGATCGGCGAGGGTGCGACGCATTTAGGCGTCGCCACCGATCACGTTATTGAGTCCTTCCGCAACGGGCTTTGGAGCGGCTACAAAACGGGAGATGGAATCGATCCCGCGCTTTTCGCGCAGTTCGAGCCGCTCGAGGACGCGCTGCGCGCTATGGGGATTCCCGTTTGGGCGATGATCGAGCTGGAGGCCGATGATGCGATGGCCTCGGCGGCCGCAATCGCCTCGAAGGATTCTCGGGTACAGCAAATCTGCATTTGGACTCCTGATAAAGATCTTTCGCAATGCGTGCGCGGGGACCACATCGTGCAAATTGACCGGAGGAGCAAGGTCGTCCGAGACGCTGACGGCGTCAGAGCTAAGTTTGGCGTAAATCCAGAGCTGATACCGGACTATCTTGCGCTCGTTGGGGACGCCGCCGATGGCTATCCCGGCATCGCGGGTATTGGGCCGAAGGGAGCGGCCGCTCTTCTCACGCGTTATGGCGCGATCGAGCTATTCCCGTCGGAAGTGCTCGGCGAGCGGCAGCGTTCCGCGCTGCTATTCAAGGTACTAGCAACCCTTCGAACCGATGCGAACCTCTTTGCGGACGTCGACGAGTTGGAGTGGCGCGGTCCTGCCGCCGGATTTCCCGCCGTGTGCGAGCGGCTCGACGCCCCCGACCTCGTTGCGCGCGTTACGAGAGCCGCGCGAGCTCGCGCAGGCTAACGTTTTCGCTCGGCAACCGCATAGGAGGTCATGTGGGGGATGCCGGTTCAAAGGAGGAAACATGAACACACGCACGGGCGCAGCGCTTGTCGCCTTCACCGTCATTATTCTTGCCGGGTGCTCCGGCGCGCCCCAATCGAATCTCACTCCGGCCAGCGCGGCCTTCCCAAGCCGCGCGACCTACCCGACGCCGGCCTACACGTACTACGACCTCGGCCCCGGACCAAATGGCAAAGACGCTTATGGTTATGGCGAGAGTCCCAGTGCGCAGGCCGGTGCGTACTTCGATCACACCATCTCGTGCGGCAAGGATTGCTCGTCCAAGGTCTATTACCCACTCGCGTGGTCCGGACCCAGCTCGAAGCCGGTCGTCCTCTTGCCCCAATACTATGTCGAAGGATGGGCGTATGGCGCCGGCAGCTCGCTGATCGTCGGGACCCTGATCACGAACGACGGCGGCTACTTCGGATTTCCTCACGCCGCGTTGTGGCAGGGTGCTTCGCATACCTTTACCGACCTCAACCCGGCCGGCAGCTGCGGAAGTTGTTCGCCGGGATCGAACGCGTATGGCGCCAGCGGAACGTATATCGCCGGATCCGGCGGATCACCGGAACACGCGCTCCTGTGGAAGCTCGGGCGGCTACAGGCGCCCGTCGACTTGAATCCGGCCGGCTTTGCGTACTCCGAAGCGTACGTCGTGCGCGGTAGCGCGCAGGCGGGCTACGCCTTCTCGAGCACGACGAATACAAACCATGCCGTCCTTTGGCGCGGCACCGCTGCAAGCGCGGTCGACCTCACGCCATCGACCGTGTCGAGCGCCTACGCAACCGGGTTGGGGCACCGGAGTCAGGTCGGCTGCGGCACGCCCGTTGGAATGTCCGTGACGCACGCGCTACTGTGGCACGGCACTGCCGCGAGCATGGTCGATCTCCAACCCTCAGGATTCACCGATTCATGCGCTCGTGCCGCGCAGGGGAAGGTAGAATTGGGATACGGACACATTAGCAGCACGGGTGCGCTGCATGCGTTGCTTTGGAACGGCAGCGCGAAAACCGCGGTCGATCTCCAGCAGTACTTGCCTAACACGTTCACGAGTTCCGAAGCGTACGCAATCGACACGGCCGGTGCCATCCTCGGCTCCGCGTACTCGACGACCACGGCCACGTGGCACGCGGTGGTATGGGCCCCCTGAGTCCGGTTTATTCCCCACGGGTCGTTATTGCGGTCGTCGCGACCGCCGTCTTTTGCAATCTCTTGCCAATGACCGCATCCGCTGCCCGTTTCCCGAACGCAGTCGAAAAAACGTTTGTCGTCACCGGTGACGCTGCGGTGTCCTTGGCCACCTTGCTCGGCATGTCGACGTCCGGATCGTCCTCCGTCTCACTGCCGCTCGATAAAGGCGTCGCGTGGGCCGTGTATCTTCTGAAACAAGATACGAAGTCGCCTATTTACAACGGTGATGGGCCGCCGCGGTGGAATCGCGTAGCGTTTTCCGCTTCTCCGCTTCCCACCCTAACACTCGCACCTTACTGGCTCGACCTTGCAACCGCGCTTCCCAACTCGAGGCCCGGCTACTATTCGTTCAGCTCGCCGTTCATCGCCGAAGACCGCAAGGCGGGCGAGCCGTGGGCCCAGATGCTGAAACGGCTCAAGAGAGAGCCGGGCTGGGATAGCAAAGGTTTCCCGCAGTTTCAGCGGTGCTTTACCGCGACCGACAAAACCGGAATCTGCGTCGCGGTCTACGCTAGCAAAGATTACACCAACAACGTCGAGCGGGACGGTTACATGGAAATGATCACCATCCACGCATCACAGCGATAGGAGGCTCGCGTCGCATGGCTCAGAATTTGACGCCTCGTTGGCATCGCATGAAAGCGGCACTCGCAGTCTGCGCTCTGGCGGCACCGTGTATCGCCGTGACGAATATGGCCCCCGCTTTGGCCCAGGCTGAGCAGTACGTTCCTGGAGTGTGGCATTACCGGTCGGTGGCGTGTGTCGATACGACGGTCACGTCGGTCGAACCGCGCCTCGTGGCTGAGGGACAAACGAAATTCAGCGCTCAAGACTTTGAAAGCGGCGTTGACGTTACGTTCAACACGCATCTGGGCAGCGATCCGGCGCATCCGCACATGTTCGCTTCGGTAACACACTACGGCGGATTGCCGGGCAACCAGATCATGATCCGCGAGCGGCCCGGAGACAAGGCGCAGGTCTGTTTTCTCTCGCGCCCGGCGCCGACTGTCGGTTGCAACCCCGACCAAGACGAAAGGGGCCGCATGTACCGGGTTTACGACTACCGTCAGCGCGAGCAATACTCCGGGACGAATACCGAACACGACTGCGGAGGAGCGTGATTCAAGCAGCATCTACGGGGTATCAGGGCGAGCTTCGACGAAGACCGCCGATGAAATGCGTGCGCTAGCGCTTCTCATCGCGGCGGGAATGATACTAGGCGTACCCGGCGTCGCGCGCGGCGGCGAGGTAGCAAGCCCCGCAAAGACGGTCGCGGCGTTCTTCGATTGGTACTTGGCACAGCACGGCCAGGCCGGCAAACACCTGACCCAGGCGCGCCGCTTCTTCGATAGCGATCTCTACGATGGGCTCGAGGATGCGTATTTTAAGGGCGATGAATATACCGGCGACATTTCGGTGTCGCTTTGCGCGCATGACAAGACGCCGCCCAACTGCAAGAACGTTCGCTACGATCCCTTTACCAACGATTCATCGTCGGCGGCATCGTACGGCATCGGACCGACTCGCATACAAGGCAATGAGGCAACGGTGAGCGTCACCCTGCGACTCTCCCGGAACAGTCGCGTCGAGAGTCATATCTCCGCCGTTCTCGTCGATCGGGGCGGCCGATTCGTCATCTCCAATTTGCTGTACGAGCCGCGCGGCTATTATTACGCCGGACCGATCGTGAATCTTACGAAGTTTTTAGGCGGTTACAATTGCTGAAGACGACGAGCACATGAGCCGATCGATGTGGTTTGCGGCGGCACTCGTCGCCGTAGCGGTCGCTATCGTGCATTTGATTAGTGCGGGCCGGTACGGCTTCTTCGCCAACGAGCTTTACTTCATCGTCTGCGGGCGCCATCCGGCGTTCGGCTATGTCGACCAGCCACCCTTAGTACCGCTGCTGGCCGCGATGACGCAGTTTGGCGGCAACAACACGTGGCTGCTGCGCCTGCCCGCCGTGCTCGCGGCCGTCGCGCTCGTGCCGTTGGTTGTAGCGTTCACGCAGCTGCTCGGCGGCAACACGCGCACGGCCTGGCTCGCGGCCGTCGCGGCAGCCGCGTCGCCGATGATAACGGCGATGTCGGCGGCGCTCTCGACTTCGACTTTCGAGCCCCTGGCGTTCACCGCCGTGGCCTACTTCGTCTCCCGCGCCGTCCTGTTGGCCGAATCGCGCGCGTTCTGGTGGGCGGGCGCGATCGCGGGCATCGCGCTGGAAGCGAAATACGGCATCATCTTCTGGCTCTTTGGAATCGCGCTTGGTCTCTTGCTCTTCAGCGATCGTTCGATCTGGCGGTCGCGCGATCTCTGGATCGGCGCGGCTATCGCGATGCTCCTCGCGCTTCCGAATGTGGCCTGGCAACTCGCACACGTCCTTCCGTTCCTAGAGCTCGTACGAAACGACAACGCAGGCAACTTAACCGGCAGTCCGCTGCGCTTCTTGCTGGATCAGCTTTTCTTGGTAAACGTACTGCTCGCACCGCTGTGGATCGCCGGTATCGTCGCTCCGTTTGCGTCAAAGCGAATGGCTCCCACGCGGTTTCTCTCGGTCGCGTTCCTGGCGACGGCGGTGCTGGTCGTCGCGACGCACGGCAAAGACTACTATTTGGCCGGCGGTTATCCGACGATGTTCGCCGTAGGCGCCGTGGCTTGCACGCAGCTTTGGCGCTGGTTCGTTGCGCTCTGGGCCGTACTCATCGCAGCAAACGGAGCGCTGGCGCTGCCGTTCGTCCTGCCGCTGGATCCGCCCGCGCGACTCGCCGAGATGCTCGACCGGATGAACTTTCGCCCGCCGCCGATGGAGAAAGCGTGTGTCGGCGCGCCGCTGGGATGCATCTTCTCACTCGAGTTCGGATGGGAAGAGGTTGCGCAGCGCGCAGCAGACGTCT
>JBARBD010000105.1:0-3164 GCA_049792675.1 Vulcanimicrobiaceae bacterium | reverse complement strand
GCGGCGCCGCGCCGCTCGACCAGGGGAGCCCAAATGCGCGCGACCGCGGCGAGGTAGGGGCTCGCGTCGCTGCTGCGATAATCGCCGCAGGCGGCGTCGTTGTTCCCCAGCGCGATCGCGAACTGGGCCTTCGGATAGGCGCGGCCGAAGGCGGCGGCGATGCGGCGCATCGTCTCGATTGCGACGCGATCGGCCGGGAGCGTCCCCCGCCGCCGGGCGTGACCCGCGAGATCGTGGACGAGAAAATCCCCGGCGATGACGACAACGGCCGGATTGGGCACTGCGCTGCGCATCTCGGCCAGCGCCGAGTCGAAGAGCGCGGGGCCGGCGTCGCGGCCGTACCGGCTGGGGGCCGGCGAGCGATCGAAGGCGTCCAGGTGGATGTCGCTTGCCGCAAGCCAGGTTTGGGCGAGCAAAAGCGAGAGCAGCGTCGCGAGCATCCTGGGTTATTGGCCACGGGGGCCCCAGACGATGCCGGACGCCGGGCCGGACCGCTGGGGCGCGCAAGCGAGCCACACCGCCTTGCGCTGGCGGCATGGGCTGGCTATAATCAGGGGCTGTCTACCACGGGGTGTGGGGGCACTACTCGATCGCCGAAGGGACGTTATGAAGCGGACGTATCAGCCGCATAATCGCCGCCGCAAACGCGTGCACGGCTTCTTGGAACGCATGGCAACGAAGCAAGGGCGTAAGGTTCTGGCTCGTCGTCGCAAGAAGGGACGTCATCGTCTCACGGTCTGATGCGCCGTTTTGCAAGCCTCTGCCGGCAAGCGGATTTTGCCCGATTGCGCCGGCACGGGCGGCGCATCTCGACCAAGAGCCTCACTATTTATCGCACTGATGCGCTTCCCGGCGATCCGTCGTCGGTGGTCGGCATCACGGTCAGCAAATCGATCGGAAAGGCCGTTGTCCGTAACAAGGTGCGCCGCCGGCTGGCGGCAATCGTCCACGACGCGCTCGCGCAGCACGACGCCGTGCGCCTGCTCGTGATCGCGCGGCCGACGGCCGGGCAGGCGCCGTTCGCCCATCTCCGGGCCGAGGTAACCTCGGCGCTCGGACGAGTGTAGTAAAGCCCGTGCGCCTCGCGTTCATCGCAATCATCCGGCTCTATCAGCTCCTCATCTCGCCGCTGCTGCCGCCGGCCTGCCGTTTCTACCCCACTTGTTCGCAGTATGCGCTCGACGCAGTGCGCGACCACGGCGTGCTGCGCGGCGGCTGGCTGGCGCTCGCGCGGCTGGCGCGCTGTCATCCGTGGAACCCCGGGGGCGTCGATTTCGTCCCCGAGCGAGGTAAGCGTTGCATTTAGTTCTCGCCACCTCGTGGCTCGATCCGATCGTCAACGCGCTTTCGTGGATCGTGCTCTCGATCGACAAGCCGATCAACAACCTCGGCTGGAGCCTCGTGATCTTGGCGGCGCTCATCCGCCTGGTCTTCTGGCCGCTCAACACGGCGCAGTTCAAGGCCTTCCTGAAGATGCAGAAGATCGCGCCGCAGCTCAAGCGCTTGCAAACCCGCTACAAAGACGACAAGCAGAAGCTCCAGCAAGAGACGATGGCGCTCTACAAGGAGCAAGGCGTCAACCCGCTGGCCGGCTGCTGGCCGATGATCGTCCAATATCCGGTCATCATCAGCGTCTATTACGTTGTGATGAATCACAAGTCGCTCTTCGAAAACCAGAACTGGATGTGGATCGGGAGCGCGATCTCGCACGCGGCGCCGGCGCTCTTCGGGACGCCGATTCTCGCCGCAAGCCTGGCGCACGCCGATCTGGTGCTGATTCTGCTCTACGCGCTCTCGATGTACTTGAGCGTGCGGTTCGTGAGCATGCCGGCGACGGATCCGCAACAGGCGCAGATGCAACGGAACATGGCGGTGATCTCGCCGCTGATGCTCGGCTTTCTCGGATGGCGCTACCACTGGCCGTCCGCGATGGTGCTTTACTGGTTTGCCTACAACGTTTTTACGATGGGACAGCAGTTCTATCTGCTGCGCCGCTACAATCAGCCGCTCGCGCTAGTCGACAGCGAACACGTGATCACCGAAGAGCTCGCAGGCGGCGACGCGGCGGCGAAGGCCCTGCCGGCCAAGGGATCGCCGAGCGGAAACGGCGTCACCAACGCCAATCCGCCGCGATCGGCTCGGTCGGCGCGGTCGAAGAGAAAGAACAAGAAGGCATAAAATGCTGTACGAAGACGATTTCGAGTTCGAAGAACAACCGGCCGACATTCGCGACCGCGGGATTCCGGGTAAGTCCGGCGGAGGCGGCCGGCGCGGCGGCGGGCGGCGACCGCCGCAGAACCGTCGCGAACGTCCCAGCACGCGCCCGCGCACGGAGGTCCCCGAGGACGCCAAACCCGCGCGCGACCTGCTGCGCGAGATCCTCGAGCGCATGGGCGTCGGGTCGACCGAGATCGATTACCTCTCGCGACCCGAAGGCGAATACCTCGAGATCGGCGGACCGCATCTCGGCATGCTGATCGGCCGGCACGGAAACACGCTCGAGGCGCTCAACCTGATCTTCAACAACATCTACAACGCCGGCGTGCGCAACAACCGGCACTACTATACGATCGATGCGGAAGGGTACCGCGCGCACCGCGCCGATCAGCTCAAGAACCTCGCGCTCGCGACGCTCGAGCGAGCGTTGCGCGACCACGCGGCGCAGCGGCTCGAACCGATGCTACCCTCGGAGCGCAAGATCGTCCATCTCGCATTGGCCGACTCGGAGCTGGTCCGCACCGAATCGGAAGGCGAAGAGCCGGAGCGTTTCGTCGTCATACACCCGCGCTGAGCCGAGCTGAACGCTAACGACACGATCGCGGCGATCGCGACGCCTCCGGGCAAGGGCGCCGTCGCGATCGTACGCGTCAGCGGACCGGGCGCGCCCGACATCGCGAAGCGTCTGGTGCGCGCGGGTTCAGCGCTTGCGCCGCGCGTCGCAACCTACGCGACGATCCTAGACGAGCGCGGCGAGCCGCTCGACCGCGGGCTTGCGATTCGCTTTGCCGCGCCGCAGAGCTACACCGGCGAGGAGATGCTCGAGCTCCAACTGCACGGCTCCCCCGTCGTCGCGCGCGAAGTCGTGCGCGCGCTGCTCGCGTGCGGCGCGCGGCTCGCCGAACCGGGCGAGTTTACCCGCCGTGCGTTCCTCAACGACAAGCTTG
>JBARBD010000104.1:0-9278 GCA_049792675.1 Vulcanimicrobiaceae bacterium | reverse complement strand
CCGCCACCCCGATCGCCGCGGCAATCATAAGGATGCGCGTGATCATGGCGCTCCATCACGCGGCCGCCCTGCGCCGCAAAGGGTAGCGCGACGCTCGGCCGAGCGTGTACCATGCTCTCCATGGCCTACGACTTCGGGTCGATCGAAAGCAAATGGCAGGCGCGCTGGGAACGCGACGGGATCTATCGCGCCAGCGAGTCGAGCGCGAAGCCGAAATGCTACGCGCTCTCGATGCTGCCCTATCCGTCGGGCGATCTGCACGTCGGCCACGCCAAGAACTACGCGCTCGGCGACACGATCGCGCGCATGATGCGGATGCTCGGCTTCAACGTGCTCAATCCCATGGGCTGGGACGCCTTCGGGCTCCCGGCCGAGAACGCAGCCATCGCGCGCGGCGCCGATCCGGCGGCCTGGACGGCCGAGAATATCCTCAACATGCGCCGTCAACTGCGACTGCTGGGAACGAGCTACGACTGGTCGCGCGAGATCGCGACCTGCGAGCCGGAGTTTTATCGCTGGAATCAGTGGCTCTTCTTGCGCCTGTACGAATCCGGTCTGGCCTACAAGCGTGAGGCGCCGGTCAACTGGTGCCCGCACGATCGCACCGTGCTCGCAAACGAGCAGGTGATCGACGGGCGCTGCTGGCGATGCGAGCATCTCGTCGAGCGGCGCAATCTCTCGCAGTGGTTCCTGCGGATCACGTCCTACGCCGATCGCCTGCTCAAAGACCTCGACCGGCTCGACGGCTGGCCGGAGCGCACGCGCACGAGCCAGCGCAACTGGATCGGGCGCAGCGAAGGCGTGACCTTCGCCTTCGCCGTCGAGGGCCTCGACGAGACGATCGAGGTCTTCACGACGCGGATCGACACGGTCTACGGCGTCACGTTTTTGGCCGTCGCGCCGGAGCATCGCGTCGTCGAATCGCTCAAGCGGCGCGTCTCGCGCGAGCACGCCGACGAGATCGAGGCATTCGCGCAGCGCTTGAAGTCGAAGTCGGAGCTCGAGCGCACGAGCCTGATGGAGAAAGAGGGCATCTTCACCGGCGCGTACGCGATCAACCCGCTCTCACGCGAACGCGTGCCGATCTGGCTGACCAACTACGTGCTCGCCGAGTACGGAGGCGGCGCCCTCATGGGCGTCCCGGCGCACGACGAGCGCGACTTCGACTTTGCAAAGAAACATGAGCTGCCGATCGCACAGGTGATCCTCGCGCCCGGTGCCGAGCCGGACGCTCCACTCGAGGTTCCGTACGTCGACGACGGCCGGCTGACCGCGAGCGACGATTTCAGCGGCATGTCGAGCGCCCGCGCGCGAGAGGCGCTGGCCGAACGTCTCACGGCGCTGGGCATCGGGCGCAAGAGCGTCAACTACAAGCTGCGCGACTGGCTGATCTCGCGGCAGCGCTATTGGGGCACGCCGATTCCGATTCTCTACTGCGAGCGCTGCGGCGAAGTGCCGGTTCCCGACGACCAGCTGCCGGTGCTCCTTCCGCCCGGCGCGCGTTTTGCCGGTGACGGATCGCCGCTCGCATCGATCCCGGAGTTCGTCGAAACGACCTGCCCGAAGTGCGGCGGCCCGGCGCGGCGCGAAGCCGATACGATGGACACGTTCTTCGAGTCGTCTTGGTATTATCTGCGCTATCTCGATCCGCACGACGACCGGGCGCCGTGGTCGCCCGAGCGAGCCAAGTACTGGATGAACGTCGATCAGTACGTCGGCGGCGCCGAGCATACCGTGCTCCACCTGCTCTACTCGCGCTTCTTCTATAAGCTCTTTCACGACCGCGGCTGGGTGAGCGGCAACGACGAGCCGTTCGAGCACCTCTTTCATCAGGGGCTCGTACTTCACGACGGCGAGAAGATGTCGAAGTCGCGCGGCAACGTGGTCGGGATCGACGAGACCGCCGAACGCAACGGCGTCGACGCGATGAGGCTCTTCCTGCTCTACGTCACGCCGCCTGAAGAGACGAGCGATTGGCGCGACGAGGGCATTACCGGGCGCATGCGTCTGCTCGGGCGCATTTGGCGCGCCTGCGAGCCGTTCTTCGAAGCCCCCTCCGGCGAGAGCGAGCCGGAAATGCCGGCGGCGGAGAGCGCGCAGGAGAAGGCGCTGCTGCGCGCGGTCCACCTCGCTGCGAAGTCGGCGATCGACGAGACGCTCTCGCGGCGTTTCCACTACAACACGACGATCGCGCGGCTCGACGAGCTGGTCAACGCGATGACGGCCGCTGCGAGCGCCGGCGCCTCGCCGGCCTTGCGCTACGCCGTCCACCTTTTGCCGCGCATCGTCGCGCCGTTCGCGCCGCACATCGCCGAGGAGCTCTGGGAGCGCCTCGGACATACCGAGTCGGTCCATCTGCAGCCGTATCCGCAGCCCGACGAACGCGCGCTCGCCGCCGACGAGATCACGCTGGTCGTGCAAGTCAACGGAAAGATTCGCGCGCGCATCACGGCGCCGCCGGGCGTGACGCGAGAGCAGGCGCTGGCGCTTGCGACCGCCGACCCCAACGTGCAGGCGCAGCTTGCGGGCAAGGAACTGCGCAAGCAGGTCTACGTGCCGGACAAACTGCTCAGCCTGGTCGTCGGCTAGCTCGACCCTTCGCGCCCGAGCATCTCGCGGTAGATCTCGCGCACGCGTGCGAGCGTGTCGATCTCCTCGGGCGGCTTGTCGTCGCGGATGCGCACGATGCGCGGAAAGCGCAGCGAGAAGCCGCTCTCGTGCAGATCGCTCTCCTGGATGACGTCGAACGCGACCTCGAGCACGATCGCCGGCTCGACCGGGATCTCGTACGAACGAGCTTTCTCGCGCTGCCGGTCGAGTGGGAGACGATGCTCGAGAAACCAGGGCGTCAGTTCGGCGATCTCGGCGTCGGTCAATCCCGAGTAGGCCTTGCCGATCGTCACCAGCGCGCCGTCGTCACCGCGCACGGCGAAGGTGTAATCGGAGAGCACGCCGGCACGTTTGCCGTTTCCCCACTCGACGGCCACGACCACGACGTCGAGCGTCGAGAGCTCGCGCTTGAGCTTGCGCCACCACTTGCCGCGTCGCCCGGGTGCGTACGGCGCGTCTACGCGCTTGAGCATCAGCCCCTCGTTGCCGCGCGCCCGCGCCGCCGCGAAACGCTCGTTCACGCCGGCGCCGTCAAGGCCGTCGACTAATTCGAACGGTGCCAAGAGCAAACGATCGCTCGGGACGATGAGGTTTTCGAGGCGCTCTCGCCGCGTCGCGAGCGGCTCGTCGAGCATCATCTCGTCGCCGATCGCGAGCAGATCGAATGCGACGTAGGCGAGCGGAACGTCTCGCAAGAGCTCGGCGTCGACTTCTTTACGCTGCAGGCGCGCCTGCAGCGTGCGAAACGGCAGCACTCTGCCGTCGCGCATCGCCACGATCTCGCCGTCCAGGATCGCATCGCGCGGGAGCTTCGCCAGCGGCGTCACGACGTCGGGATAGGATTGCGTGACGTCGCGCAACCTCCGCGAGAAGAGGCGCACTCGACCGCCGCGCACGTGCGCTTGCGCGCGGATGCCGTCGTACTTGTCCTCCAGAAACCAGTGCGCGCCGGAGAGCTCGCGATAGGCCTCGCCGTACGGAATCGGCGTCGCGAGCATGAAGCCGATCGGCACGCCGTAGCCGGCTTGCAGGCTCCCTAGCTCGCCGCGCTTGGCGGCGAGCGCGACCGCGCCGACGTCGCCCGAGGCCATCGCGCCGCGCTCGACGACGCTTCGATCGGCTTGGAATGCGCGCGCGATCGCATCGAGCACGAGCCCCTCACGTAAGCCGATGCGCAGCTCGCCGGTGACGATCTTGACGACGTACGCCGCGACCAGCGGATCGTCGCAGGCGCGCAGGATGCGTTCGAGCACCGCCTCGCGGCGGCGCCCGGCGTTCTTGCCCGAGGCTTGCGCGATCTCTTCGAAAAGGCGCTCGAGCGTTGAGGGCGTTAGCCGATCGGTGAAGAGCATCGCGTTTTGAGGCGCGCGCGCGAGCGATCCGAGCGCGATTCCCAGATCGCCGCTCGCGCGATACCCCTCACCAAGTGCGGCGTCGTCGAATCCCCAGATGCGGCGCGCGACCGCCACGATCGTTCGCCCGCCGACCGAGAGCCGCCGGCGATCGCCGGCGGCAAATGCCGTCCCGCTGAAGAACCGGGCCGCGGCTTTGAGGTCGTCGTCGTCGAGCGTGCGGAGATACTCGGCAAGCAGTGCGATCTTTTCGAGTTTGCCCGGATGCGCGGCGATTTGCGACGCCGTCGCGGCAAAGCGTTCCATCGCCGCGCCTGCGATCTCGGCGGTTACGCGCCTCGGACGGCCGGCAGCGCCTCGAAGTACTCGTACGTCGCGCGAATGCCGTCGGAAAGCGCCGTCGACGGCGTCCAGCCGAGGTTCAACCGTGCGCCGGACGCCTCGAACTCCGCGTCGCGCGCGTCGCCGGCGCGTTGGGGCGCGCGCTCTACCGGCGCCTCGAAGCCGCTCAGCTTTACGAGCGCCTGGTAAATCTCGTTGACGCTGGTGCGTTTGCCGGTGCCGATCACGTAGCATCCACCCGAGCCGCGGTCGAGTGCGGCGAGATTGGCCTGGGCGACGTCGGCGACGTAGACGTAGTCGCGCGTCTGCTCGCCATCCCAGTCGATCCGAACGCCGGTCTGCTGCAAAAACTTGCCGATGAAGATCGCGATCACGCCGGCTTCGCCGTTGGGGTCCTGGCGCGGCCCGTAGACGTTGCCGTAGCGCAAAGCGGTAAAATCCAAGCCCCGTTCGTTGCGGTAGAAGCGCAAGTAGTGCTCGCCGACCATCTTCGAGATCGCATACGGTGAGGTGGGGTGCTGCGGCGTATCGTCGGTAATCGGCAGCCGCTCGGGCGTGCCGAAACTCGCGCCGCTCGACGCGTAAATGACCTTCCGCGCGCCGCTGCGCTGCGCGTTCTCGAGCACGTTGAGCAGCCCGACGACGTTGACTTGCGCGTCGTAGACCGGGTCGCGCGTCGAGATCGCGACCGAATGCTGGGCGGCGTGGTGGCTCACGAGGTCGGGTTTGAACTCGCTAAAGACGCGGGCGATCCCCTCGTCGCGGATATCCATGTGCACCAGCGAGATGCCGTTGGGGACGTTGACCCGGCGCCCGCCGCCGTGTTCCCAAAGCGAGTCGATCACGAGCACTTCGTGACCGGCCGCCAGGTACGTGTCGACGATGTGCGATCCGATAAAGCCGGCCCCGCCGGTGACGATGATACGCAATCGGTTCTCCCTCGTGTCTCTCCCGCGTTGCTACGCGGCGCCTTCGTCGCAGACGACATAAATGCCGCCGTACGCCCTGGTTCTCTCCTCGTTCGCCGCAATACTCGGTACGCTCGCCGTGCTGCCCTTGCCCGAGGATATGCGTCCCGTGACGGCCGGCGCGGCGATTGCCCTCGGCTGCTTCGTCGCTTCGAACCGATACGCGCCGCGGCGCCTTCGCGCGCTCGTCCTGATTGCCCTGGGCGCCGCCGCTCTGAACGCCGGATTGCGCCAAAATCTCAAACCGGCGCTTCTCGAAGCGCGCACCGCCCGTTACGACGCGACGATCGTCGAGCGCGCGCCCGGCGACGACGGATCCACGGCGTTGACCCTCGCGCTCGATACCGGTCCGCGTCTGCTGGCTCGCGTGCCGGGAAGTGCGCCGCCGATCGGCGCGCGCGTCGTCGTGCGCGGCAGGCTCGAGCCTTTCGACGACGCGCGCAACCCGGGCGAGCCGAGCGAACGGGAGATCGAGAGCGAGCGCGGTTACGATGGCCGGCTCGACGGTGCCGCGGTCCTCTCGTCGCGCCCCGGTTCGACGTGGGACGCGAGAACGTGGTTGCCGCGAGCGCACGCGTGGGCGTACGAGCGTTTTCGCGAGCGTCTCGGCGAGCCGGCCGCGTCGGTGGTTGCGGGCGAGCTCTGGGGAGCGCGCGCGACGCTTCCGCCCCAACTGCGCGCCGAGTTTCAAGAGACGGGAACGGTGCACGTGCTGGTCACCGCGGGCCTGCACGTCGGCGCCGTCGCGGCGCTCTGTTTGATCGTGCTCGAATGGATCGCACTGCCGCGCTGGGCGGCATCGCTGGCCGCGACCGCGCTGATCTGGCTCTTCGTCTTTTGGAGCGGAGCGCAGTTGCCGGCGACGCGCGCCGCGACGATGGCGACGGCCGCGCTCGCCGCACGGGCCTGCGGCCGCGCAACCTTCTCGTGGAATACCTTGGCGATCGCCGCGCTCGTGGTCGCCTTCGCGCGACCGCAAAGCGTCGCGAGCGCGTCGTTCGCGCTCTCGTTTTCGTGCGTCGGCGCGATCTTCGCGTGCGCCGCTCCGTTGGAGCGCTGGGTGGAGCGGCACGTCGCGCTGCCGGATCGCGCGCGAGAAGCGCTGGTGCTCTCGCTGGGGACCCAACTCGGAACGTGGCCGTTGACGGCCGCGGTTTTCTTGCAGTTCGCGCCCTACGCACTGGCGGCCAATCTTGCCGTCGTCCCGTGCGTGGCGGTCACGATGGCGCTCGGCGCGGCGCAACTTCTCTTCAGCTGGTGCGCACCGATCGCGCAGGCGTTAGCAAACCTCAACTCGTGGCTGTTGGCCTGGATGCTGGGCGTCGTCCAAACGCTCGGCGCGCTGCCGGACGCGACGATCCCGATGACGCCCACCCCGCCCTGGTGCATCGCCGCCTACGATGCGGCGATACTCGCCGCACCGCTGGTATGGCGCCGCGGCGCGCCGACGCTCGCGATGGCGGGGATCTTGCTGACCGCCAGCTTCGTGCTCTGGCCGCCCCGTTCGATAGACGGGCGGCTGCGCATAACCGTGCTGGACGTCGGACAAGCCGACGCGATCGTGGTGCAGACGCCGCGCGGTCACGCGCTGCTGGTCGACGCCGGCGGACGTCTCGAGCGAGGACCGCAGAACGACCAATCGGCGGCCGAGCTGGTCGGCGAGCGCATCGTCGTGCCCTTTCTCTTGCGCCACGGCATCCACGCGCTCGACGCTGCGATCCTCTCTCATCCGCACGGCGATCACGCCGGCGGCGTGGCGCCGGTCTTGCGGCGGCTGCGCGTCGCCGAGCTCGCGGACGGCGGGCAGGTCTACGGCGGGCACGCCTACGCCGACGCGATCGCGACCGCCCGTTCGCAAGGCGTTCCGATCGTGCGCCCGCGAGCCGGAGAGGCGTGGCATACCGACGACGGCGTGACGCTGCAGTTTATCGGTCCGTCGCTGCCGTTCATCGGCGGCCGCAACGCGATCAACAGCAACTCGGTCGCGTTTGTGCTGACGTACCGAGGCTTTCGCATGCTCTTTACCGGCGACGCGGGGAGCGAGTCGGAGCGGCGCTTTCTCGCCGAAGGCGTCGCACTCGACGCCACGGTACTGAAGGTCGGGCACCACGGATCTGCTTACGGCTCGTCACCGGCGTTCGTCGGCGCCGTCCATCCGCGCTACGCGATCGTTTCGGTCGGGCGGCACAACGTCTTCGGCCACCCCGCACCCGAGACGCTCGCGACGCTGCGCCGTGCCGGCGCTCGCATCTACCGGACCGACCAGGACGGCGCGGTAACGATCGTAACCGACGGCAGAAGCGAGTCAGTCTCGAGCATGTTCGCCGGTCCGCAGCCTTGAATAGCGCGTCTATGGCAAGAACCGTACGTTTTGTCGTGAGCCTTCGCGTTCACGAGGGTAAAGCCGGCGCGCTCGAACCGATAGCGCGCGAGATGGCCGCCAGAACCTCTCACGAGGACGGCGCGCTCGCCTACGAGTTCCACATCAGCGGTGATAAGAGGCGCTGCAAGCTCTTCGAGGAGTACCGCGATCCGGCCGCCGCGGTGGCGCACCTATCGGGGCCGGTAGTCGGCGAGCTCGTTCCTGCGCTGTTGACCCTCGCCGATCTCGAGTCGTTCGAGGTTTTCGGAGACGCCGGCCCCGACGTCATGGCGATCGTTCACGGGTTCGGCGCGAGCGCGTACGATTTCTGGCACGGTCTGAGTGAGCCTGGTTGAGCCGCAGCGCGAGCTCTTCATCTTAGGGCTGCTGCGCCGCAAGCCGGCCTCGGCATACGCGATCGATCGCGCGATGCGCGAACACAGCCCGCTCTACCGCAGCTTTAAACGCGGCAACGTGTACAGCTTCATCGAGCGCCTTGCGACGGGCGGGCTGCTCGAGCGTGAAGATGCGACGTCGCGGCGCGGGCCGCGCAAGACGAAAATCTCGTACCGCCTCTCGCCGGCGGGCGAACGCCGCTTCGGGGAGCTCTTGCGCAGCGTCATCCTCGACGTACAGGCCGAACATCCGGCGCTGGAGACGGCGCTCGTGCTGCTCGGGCAGCTGGAGCGTGACAAAGCGATGGAGCTGCTGGGCGAGCGGGCTCGCAACGTTACCGAACAGGAACGGCGGCTCTCCCGTCTGCTGGGCGATATGCGCGACCGCGCCGGCGCGGCGTACCTGAGCGCGTCGCACACGCTGCATCGCCTGCGCGGCGAGCGCCGCTACCTCAGCGACACCATCGCCCTACTCAAAGATCCGACCTGGGAGCCGCAGTGGGTGCTCGACGACGGGCCGATCGTCGACGCCGCGCGGCGCATTTGAACCTTAGCGATTGAGCGCGACGTGCCCCACGGCGAAGATCGCGACGGCCACGAAGGTCACTAAATGCCAGCGCCGCAGCACGATGCGATACCCGCCCGGCGATTGCAGGTTGGTGCCGATCAACGCCTGCCAGCCCAAGCCCAGCAGGGCGAACGTCGCGAGCCAGATGCCGGTCGAGTTCGCGCCGCCCATCGAGCCCATCGACGTTGCTAAGTGAACGAGCGTGAGCACGAGCGCCGCGTATCCGAGAAAGTAATGCGGGCGCATCCGCGAGCGAAACGCGCCCTTGACGAAGCGGCGCGTGATCCATCCGCCGGCGGCGGCGAGCGGAATCAGCGCCAGCGCGATCCAGCCCGCGACCGGACCGAGCGCGAAGGTCACTGAACCTTGACGTACGGCGTCACGACGACGACCTTCTTGACGTCGGCATGGTGCGGCGTCGTCGCAACGCCGTAGATAAAGACGACCGCCCCGGGTTTGACGTCGTCCATCGATCCCATCACGATCGGCGTCTCGGCCGGCAGGTAGAGCGCGACGTTCTCTTGCGTCGCCTTGTAGGTCGCGTCGTTGACGCGCTCGAGCAACTGCGCGTCGAGCGCCGTGCGTTTGAGCGAGTTCACTCGCACCACGAGGATGACGTTCTGGCCGCTCGGGCTGGCCGCGAACTGCGCGGCGGTCAGCGGGGTCGGCGGCGCCATCTGC
>JBARBD010000103.1:0-6195 GCA_049792675.1 Vulcanimicrobiaceae bacterium | reverse complement strand
AGCGCATCGAGCGGCCAAGGAGCAGCGTGGTCGGGCTACCAGGCCGTACGGCACATTCGTTACGGGCCGGACTGGAAGAAAGACGTCGTCTCGCCGAACTGGAAGTTCATCACCGACGTACGCGCGGGCAGCCTCGCGAACTTCACGTGGATAACGCCGGTCTGCACCGACTCCGATCACGTCGCCTGCCTCAACGGGGGTTACGGGCCATCGTGGGTCGCCGCGCTCGTCAACGCCGTCGGGAAGAGCAAGTTCTGGGACTCGACCGCCGTCTTCGTGCAATGGGATGATTGGGGCGGTCTCTACGATCACGTCCCCCCACGCTACCTCGACCGCGACAGTTTGGGCTTCCGCGTGCCGTTGCTCATCATCTCACCCTATGCGAAGCGGAACTACGTCTCGCACGTGCAGTACGAGACGGCAAGCGTGCTGCGGTTCGCGGAGGATCTTTACGGCCTCGATCGGCTCGCGCCGGCCGACAAGCGCGCAACGTCGCCGGCAGCTGACTGTTTTGACTTCTCGCGTGCACCCCGCCCGTTCGTAAAGATCAAGGCGCCGTATCCCCCGAAGTACTTCATGCGACAGGGTGGCGAAGCGCAGGCTCCAGACTATGAATAGGCCTTCGCCCGGCGCTTAGCGTTCGGCAAGTTTGAGGTCGGCAACGAGCGCCTTTGCGGTGGACTCCGGAACGCCGAGCGCCAGAAGCGCCGGGCCCGTAAAATGCCCAGTCGTCATCTTGACGATCGTCCAGCCGCTCTTGCCCTTTTTCGTCAACGCGTCGCCGGCGGCGTAATTCCGGCCGGCGCTCCAGTACGCGATGATGTACGGCTTTTCGGCTACCATCTTGACGTTGATGTCGGTGGCCTCGAGGCGGTCCTGAACGATGCCCGAAACCGAGACGGCATCATCGGGACCGGGAATTTCCGCGGCGGCGGGCGCGACGCACGCCAGCACCAGAGCGATCCAAACAAATATTCGCATGAGGCGCCCTTCAGCACGAGCAACCACGGCCCTCTCAGCCACAAGCACGATTCGGGCCGCCGGGGGGAGCAGCCGGTGACGCGAAAACAGCCGGCATGACGCTGTCCATTCTCTTGACGCCACCGTGGGATGTGCGCATCGATGCGTTGCCGCACAGGCTCGATGTCCCGAAGGTGACGCCGCATCGCTTTTCTTGGAAGCGAGCCGGAACGGTCGGCCATCCGCGCGGGCCGTGGCAGGTTTTCCCCCAGCGGCCGGACACGAGCGACGACGGCGGCGGCTCGGACGAGGCGGAAGTCATCGCGCCGGGCGCGGATGAGGAGCTGTTCGCGAGTCTTCACGGCGTGCTCGCGCGGGACGCGAACTACGATGGGGTAGCCGCGCGCATCGGCGGAGACGGAGGCTACGCCGGCATCGTCGACACGCTGCGCGCGATCGGCGCGCAGCATCCGGATGCGATGTGGCTAGTGCACGCCTGGTGGGTCGATGCCGTCGCCGAGTGACGGACTCGAAGAGGTCTCGGCACACCCGTAGACGGGTGCGTGCAGGGCCAGCCAAAAGCCGACGTTGGTCGTCGTGTTTGCGCGCGTATCGGGCCCCATCGCGCGCCCATCGTTCGCGTTCGTATTTTCGTAATCGTCGACCGCCCATTCGCTGGGAATCGCGCCGCGCGCCACCAAAACGCTCACGAACTCTTTGGTCTCGCGCGAGAATGCGCGTCGATTAGAATACGGCGAGACCAGTACCGTCGTGCGAATGCCGTGGGCATTCCCCCAGCGGATTGCTTGCTCGATAAAGCGCTGGTAGCCCGGGCCGCTTCCGCCTCCGAGGAAAAAGCTCGGTGGCGTGTCGAGAGCGATTCCGCCGCCGTATAATGCTTCAAATCGCGCCAAATCATAGAAACGGCTGTTCAGATCGTAATACTCGCGGCGCGTGGGCGGAAAGATGCGGCTGTGCGGCTTCCATGCCGCATTAGGAGCGACGATCGGAGCCATCGACGCGATGCCCACGGAGCGGCCCGCCTGCACCCACAGCTTCCACGCTCGTACGTTCCTTCGATCGAATTTTATGGCCCCCGGCGGCCGGTCTGGAACGTTCACGTTGGCGGCGTTTGGATTGAGCCCGCTGCCGACGTATTGATACTGATAGTAAGTCGGATACTTTTTCGCGGGCAGAGTGAAATAGTTCGCACCGACGTAACCAAGCTCGCCTTCGCCCGGTCCCGTTCCGCTAAAGACGCTCCCGATTGCGTTGAGAATCGCATACGGACTCGAGGACGGACTATCGGCAATTGCCGATGCGACGGCGTTTGCGTGCTCGTAGAGCCGAGCGTGTCCGGTTGCGAGCAGCGCAGTGGTGAAGTCGGGGTCGGCGAGCGCGTTGAACCCCGCCGTGCCGCCGACAGAAACGTATTCGTTTGAAGTGGAGCAATGGGCGGCGCGACTTGTCGAGATAAAAGGTGCCTGCGCGCCGCTACATCCCGAAACGGCGACCGCTAGAATTACTTCTAAGACTAGGCCCGGTGATTTTAGCACTGCTGGTAATGCCGTTGTTCTAGATCGGCTACGAAAATGACTGGAGAGCGGCTCAAGGCGGCCATGGCGCCGTGGGCCACGTTCGGCCGCCCGTGGGGGCGGCGGAGCGTAGGGCCCACGGGCGGCTCGCGCCCAGCTAAAACATTTTTCGCGCCCGCGCAATCCAAAAGCGAATCCGGTCCGTTCGTTAGGCCATCGGAGGGACGTCGTTGCTCGTTGCAGTCAGTCGGTTTGGATCATTCGCCGCCTTCAGCGCGCTTTTGGTGCTCTTGTGCATCGGCCGAGCCCCGGCGCATCCGCTGGGAAACTTCACGATCAATCACCTCGCCGTTATCGAACCCGACGGCAGCACCCTGCGCGTCCATTACGTCCTAGACATCGCGGAAATCCCGACGTTCCAGATCATGCACGCGGCGGGCGCCTGGAGTACCGCTCGGATGCGCGATTGGGAAAGCGAAGAGGCGTCTCGCGTGTCGGCGGCCTTCCGTCTGCGAGCTAACGGCGAGGCGGTTCCACTGCGGCTCCAAGGAACGTCAGCCCAGACACGCCCCGGCGCGGGCGGATTGCCCACGCTCTATTGGACCGGCGATTACACCGCGTCGCTGCCGGCGAAGACAACAGTATCGGTGCAGGATCGGGTTTACGCCGATCGCCGCATCGGTTGGAAAGATATCGTCCTTCCCGGGCTGGTCGATCCAACCAACGCGCTGCGCGCTTATCCAAGTGCGCTCGTCGGTTCTCCCCGCCATAACGACAATGCCAGGTTCGACCTACTGGCCGATGGGCGAATCGCCCGCGTGCACGTGAGCGGCGACGATTCCTCCGATTGGGGCGTCGCGTCGATCGTGCGCACGTCCGCCCTCAGCGATCTCTTCTCGCGCAACGAGCAGACGCCGCTGCTCGTGCTCTTGACCGTTCTGGCCGCGTTCGGTCTCGGCGCGCTGCACGGCCTCGAGCCGGGTCATGGCAAAGCACTGCTCGCCTTCACCCTCGTCGGCGCGCGCGCTACATTCAAGCAAGCCGTGATTCTGGCGGGGGCGCTGACGTTCGTACATACGATTGCGGTGCTGTTGCTGGGTCTGCTGCTCTTTCTGGCTGCCGGCTTCGCGACGGAAAGCCTCTTCACGTGGATCACGTTGATCTCCGGCTTGGCAGTCGCCGTCATCGGTGCGCGCAGCCTGTCATCCGCGGTCGGACGAACGCTGCAAGAGCGCGAACATGCAGACGCCCATCATCGCGGGAGCGCGCACGACCACGATCGTGACCACGCTCATTCGCACGCGATTCCGGGTTCGAAGCCGTTGCATTTCCCGAGCGCCGTCGTCGCGGCGATGAGCGGCGGAATCGCGCCGTGCCCGGCCGCGATCGTCGTTCTGCTGACCGCCTTACATTTGCACCGCGTCGGCTACGGGCTGTTGCTCATCGTCGTGTTCAGCCTTGGCTTGGCGGCGATCCTCACCGGGCTCGGAATCGCCGTCGTGCATGGCGCGGCGTGGCTCCAACGCCGATCCGGCTTTGCCGTCGTCGCGCGATTCGCGCCATTCCTCACCGCTGGCGTCATTTCGATCATCGGGGCGATCATGCTCGCCCAAGGCTTGGTCGATCAGGGCGTCAGCGTGCCCGGTCTCGCGGTGGTTGCGGCTACGCTGCTCGCGATCGCGACGTTCGCTTTTGCCCCCCTCTTTCTCTCAACGCGGTCGACGCGCCGCACACTGGTCATAAAGGAGCTCACATGAGATTACTTCGTTCCGTTGGAACGATCGGGTCGATCTTTGTGCTGGCCTTCGCGATTTCACTCTATTCCTTTAGAGTGGCGCGCGGGTCCGATCACCAAGACTCACCGACGGTCGTCGCCAACCCGCTGGCGGACATCACCGATGTCTACGCTTTCCCCAACCCGCACGACGCCTCGAAAGTGGCGCTCGTAATGGACGTACGTCCGCTCATCCCCAGTGGTATGACCGGCGGAATCGCGCTCGATCCCAGCGTCCTCTACCAGTTCAAGGTCGCCAACAACGGCGTCGCGTCGAACTCGATTAAGGAGAATACCGTGCTGCAGTTCACGGCCGACTCGAGCGGCACGTCGCAGCACATCACGCTCTACGGTCCCGCCGCGCCCAACGAAGTTGGAACGGCCAACACGATAGTCGCAAAGACCGGCACGTTCTCGTTCGGAAAGGTCGCGACGCTTAAAGACGGCATCAAGGTGTTCGTTGGGCCGCGCCGCGACCCGTTCTATTTCGATCTCGCGCAGTTCTTCAAAATTATCCCGGACCGCAACTACAAGAACCATCCTAATCCGCCGCCGCCTAGCGCGACGTCGTTCCGCTTCGCTTCGAAGAAGCAGAAGATCGTTCTGAACGGCGTCGATTACGGAACGGCTGGATCGAACGGCTGTGCCATCGCCAAACCCCACGATCTCCTGGCACTCTACGACGTCATCTCGATCGTCGTCGAGATGCCGAAGTCGATGCTCGCACCGGCCAGTGGATCGCCTGGAGTGATTGGGCTCTGGGCCACGACCGCCACGCCTAACGGCCACTCAGAATAAGGAGAAGGTGAAAACAATGACGTTACAATTCAAAGTTGCGCTCGTCGGCGCGGTCCTGGCCGGCGCGATCGTCGGCGGCTGCACGTCGAGTTCCAACGCATTCAATCCGGCGCCGATCGGGCCTAGCGCGGCTTCAGGGCAGACGGTCTACAAGCAGATCGAGCTGTTGTCTCGCCCGGCCGTCAAGGAGGCTTTCGAAGCGTTCGAAAGCCACGACAAGACCAATCGCTCGGAGCCGTATGCCGACCCCGTTCTGCAGAAGCAGATCGAGTCGTTTTCGCTGATGTTCCGCAGCAAGAAGACGGCCGAGACGCTCCAGGCGGTGCTCTATCCGAACGTCATGAAGGCCGATCTGTCGCAGAACGTTACGACGGCGTCCTATCTCGGATACGAGACCGGTGGCGCGACGGGGAGCAAGTTCGGTGGACGCGGACTCGACGACGATGTGATCGACATCTCGTTGGGTGCTCTCTTCGGAAACACGCTCTCGGCGCTCGGCCTGATCCCTGACGACCACAAAGAAGCCCCATGTTTGACGACGGACAACGTCGCGTACGATAAGGACAACACGACGACGTTTCCGTACGTTCAGGCGCCGCTCTAAGCGTGAAGACACCAACGGCGGTCGTCGCCCTCGCGGGGGCGATCGCCTTTGGCGCGGGCTGGCCCTGGTTTGCCCAACATGGAGCCCGGGCAACCGGAATACCCGTCGCCCCGATTTCTACCGATTATGGGTCGCGCGATCGCCTGATCGCGTTCTACGAGCGCCAGGCACGTCTCGACCCGACCGACCAGATCACGCAGCGAATGCTGGCCGGGGAGTACCTGCAGCGCTTTCGCGAAACCGGCGATCTCACCGACGTTTCGCGTGCTCGGGCGACGGCCGATCGTTCGCTACGGCTGCAACCGCAAGGCAACGTGCAGGCGCTCGGAGTCATCGCGTCGAGCGACGTTGCGTTTCATCGTTTTCTGGAGGCCCTTGCAGCCGAACGCGCCTCGTTGCGGGCCGCGCCGTTCGATGACAACGCGCGCGCCCAAATCGGGTCGATCCTCATGGAGCTCGGACGCTACGATCAAGCTAACCTCATCTTAGCTCACCCAACTCAGCGGGATCCTAATCCGACGTGG
>JBARBD010000102.1:0-4539 GCA_049792675.1 Vulcanimicrobiaceae bacterium | reverse complement strand
ACACGGCAACGCGCCACCAGCGCGAGGTCGGCACCGGGTACTTCGACGAGGTCGCGAACGTCATCGGTGAGGGACGCGCCTCGACGACGGCGCTGCGCGACTCGACCGAGGCCGAACAGTTCTACGAGAGGCCGGCGAGGGTACCGGCGTAACGGCGCGATGAACGTCGCCCCGGCAGGCTTTACGCTCGAGCGCGATCTGCCGCCGGGCTTCGCCAAGTTCTACGCGCCGCTGCACCGCCGATTCGTCGCCGAGCAGCGGCGCTTGGTGCGGCGTCGCCGCGAGCGTCTGGAGCGCGCGCACGCCGGCGAGATGCCGGGCTACTTGCCGCCCTCCGAGGCGACGCTCTCCCCTTGGCGCATCGAGCTCCCCGCGTGGTGCGCCGACCAGCGCAATCAGATGACCGGGCCGGCCGACGAAGCCGAGCTCTGCGTGAAGATGCTCAACTCGGGCGCCCCCGGGGTGATGCTCGACCTCGAAGACTCGATGGTCAACACTTGGGAACACCTGATGCTCGGCCACCGCAACATCGTTGCGGCGCTCTACGGCGAGCTCGCGTACCGGGATGCCAAGCGCGGCGAGATAATCGCGATCCGGCCGAGCGCCACCGTCGTCTGGAACCGCGTGCGCGGGCTCCATCTCTCGCAAGCCGGCGTACTGCACCACGAACTGACGAGCGCGCCGCTCTTCGATCTCGCGCTGCTCGTCTTCACGCTCGAGTACGCGCGACTGCGCCACCCGCTCTGCATCTACATCCCGAAGTCCGAGTCGGCCGAAGAGGCGCTCTGGTGGAACGGCGTCTTCGACGCGCTGATCGAGGCGAGGGGCTGGGAGCCGGGAGCGATCAAAGCGATGGCGCTGGTCGAATCGCATCCGGTCGCGTACGAGATCGAGGAGTTCTTGTTCAACCTGCGCTCCTATATTCTCGGGCTGAACCTCGGTCGCTGGGATTACATGGCGAGCTTGATTCACTACTCGCTGGCCGACCCGCAGTGGCTGCTCCCCGATCGCAACACGATTCCGATCGACGTGCCGTTCTTTCAAAACCTGCGCGCGCTCTTGCCCGAGATCGCGCACAAACACGGCGCGCTCGCGATCGGCGGGATGACCGCGCTCTATCCGAGCCGCGAGGATGCCGAGCTCAACGAACGCGCGCTCGCCGTTCTCGAGCGCGACAAACACAACGAAGCGACCTGTCTGATGGACGGGGCGTGGACCGGGCATCCCGACCAGAACGCGATCGCCGTCGCGCAGTTCCCGTACCCGAACCAGCTCGAGCGGCGCCCGCAACTCGCGACCACGCATCCGGATTTGCGCCCGTCGCCCAAGGGCGTCGGCGCGACGACGATCGACGGAACGCGCGCCGCCATCCGGACCGTGATTCGGTATCGCAACGGTGCCCTCGAAGGGCGCGGCGCGAGCCTGCTCGACGGCTACATGGAGGATCTCGCGACCGATCGCATCTACCGGCTGATGATCGCGCAGCGTCTGCGCTATCCCGGCGCGTACACGCCGGCGTCGTTGAGCGAAGCCTTCGACGAGGAGCTCGAGCGGATCGTGCGCGAGTTGCCGGCCGGGACGCCGGACGAGTCGCGCGCCCGGTATCGCCGCGCCCGCGACATCTCCGAGCGGATGATTCTGACCGGAACCTTCGACCCGACCTAGATTCGGCCGGCCGTCGCCAGCCAGCTCTCGATCGCCGCGAAGAGCGCCGGGTCGAGGTACGACGGCACGAAGTACTCCGCGCCGGTCGACGCGACGCCCGGCGGCAGCGTGATGAAGAGGTGGTCGTCATTGGGAAGCACGACGACGGTGACTCTCCGGTTTGCAGAACGCGCGGCCTGCACGAGGTGCGGCATATCGGCCTCCAGCACTTGTATATCTTTGCCTCCCTGCACGATCAAAATCGGCGGCGGAACGCGCGCGATCAGCGACGCCGGATCGATCCCGAACGAGCTGCGCAGCCAGGCCGCGCCGGCGCCGGACTTCTTGCCTTGTGCGATCGCGTCGATCTGCGCCTGCTCCTGGCGAGCAATCGTCGCGCGGTCGGCGGGCGTCGCGTTGCGCAAGGCTTGTTGCATCAGGATGCGTTCGAGCGGCAACGCGGGCGGCGCGAGCAAGACGATCCCGCGCAATTTTTTGTCCGCGATCGCGACGCTGGGAACGAGCTCGCCGCCCTCGCTATGCCCGAGCGCGAAGATGCGCGTGGGATCGATGCCCGGCTGGGATCGCAGGTAGGCCACGGCGTCGAGCGCGTCGGCGATCAAGCGATCGCGCGTAGGAAACGTTCCGCCGCTCTTGCCGCACGAGCGCTTGTCGTAACGAAGCACCGCGTACCCGTCGTTCGAGAGACGGTTGGCGAGCTGCGCGAAAATCTTGTTCGGTCCGACGCTTTCGTCGCGATCGATGCAGCCGCTGCCGTGGACGAAGACGAAACCTGGAAGCGGCGTCGCCGCGGCCGCCGGCATCGTCAGGGTGCCCGCCAGCGTGACGCCGTCTCCGGCGACGATCGAAACGTCGCGCGCGGCGTAGCGCGGAGCTGGGAGCGGCACGGGCGTCGGCACGACGGGCTGGGGGAGCGGCACGATCGCGCTATCGTACGATTGCAGCACGATCGCGAACGCCTGCGAGGGCAGGTCGAGGCGATCGAGCACGTAGGTCTGCGGGTCGTACCAGAGCGTCGCGGTCGCGCCTTCCATCGAGACGGCGACGACCGCATCGCGAGCCGGGACGCCGGCCGGCCTCGCCGCGTCTTGGCCGGCCAGAACGTGCACCGGCAGCGCGAGGAACGTACCGCAGACGCACGCCATCGTGAGCTGCTGCTCTCCCGTCGCGTGGAGCGTCGCCGGGATCTGCGCGAAGCCGGCTGCCATGTTATCGCTGACGAAGAACGGCGCGCTCGGCGCGGCGGATATTTTCGTGCTCGACTCGCCGTGCGTGAGGCGCGCTTCGTTGCCGAGAACCGTCACGACGACCGGGCCGCCGGCATTGGTCCGATACGAGATCGTGGAGAACGCCGGCTCTTCGATCGTCCGCTGCGTCACCAGCGCGGCACCGGCGAGCGACGCGCTCTCGCCGACGGTCAGGATGCCGCCGCTGCGGCTAACGACCATCGTGCTCGAGCCGATCGGGCGCCCGCCCAGCCGCATCTCGTACCGGTAGGTGCCGTCGGGGAACGCACGTTGCGACTCCGGCGATGCCGCCGCGATCGCGGCTGCGGCCAGCGCGATCGCGAGCAGAACCTTCACGCGCGGACGCGCCTACACGCCGAGCGCATCGAGAAGTTTTGGATAGACGAGATCGGTACGAGCGAGCGGGTTGTCCGGGTCGATGATGTCGTGGTTCTTCGGGAGGTCGGTCAGCTCCACGTACTCGATACCGTCGGCGCCGTGTTGCGCCCAACCTGAAGAGACTCGTTGCGACGCCTCATTGTTGACGGCCGGATCGGCGCGATTGACGACCGTGACGATACGTTGCGCGAGCGGAGCGCTCCGCGGCGCCGCGCGATAGACGTCGTCGCCGATGCGCAGGGTCTGCATCAAGGCATGGGTCGAGAAGCGCGGGTAGGCCGTCAGCGGACGCTGGGCTTCGCGGATGCGCGGATCCCACCACATGAAGAAGTTCGGCAGCCAAAGCATGGCGCACGCGATGGCATGGCTTACGCCGTACGGCAGCCGGAGCAGCGCGTACTCCGGAGCGACCGGCACGGCCAGCGCGATCTCGCGAAACTGGCCGAAGTAGGCCGCCAGCGAGCCGCCCAACGAGATGCCAAGCACCGCGACGCGCTCTCCGAGGCCGCAGGCGATGTCGACGGCGTCGCCGGCGCTCGCAAGGAGCGTCTCGGCGGTGAGCTTGGCGATGCTCTTCGTCATGCGATTGCGATCGCCGTGCTCGGGAAGGCGTGGTACGAAGACGTTGACCCCGCGGGCGTGGATCAGCGGGGCGAGCTGCGCGTACTGGGCCGGGTTGTTGGTGAAACCGTGAAAGAGCACGACGCAGAGCGGGCGCCGCTCGCCGTGCTCGAAGAGCGCGGTGCGAGCCTGCGGGAGAATGCTCTCGTCGTCGCGAGCCATCAACTCCCGGACGCGCTCGACCGCTTCGGCGTACGACCGCGCCGGCGAGTTAGCGGGCTGCAACGCGTCCCACGCCGTCGTGACGAAAGCAGACGACCAGATGGTCGTTGACCATCCCGACGGCCTGCATGAACGCGTAGCAGATCGTCGGGCCGACGAAACGGAAACCGCGCCGCCGCAGATCGGCGCTCATCGCTTCGGACCGGTCGGTCGAGGCCGGCACGTCGCGCATGCCCCGCCGGTGGTTGACGATCGGCTTACCGTCCACGAAACGCCACGCGTACGCGTCGAACGAGCCAAACTCGCCGCAGACCTTTTTTAGCGCGCGCGCGTTCCCGATCGTCGATTCGATCTTCGCCCGGTTGCGAACGATGCCGGGATCGGCGAGAATCCGCTCGACGCGCGCCGGCGTCATGCGCGCGACGCGTAGCGGATCGAACTCGTGGAAGATTTCGCGGTAGCGCTC
>JBARBD010000101.1:0-88660 GCA_049792675.1 Vulcanimicrobiaceae bacterium | reverse complement strand
ACGTCTCGATCGTCGCTGTTCTGCGGAGCCTGGACCGTCGCGCCGGCGTTGAGCTGTACGGTGACGAGCGTCGTTGGGTTGCGAACGCTCCCGGACTTCGCGATCTGCAGGCTGCGGACGCCGCCGGCACCGATCTGGCGCGTCCCGGTCAACGTCGTGCCGACGCCGTCGAACGCGTAGACGATCGTGTTCGAGCTCTGCTGGACGATGCGCGGGTGCATCGGCGCGCCGCCGTGCGCCAGCAGCGTTACGTGATCGCCGTCGACGTGCACGTCGAGCGAGGCAAGCTGCGGTTGCAGGACGGAGACGCTCCCATCTTGGCGCAGCGCCAGGTCGAGCGCGCGCAGCACTTCGTCGAGCGGGAGATAGGCCTCGTTTCCTCGCTGAAACGGAGCCGAGCTCGCCTGCAGCGCGATCGCCCCCACGTCGTAGCGGCGATCGCCGAGCGCGAAGCTCACGACGACCGGAGCGGAGGTCGTAAGAAGCACGTAGCGTTCGCCCGGCTTCCACGTGAGAATCGAACCGGTCGCCCGGAGCAGCGTCTGGAACCCCGGATCGGCGACGCCGATCGCCGTGCCGCCGCCGGTCGACGCGACGTGCGTGAAGACGATGTTCTGTTTTTGATAGATTGCGTTGATCGGTGCGTCGGCGAGCGCCGCCAGCGATGCCGTCGCGAGCAGCGCGACGGCCGCCGCAACGCTACCAGTCCGAACGATGTAGCGGTTGGTCCAGCTCAAGATGTCCCCCCGGAAGCGTCTGCAGTCGTTCTCCTGCGACGGTTATCTGCACCGCATCGATGCCCCGAATGCCGGTCACCGTGTAGACCAGCCCCTTGAACACGCCGTTCTCACCGAACGTGCCGCCGGCTTGCCGTTCGACGTCCTTGGAAAGATCGATCGTCGCGGTCGATCCGTCGACGCTCACGCCTAAGACGCGCGTCCCGGGCGGGAAGCGAATCGCCTGCACGCCGTTGGGCGGTCCGGCGACCGCCTCAACCGCGGCATAGAGCACGGCGTTGTGCAGGTGCTCGGTGGCGCTTTCACCCGCCTCCGGCGGTCGCATGGACACGCTCGACCTCGCAAGCGTATTTCCGTCGAGCTTCGTGTAGTACACCGCCATGGTTTCGCCGTTTTGCGCGGGGCGGTGAGAGAGAGCGTACCACGTGCCGGCCGCTACGAGCGCCAGAAGCACGATGAGAATGGGCAACCGCGTCGATCTCACGTCTGCCACACATTCGCGGGGGGCGGCCCGAAAACCCCCGTCGAAACTCGCGCTAATGAGCGCTCGCAGCGTGCGATCCGCCGCGGCGGCGTGGTTATCGGCGAGGATGCGCAGCGAACGGCGCGATTTAGAACGCGCGCGCCGGCGCTTCGTGCGCAAGCCAACCGAGAAGCGATTGCACGAACTTCGAACGACCGGCCGTCGTTTTCGCTCGCTGTTGGAAGACGTGGGCGAGCTCGTTCCCTCGAGGCGAATGCTTCGCCGCGTCAAACGCACCGCCGCCGCGACCGACGCCGCTCGCGACGCCGCGATCATCCTGCAGCTCCTCCAGCGCAGCGTCGCCGCGGGCGAACGGGAGCTCGCGCGCCCGCTGCTAGACGATCTCCGCGAGCGGGAACGGCTGGCGACGCAGCGCGCGCGCAGCTACCTGCGGCGGGCAAGCTTCGCGTCCTAGTGTCGTGTAGCATTGCGCCGATGAAACCGAAGCGGATCGCCCTAGCGGGCGTTAGCGGGGTGCAAGAAGTAATCGAGCGCGTCCTCGATGCGCGCTTGGACGAGGCGCGCGCGCTGGCCGGCGGACTCGATCGTCGCAACAAGCAAGGGCTCCACGACTTTCGCATCGCTTGTAAGCGGCTGCGCTACGCCTTGGAACGATTCGAAGTGCTCGAGCCTTGGCTGCAGACGGCGGCCGAGCGCCTTGCGCAGCTCCAGGACGCGCTCGGCGGCGTACACGATCGCGACGTGCTGCTCGCGATTCTTCCGCCGCCTATGAAGCAGACGCATCTCCGCCTGCAGAACGAGCGAGAGGCCCACGTCGATCGCGCCGTCGCGCTCTGGCAGGACGCGTGCAAATTGATGGAGGCCGGCGACTCTCATCGAATCTGAACGCGCCTTTAATCGTCATCGTGCTAAGGCGCGTACGTATCGTGGTAATGAGGAAGCATGACGAAAATACGAAGCTTCCTCCTCGCCTGCGCGCTCGGCGCAACGACGGCCGGAGCGGCGCTGCCGGCCGCCGCTCAGGTTTATGGCGGCGCTTACGTACAGTTCGGACCGCCTGCGCCGATCGCCGAGACCGTGCCGGCGCCGCCGGGTTCGGGTTACTACTGGACGCCCGGATACTGGCGCTGGAACGGCCGTCGCTACGTCTGGGTCGGCGGGCGCTACGCGTACCCGCCCTACGGCGGCGCGGTCTGGCATCCGGGACACTGGGTCAGCGGACCGTACGGCTGGTATTGGCGCGAGGGGCACTGGTCGCGCTAGCAATCGTATAGCGAGTCGCCGGCCGCCGAAGAAAGGCGGCGGTGGGCGACTCGCGCCTCTTCGTTGAACGTCGCTGACCCATGCAGCTTCGGCGCACGCTGGGTCTTTTCGATGTCGTTCTTTTTTTCGTGGTCGCCGGTTCGAACTTGCAATGGGTCGCAACCAGCGCCGCGGCCGGCCCAAGTTCGCTGCCGGTCTGGGTGATCGGATGCCTGGCGATGTTCGTGCCGCTCTCGATCGCGGTCGTCTTTCTCTCCTCGCGCCATCCCGACGAGGGCGGGCTCTACGTGTGGAGCAAGCGCGCTTTCGGACCGTTCGCGGGATTCATCACCGGGTGGACCTATTGGGCGAGCAATCTCCCGTATTTTCCCGCGCTCCTCTACTTTGCCGCCGGGAACGCGCTCTTCGTGGCCGGCTCGCACGGCCACGCGATCTCCGCTCCGCCGGCATACTTCATCGCGGTCGCGTTGGGGGGACTGACGCTGGCGACGATCGTCAACGTCTACGGGTTGGGGGTCGGGAAGTGGCTGAATAACGCCGGCGCGATCTGCCGGTGGATCGTGACGCTGCTGCTGATCGGGTTAGGGGCGCTGGCGTGGTGGCGCTTTGGTTCGGCGACGCCGATCACGCTTGCGACGATGCGCCCCAGCGTGCATTTCAAAGACGTGATCTTCTGGTCGGTGATCGCCTTTGCGTGGACCGGACCCGAGGCGATCGCGTTCATGGGCGGCGAGATCAAGAAGCCGCGCCGCACGATTCCGTTCGGTTTGGCGATCGCGGCGCCGGCGATCGCGGCGATCTATATATTGGGCACGATCAGCGTACTGGGCGCGCTGGTGCCCCATGCCGTCGACGCCTCGGCGGGCGTGATGCAGGCGGTCGCCGCCATCGCGGCACGGTTTGGCTGGGCGCTGCTTACACCGATCGCCGCCGTGATGGTGGCGATCAGTTGTCTCGGGAGCACCGGCGCGTGGCTCGGTGCGGTAGCGCGCCTTCCGTTCGTTGCGGGCCTCGACCATTATCTTCCCTCCGCGTTCGGACGCATGCACCCGCGCTGGGGCTCACCGGTCGTCGCGCTCATCACGCAAGCCGTCATCGCGGCGATCTTCGTCTTTCTCGGCCAGGGCGGCACGAGCGTCAAGGGCGCGTACGACGTGCTCGTTAGCTCGACCGTCATCATCACGATGGTGCCGTTTCTCTTTTTGTTTGCCTCGGCGATCAAACTCTACGCCGAACCCGCGACGGCGGAGATGGTCCGCATCCCGGGCGGCCGCTTCACCGTCGTCGCGGCGGCATCGGTCGGCTTTCTCACGACGCTCATCTCGCTCGTCCTGGCGGGCTTCCCGGCCGACGACGACCCCAACAAAGTGCTGGCCGTCGTCAAGGTCGTCGGTCTTACCGCGGCGATGATCTTGAGCGGCGTCGCGATCTATCTCGCCGGCCGCCGGAAGGCGCTGGCGTTCGAGCGTACGCGGGAAACCTCGTAGCGCCCGGCCAACTCGGGTCGTCGCCATGCACTCTTACTTAAAATATTCCATCGCCTGTGTGGTCGCGCTGGCGACCGTCTCTGCGGCGCCGGCCGTTTCGGCGGGCGCCGCCCACGGATCGTTGGTTCGGTCCGGGAAAGTCCGGCCGTACGCGAACAGCGTCGTCGTCGTGATCATGGAGAATCGCGACTACGATCTCATCATCGGCGCCTCGCAGGCACCGTACATCAACGGCACGCTGGTTCCGCAGGCCGCGCTCATGACCAACAGCCACGCCATCGGCCATCCAAGCGAACCCAACTACCTCGCCCTTTTCTCCGGGTCGACGCAGGGCGTCAGCGACGATTCCTGCCCGCACACTTTTAGCTCGGAAAACGCCGGGGCGGAGATTATCGCTGCCGGAGAATCCTTTGACGGCTACTCCGAATCGATGCCGTACAACGGCTACACCGGCTGCTCGTCGGGCGAATACGCCCGCAAGCACAACCCGTGGGTCAACTTCACCAACGTCCCCGCCTCGTCGAATCTCGTCTACAACGGCTACCCGTCGAGCCCGCCGCTGCTCTCCTTCATCGTGCCGAATCTCTGCAACGACATGCACGACTGCAGCACGCAAACGGGCGACAACTGGCTAAAGACAAACCTGCCTCCCATCCTCCAGTACGATCAATCCCACAACGGGCTGCTGATCCTCACCTGGGACGAAGCCGACCCGGATGCCGACGGGACGAATCACATCGCGACGCTGATGATCGGACCGATGGTGAAGCCCGGCTCGTACGCACAGCGCGTCGACCATTATTCGGTGCTCCGAACGATCGAAACGATCGCGGGCGTTCCGTGCACGGGGTACGCGTGCGGCAGCCCCCTCATCAAGAAGGTCTGGCGTCACCCGTAGATAGCCGGCTAAGGCTTAGAAGCTCATCCGGACGATCTCTAGCTTGGGATTGACCTCGGCTGCGGGTCGTCCGCGCGCCGCTTCCAGATAGATGAAACGGCGATCGTCGGAACCGATCCCGTCGAGCTCCCATTGGCTGACGCGCGCGTCGGCAAACTGCGATCGGGCGATCGCATCGCGCGCCGTTCTCGTCAGGCGCCCGAAGGCGATCGCGCGCGGGTCGAAGGCGCGCGCGTCGACGTCTTTGGCCGAGATCGGGCCGCCGCCCAGCGACATCAGCTTGACCGGCGAGGGCCCCGCGATCGACCCGTCGGGCGCGACGACATAGCGGTCCACGTTGACGTGCTTCGACGGCTCCTGCACGTCGACGGAGAGGCCGTTGGTCGTGTCGGCGTTCATCGACGTGACCCGGAGCGGCCGTCCGGAGCGCTGCGCGATCGCGTCGAGCGCGCTCAGGACCGCCGGGCCGTCGGTCAGGAACGGATCGATCGGACCGCCGCCCGGATTGGCCGCGGCGAGCTCCGGATCGCCGGCGCCATAGCGCGAACTTCCCGACGAACCCGAGCACGCGGCCAGCGCAACGCCGCACGCGAGCAGCAACGGAAGCGCCGTCTTTGCAAGTCGAACCATGAAGCCTCCTCGTCGAAGAGCCTTCCTTTTTATTCGGCCCTTTGCCGGGGCCTGCAGCGGCGAGAAGAGGCGCCGCTGCAGGCGGCGCCGTAATCGCGGCTCTGATCGTGCAGCCGGCTGTGCAGACGCGTGCGTTTGGCCCGATTCCCTTGATCCTCGGGGTCACTGGGCATCGCGATCTTCCCGACGACGTCGGCCCGCTGGAAGATGCCGTCCGTAAGATTCTCGTGGAGTTTCAAACGCGCCACCCATGGTCGAAGATCGTTCTGCTCTCGTCGCTCGCCGAAGGCGCGGATCGCCTCGTCGCGCGCCTCGCGCTCGAGCTTGGCATCTCGCTGGTCGTACCGTTGCCGCTCCAACAATCGGATTACGAAACGGACTTCGAGACGCCCGTATCGGTGGCCGAGTTCCGGTCGCTGCTCGAGCGCGCCGACGCCGCGTTCGTCGTTCCGCCGGCTCCCCGAGCCGCCAACGGAGACGCCTCGCGCGACGCGCGTTCGGTTGCCTATGCGAACTGCGGAGCGTACCTGGTTCGCAAGAGCATCGAGATCGTCGCACTCTGGGACGGCGTCTCGAATCCGGTTCGCGGCACGGCCGAAGTGGTCGCGTTCCAACTCGAAGGCGTTCCCGCACCATACGTCGCCGACGGCAAGGAGCTCGATCTCTCGGCCGTCGGGCCGGTCAAGCACGTCGAGACGCCGCGCGGTGCGGAGGCCGGAGACTCACGCATCGACGAGCCCGGTCCGCGCACGATCTATCCGAGCGTGCTCGCCGACGGTAAGGGCGCGAAAGCCTTCGAGAAGGCCAAGGCCGACATCGATCGGTTCAATCGCGACGTCGTGGAGAGCGCCGCGCGCGGAGGCGAGCCCCGCAGCGTACGCGAGAGCGCCGACGCTGTCGCTGCCAAGTATCGCTCTCGGACGACGCGCGCGCTGACCTCGATCTTCGCGCTCGTCTTTCTTTCGGTCGTCGGCTTTAACGTCTACGGAAACATGGCAAGTCACCCGCTCTGGGTGCTGAGCGCATATCTCACGTCCATCGCGCTCGCCTTCGCGGCGTACTACTTCTCGAAGCGAGGCGATTGGCAGAACCGCTATCAGGACTGCCGCGCGCTGGCCGAGACGTTGAGGGTCGCGCATTACTGGAGGATGGCCGGCATCGACGAGCCGGTTGCCGACGTCTTCGCCGAGAACCATCGCGCCGAGATCGACTGGCTGCCGTTCGCGATTCGGACGGTGACCGAGCCGCTCGTCGCGGAGGAGCCGCCGCCCGCCGCCGACGACGAGATTGCGCGCTTGCGCCGGATCTACGAGGAGTGGATCGTCCACGAATATCGGTACTTTACGGCGTTCGCCGGCCGGCGCGAGCGCCGGCGCAGCGAGGCCTCGGCCCGGATCGTCTCGGTCGCGCTGCTTCTCTCGATCGTCGTGACCATCTCGATGCGGCTGCTTCCGTCCCTGGGGGTCTCGCAGAACCTCGACCGTCTCGCGCTGCTCACGGCGACGGTGCTCGCACTGGTCGCCGCACTGCTCAGCAGCTACGCGGAGAAACGCGGCTGGGCCGAGCACGTTCGCCGCTACGAGATGATGGCCGTCCTTTTCCGGCGGGCGCGCGAACGCGTCGCCGCGGCGCTGGAACGCGACGAGCTCGGCGCCCAGACCGTGGCGCGCATCCGAGAGATCCTGCGCACGCTCGGAGAAGAGTCGATCCGTGAAGGCGCCACGTGGTTGAGCCTTCACCGCTCGCGCCCGATCGACGTCCCGCAAGCATGATCTTCATCAGCTATTCGACCAAAGACAAGGACGTGGCGCTCGATCTCTGCGAGCGCCTCGAGGCCACCGGCATCGCGTGCTGGATCGCGCCCAGAGACATCCGGGCCGGCCAAGACTGGTCGGCAGCGATTCCACCCGCGATCGACGCCTCCGCGGCGATGGTCCTGGTGCTCTCGGCGAGCGCCAACGCGTCGCGTCAGATCGCGCACGAGGTTCATCTGGCGCACAACCGCGGTGCCGCGATCGTTCCATTCCGGATCGAGGAGGTTGGGCCGGAGGGGGCGCTGCGCTATTTGCTCTCCGGTATTCACTATATCGACGCCCACGCCGAGCCGCGCGACCGCGGCATCCAAGAGCTCATCGACCTGTTGCGCGGAGGCGGCGACGCATTGGTAGCAGCGCCGCTGCAGGCGGCGCTCGAAGCGCCGCCATATCAGCCGCGCGCCCCGCGCACGAATCTGCCTCTGCAACTCACCAGCTTCGTCGGCCGCAACGAAGACCTCGAACGCCTCCGCCGCGACGCAGAGCAGACGCGGCTGTTCACGCTCGTCGGGACCGGCGGCGTCGGCAAAACGCGCGTCGCCCTCGCGCTCGCCTCGGAGATGCTGGGCGCGTACGAACACGGCGTCTGGCTCGTGGATCTCTCGCTGATTGCCGAGGGCGAGGCCGTCGCCTCGGCGGCCGCGGCAAGTCTGTCGGTGCGCACGTCGCCCGGCCAGAGCGTCACCGACGCGCTGACCGCGACGATCGGCGACAAGCAGATGCTCTTGCTCTTCGACGGGTGCGAACGCGTTCGCGAAGCGGCCGCGGATTTGATCGAAGCGATCCTGCGCACTTGTCCGAACGTGCGCGCGCTGTCGACCTCCCGGCAGGCGCTCGGGGCGCAAGGCGAGTTCGTCGCCAACGTCGAGCCGCTCGCGCCGCAGGGCGCAATCGAACTCTTCGCCGAGCGAGCCCGCGCCGCGTCCGGCAGCTTCGCAGTCACCGCAGAGAACTTGCCGGTTCTGACGCGCATCTGCCGGCGGCTCGACGGCGTCCCGCTCGCGCTCGAGCTCGCCGCGGCGAAGATGCGCGCGATTGGCCCGCAACGGCTCGACGAGATGCTCGACGCGCGTTTTCGCGTGCTCGCCCAAAGCGGCCGCGGCCGGCTGGCGCGTCAGCAGACGCTGCGCGCGACGATCGATTGGTCCTTCGATCTGCTCGACGATCGCGAGCGCGCACTCTTTGGCCGGCTCTCGATCTTCGCCGGCGGCTGGGCGCTCGGCGCCGCCGCGGCGGTTTGCGGCGACGAGCTCGGCGACGAGTTCGAGCTGCTCGAGGCGCTCTCGTCGCTGGTCGACAAGTCGCTGGTCGTCTTCGAGTCGTTCGCCGACGATCAACGCTACCGCATGCTCAACTCGATCCGTGAGTACGGGCTGGAGCGCTTGGCCGAAGCCGGCGTGCTCGACGAGACGGCGCAACGGTACGCCCGCTTCTACGCCGAGTTCGTGCGCGGTCTGCAACCGCTCGCGTTCGCTCTGGAAGACGTCGAGTGGAAGCGTCTCTTTCACGCCGAGCTCGACAACGTGCGCTCCGCGATCGAGTGGACGATCTTCGGCGGGCACGAGCCGGCCGCCGGCCTCGCGCTGCTCGCCGACATCGAGTGGCCGGAGCTCGTCACGACCCCGCACGAGGCGCTGCGCTGGTTCGAATCGGCGGCGACGCTGGTGGATGCGATGCCGGACGCTCTCACCTATTCTCGGATCCTCCGCCACTGCGTCGTACTCGAATGGCTGGTCGGGCGGCCGCTCGCGCAGCTCGAGGAGACCGCGCTCCGCGCCGTCGACGTTGCACGCTCGACCGGCGATGCAAACGAGATCGCCCGTGCGTTCGCGAACCTCGGCGCCTGCTACCGCTCGGCGGCACGCTTCGACGAAGCCGATCGCGCCTTCACGCAAGCCTACCAAGACTCCGCGGCACTCTCGCGCATCACGGCCAACACGGTGCTGCGGCTCTGGGCGGTCACCGACCTCCAGCGCAACGACGTCGAGCTCGCGCGGCGCCGCTTCTCCGAAGTCGCGCGGCTCGAGCGCCCCGGAAGCGAAGCACATGCGAGCGCTTTGCTCAATCTCGGCGAGCTCGAGTTCGCGAGCGGCAACGTTACCGCCGCGCGCGAATCGGCGTTGGCCGCTCGCGAAACGTACGGCCGCCTCAACTCCGTCTACCTCGTCTTGCTCCTCTCGAATCTCGGCGCATACGCGATCGCCGCCGGCGATCTCGACGACGCACGCAAGCACCTGCGCGAGGCGCTCGCGCTACAGCGAGCCTCGGGCTCGGGTTGGCTCGGGAGCGTACTCGAGCACCATGCATTGCTGGCCGGCGTACTCGGCGACCACGAGCGGGCCGTACTGCTCGTCGGCTTTACCGACGCTCATTACCGCGCACGGGGCGACGTTCGCCAGTATACGGAGCGCCACGGGTACGAACGGTTAATGACCCTGCTGGCCGAGATCTACGCCGCCGAGGAACTCGAGCAGCGGATGGGCGCCGGCGCCCGTCTATCGCAGGAGCAGGCACTGACGCACGCGGCGGCGATACATGAATAGAACGTGGCGGTAATACCGCCGGAAGGAGAGTAATTGCAATCGTGGCCGATGTAAAAGCGGAAGCATCCCACGCGCTCGAAACCCACGGTCGCGCGATCGACGAGCTCCATCAGAAGCTCGCAGCGGTCGAAGGTTGCGACAAGGCGCGCCTCGCGCAGGCGGTCGAGAAGGTCAAGGGCGCGCTCAAGACGTTCCACGACGACGCCCTCGGGTGCGTCGGCTTCTGAATCCTTAGCCGGCTAGGCGCCTTCGCGCATGGCCCGCTCGAGCGCCGTCCCGATCGGGACGCCGAGCCCCGTGCAAGGATTCCAACCGGCGCAACTTTTGAAGCGATCGTTCCCGCCCGAGGTGACGTCGCGGAAAAGCCCGCCGAGGGACGCAGCGTAGAGCAGCGGCGAGAAGAGACCGATCTTCTTACCGAGGCGCTGGTTGAGGCGTGCCGCAAGCGCGGCCCACGCCGGCGCGGCGGCGCTCGTTCCGCCCATCGCAAACTTCGACCCTTCGAAGAAGACCGCATAACCCGGACGAACTTGCGCGGCGAAATCGGGAACCCCGCGCCCGGCTTGCATTTGATACCCGGCCGCCGCGGCGCGCGCCGCGTTCTGCCACGGCGGCACGGCGAAACGCTCGCTGAAGCCGCCGCCGGTTTTATCCCAGGCAATCTCGGCTCCATCGCCGCCTAACTCCGTTCCGCCGCAGCCATGCGCGAACGCGCTCGATGCGGGGGCGAGAACGTGCGGCTTGCCGTCGTAGTCGAGCTCCGCGCCGTTATCGCCCGACGCGCAGAAGACGCTGACGCCGATCAGCGCCGCAACCGTGAAAAGCTCGTCGAGGATGGTCAACGCGATCGGCGTCCAGAGGTGCTCGGGAAAGCCGAAGCTGATCGAAAGGATCGAGGGCCGGTACTCGTCGTCGAAGAGCGCGGTGCGGATCGCGTCGAGCACGCCACGCTCGTCGTCGGGGGCGGCATAAACCACGATCTGCGCGCCGGGAGCGAGCGCGCCGACGATCTGCGTGTCGATCGCCGACTCGACGTCCTTGATCGTATCCACCTCGTGCGCGAGCTCGGCGTTGTCGACGCGCTTGACGACCGGCAGCTTCGCCGCGACGCCTTGATCGCGCATGCACGCCGTAAAGTCGTCGGGTTTGAACGTGCCGCGCAGCTGCAATAGCCCAACCGTCTCGCCCGATCCGTCGCCTGGCGGGAAGGCATAGCGGGATTCGACGTCGGCCGCGCTCAGCGGGAGGGTCTCTCCGTGGAGCGCGCCGATGGCGTGGGAGCGCGGCCACTGATGAATCCCGAAGGGCCCGCGAAGGATCGCCGCGATCTCCGCCGGCGCATGCAGCGATTCGGAGCGGTGGCGAAACCGCCGCTTATCCGGCGCTTCGTAGATCGCCGCGGTCGCGCCGAACGCCTCGATCAGCTTTTGAATCGGACCCGAGATCACGACCGAGCGCCAGTGCGTCGCCACGACGTCAATTCCGGCTTTCGCACAGTAGCGCTGCAGCAGCTCTACGTCGCCGGGATCCGACGTCGTCTCGGCAGCGAGCTGCTCGCGATCGGCGTAGCTGCGCTTTGCCGGAAGCGTCGCGCCGAGCGTGCGCGCCCGGTCCGCATCGAGCTCGCCTCCCCGCCGCGGGCGCAGCCACGCGGTGAGCAAGACGTCGGCGCCGGAGGCGATCTCTTCGGCGTGGATCGTTCCGGGCCAAACGCCTCGATGCGTTCCGGGAATCGGAACGCGCTTCTCTTCGGCCATCCGTGAGGTTTCGCCGCGCGCGGCGGGCCTTTCCCGGCGCCGCGGCAAAGGACTTCGGCGTGAAGCGCTTTTTGACCATATTCGCCGCGTTCGCGTGCGCGCTCGTCGCCTGGCAGAGCGCGCGCGCCTGCACCGGAATTCGCTTGATCGCAAACGACGGCAGCGTCGTCGTCGCGCGAACGCTCGAGTTCGGGCTGGATATCGAATCGAAGATCGGCGTCTTTCCGGCCGGCACGCCGATCGCCGGCGTTCTTCCTAACGGCGCCGACGGCATCCAGTTTAAAACGAAGTACGGAATCGTGGGCGCCAATGGCTTCGGCCTGCCGACCGTCGTCGACGGCCTCAACGATCGAGGGCTTTACGTCGGCGAGTTCTTCTTCCCCGGCATGGCAGGCTACGCGAACGTGACGCCCGAGAACGCCGCGCGCGCGATGGCAGGATACCAATATTCGATGTGGCTGCTCGGCAACTTTGCGACGGTCGCCGAAGTCAAAGCCGCATACGACCACGTCGTGCTGGCGGCCACGGTCGTGCCGCAGATGGGCATAGCGCCGCCGGTCCACTTCCGCATCGTCGACAAGACCGGCGCGGCCGTCGTCATCGAACCGATCGGCGGACGTCTGGTGATCTACGACGATCCCTTCGGCGTCCTGACCAACTCGCCGGCCTTTGATTGGCATCTCACCAACCTGAACAACTACGTCGGTCTCTCGGCCCTCAATCGCGCCCCGGTTACGGTCCAGGGGATGACGTTGAACGGTTTCGGCCAAGGCTCGGGATTTTACGGCCTTCCAGGCGACTTCACCCCGCCGTCACGTTTCGTGCGGGCCGTCGCGTTTCAAGCCGCCGCCGTGAAGCCGGCGACTGCGGCCGACGCGGTGCAGCAGGTCTTCCACATCCTCAACAACTTCGACATACCGGTTGGAGCCGTGCGCGAGGAGGTCAACGGCAAAACGATCGACGAGTGGACGCTCTGGACGTCGGCCGACGATCTCACCAACGACGTCTTCTACTTTCGGACCTTCGGGGATCAATCGTTGCGCAGCGTCGACGTTCGCAAAGCGCTCGCGGGCGCGGGATCGAAGATCACCTATCTCGAGATGGAGTCGGGCCGAACGACGCCGATTACGAGCCTGGTTCAATAGGCGCGGGCGCGCCGTCTTCGTAAACCCGGCGGCCCGCAAAGTAGGTGGCGACGATCTTGGTCGCCTCGATGGACCTGGGATTGACCGTCATCCAATCCCGGTCCATCACGACGAAGTCGGCGTATTTTCCCGCGCCGATCGAACCGGCCAGATGCTCCTGAAAGTTTGCCCGCGCCGCCCAGATCGTCATCGAGGCGAGTGCCTCGCGGCGGGTCATGGCGCGACCGTCGTCGCCGGCAATCGATGCGTAGAAGGTACGTGGCGTGCTCACCGGCTCGACCGGAGCGTCGGTTCCGTTCGCAACGACGGCGCCTGAGTCGAGCAGCGCGCGCCAGGCGTAGGCGCCGAGAATCCGCGTTGGGCCCAGGCGCGCCGGCGCCCACGCCATGTCGCTGGTGCGATGCGTCGCCTGCATCGACGCAATCACCCCGAGCCCGGCGAAACGCGGCACGTCGGCGGGGTCGAGGACCTGCGCGTGCTCGACGCGCAGCCGCGGATCGCCGCCGGGAACGCGCTCGAGCGCCGTCTGGTACGCATCGAGAACCTCGCGATTGGCGCGATCGCCGATCGCGTGGGCGCATAGCTGGAATCCGGCGCGCAGCGCCCGTTCTGCGAGCCGCGCGATCTTCTGCACGGGCGTCACGATCAAACCATCGTTCCCGGGATCGTCGGCATACGGCGCGAGCAAGGCCGCACCGCGCGAGCCGAGCGCCCCGTCTGCGAAGGTCTTGACGGCGCGCGTCGAGAGCCGGCCGTCGAACGCGCCATCGACGATCCCGGCGCGGAACCGCGGCTCGAGCAGGGCGTCGTCATCGTAAAGCATCGCGTGGTTTCTCATCGAGTACTCACCACGTTCGAGCAGCGCGATATGGGCCGCGATCGTCGCCTCGCTCGTCCCGGGCTCCGCAACGGCGGTGACGCCCCAGCGATTGCATTCGCGGATCGCGGCCTGCGTCGCGCGCTGCAGCCGACCGTGTGCCGGCGCCGGAACGCAAGCGAAGATCAGCGCCTGCGCGGCGTCGACGAAGAGACCCGTCGGCCTCCCGGAAGAATCGCGCACGATCCGCCCGCCGGGCGGATCCGGCGTCGCGGGGTCGATGCTCGCAAGCGTCATCGCGGCGGCGTTTGCCAAAACGGCGTGACCGTCGATGCGCGAGAGCGCGGCCGGACGATCCGGCAGCGCGGCGGTGAGTGCGTCGTGGATGGGGAAGGCGCGCCCCGGCCAGTCGTCTTGGTTCCAGCCCTCGCCGACGATCCACTCGTCGCATGCGCCACGCGCGAACGCAACGGTCCGCGCAACGACCTCTTCAAACGAACCGAGTTCGCGAAGATCGACGTGCCCGAGCGTAAGGCCGAGGCGCGTGAGATGGAGATGCGCGTCGACCAATCCGGGGAGAATCGTATACCCGCTCAGATCGAGCATCCGGGTTGCCGGACCTCGCAGCGCCATCGCACCCTCGACCGAACCCACGTGCGCGAAGCGGCCGCCGCGAATCGCCAGCGCCCGGGCCGGCCCGGCCGCTTCGTCGGCGGTATGGATCGTCGCCCCCACGACGATCAGATCGGCCGATCCCGGCTGCATCGCCGAGGCCGTTCGGGCACCCGCCAGGGACTCCCCCGGGCGCTTGCGGGCCTGTATCAGATAATGCTATGCTATGTAGCAAATGACACAAGCAGCCATGATCGCCGAGATGCTCGGCGGCACCAACGTGCTCAAACAGCGGATCCGGCGCGAGAGCGAACTTGAGAGCGCGGTGCGCGAGGGCCTTCCGGCTCGATCGGTGCGCAGTCTTGCCGAGAAAACGCTTACCACCCTGAGCCAGCTGCAGGCGGTAACGCGCATCGATCGCAGCACGTACGCGCGCAGGGTCCGCGCACGATCGAAGCTCAAGACCGAGGAATCCGATCGGGTCGTCCGCGTCGCTCGGATCGCGACGCTCGCCGTCGAGGCGATGGGGAAAGCGGACGGCCTGGCATGGCTCCACGAGCCAAATCGCGCGCTCGGGGAGCGCGTCCCGATCGCACTACTCGAGACGGAAGTCGGCGCGCGCCAGGTCGAGCAGGTACTCGCACGTATCGAGCACGGCATCATCGGCTAATTTGCGCCTCTTTCGGGTCTTCTCGCGCAAGCATCGAGCGACGGCGTTTTCGGGTGAAGGCGCTCGGCTCGGCGGACGCTGGAACTCGCCGGGCGTCACCGTCGTCTACGCATCGTCCTCCTTTGCCCTCGCCTTGCTCGAGCTCATGGCCAACGCGCGACGCGGCCGCGTTCCACCCGGCATGCTCTACTGCACCGTCGACGTTCCGGACGATGTGCGCGTTGACGAGATCGCCGAGAGCGCCCTGCCCCCGCGGTGGTTCCGGTCGCCGGCACCGCCCGACCTGCAAGCGATCGGCGATGCCTGGGTACGCCGCGGCGAAGCGGTTGCGCTGCTGGTTCCAAGCGCAATCGCACGCATCGAAAAGAATGCCGTGCTGAACCCGCACCACGCATCGTTCGCGCGCCTCGCGATCGGCGAGTTTCGCGATCTTCCCGTCGACGAACGCCTCCACAAGCGGCAGATACGGGCCGGATTTGCAGGGAGGCATTCGCGCGGCTCCTAAGACCTGCACGACGACCAGCGGAGGAACGCGATGGGACGACCGGCACTGACCGAATACCTCCTCAAGTTAGCGACCGATGGGGACGAGTACAACGGCTTCGTGGGTGGCGATACGCCCGGCAAGATCGAGCGCATGGAAAAGGCCGGCCTGAACGGCGACCAATGCGACGCGGTCTTGAGCGGAGACGCCAAGCTCATCTTGGCGGAAGTCATGGAGGAGCTCGAGTGCGAGTCTTCCTCGAAGGAGAAGTTCTCTGGAAACACGTTGGCGATCATCCTGCCGATGGATCACATACAGCACCACCTGCTCCTAGAGAACCTGCCAGAAGAAACAGCGTAGATGAGGCGACCAGGCGGGTCGCTCTCGGCGGTCGGCATCGGCATCCGGGCTCCCGCTCAAACCAGCCTCGAGGCGTCCGCGCGAATCGAGCGCGCCGATAAGGTCTTCTCCCTCGTTGCCGATCCCCTCGCCGAGTACTGGATCCGATCGGTCAACGCGAATACCGAATCGCTCGGCCCGCTCTACGCAGTTGGTAAGGATCGCCGCGAAACCTACCGAGAGATGGTCGAGCGAATCGTCGGCGCCGTGCTCGACGGTGGGCGCGTCTGCGCGGTCTCCTACGGCCACCCCGGCGTCTCCGCCTATCCGCTCCACGAATCGGTCCGGCGCGTGCGCGCCTCCGGTCTGCCGGCCGAGATGCTCGCCGCAATCTCGGCCGAGGATTGTCTCTTTGCCGATCTCGGCATAGATCCGGTTGTCGGCGGCTGCTGCAGTTACGAGGCCACCGACTTCTTGGTGCATCGACGCAGCGCCGACCCATCGGGCAACCTCATTCTGTGGCAGATCGGCGTGATCGCCGAGGCGGGATTCAAGCGCGAGGAGTCGGCCTGGAATCGCGACGGGTTGAGCGTTCTCGCGGAACGGCTGCTGGAGATCTATCCTCCGGAGCACGAAGTCGTGGTCTACGAGGCTCCCAAGCTCCCCGTCTGCGACGCGCGGATCGAACGCGTCGCGCTGGCCGCGCTGCCGCGCGCCGGCGTCACGCCGATGTCGACGCTCTTCGTTCCGCCGATGATGCGAGCGCGCGTCGACGAAGCCATGGTCAAGCGTCTATGTCTAACTTCACGCGCGCCGTCATCGTAGCCGTCGTTGGCATCTGGATGGTCGGGACGCTGACGCCCCAAGTCGGCTGCGTCTGGCAAGCCTGCCCCGATAACGGCCTCTCCTTCGACTTCGACGGCATCGTGACCGACGTCGCGCCCGGTTCGCCGGCGGCGCGAGCGGCGATCGAGCCCGGCGACCAGATCTTGCCGCCGCTCCCACGCGGGCTCTTCCGTCAGCCTCCCGAGCTCCTCTCGTTCGAGCTCGCGCACGGCGACGCGAGGCGCCGCGTAACGCTCGCGCCGCAGCCGAGCGCGCTGGCGTTCGATGAGAAGATACGGCTGCTCGCGCTCGTCGTTTCGTACATTATCTTCCTGATCGTCGGCTCGGCCGTGCTCCTGTTGCGCCCGAGCGCGATGACGTGGGCCTTCTATCTCTTCTGCGTGCTGCGCCGCTACGGCGACCTGTACTTTTACTGGCCCGGTTCCGACCTCTTCTTCTGGTCGAACGTGCTCGCGCTGGTGGCCCTCGGCGGCGCGAGCTGCGCGCTCGCGACGATCTTCGCACTGCGTTTTCCGAACAACCGGCTTGACGGATGGCGCGCCCCGCTCAACAAGATCGCGATTCTTCTCGGTACCGCGTTCTCGGCCACGTGGCTCTACGTTTTCGTTCGGATGGATTTCTACGGCTTGCCTTCACAGGGCATCGTCGACCTGCTCGTCCGGCTGACCTCGGTCGCCTATCTCGGCGCCGCGGCGATCTTCATCGTCACGCTCATCCAGAGCCGCGGCGACGAGCGGCAGCGCTTGAAGTGGATCCTGGTCTTTCCGGCCGTCATCGTCATGCGCGTCATCGCGATCAATCTGCCGTACTCGGTGCCGCCCTGGTTTTCGGATGCGTTGATTGCGCTCGCCATCTGCATCCCGCTCACCGTCGCCTATGCGGTGGTGCGCCGCCGCGTCTTCGACGTCGAGTTCGCGATCAGCCGGGCCTTGGTCTATGCGGCCATCACGACCATCATCGCGGGAACGTTCCTATTGCTCGATTGGTTCCTCGGCAAGCAGTTTGCCGAGACGCGCTTTACGCTGACCGCGGAGATCATCGTCGCGCTGGCGATCGGCTCGTGGCTCAACATGCTGCACCGCAACGTGGATCGGCTCGTGGATAGCACGTTCTTCCGGCAGCGACATCTCGCCGAGCAGCGCTTGGCCAAGGCGGCCTCCGCGGTCGGGCGGGCGGAGTCGCACCAGGTCGTCGACCGATTCCTCGTCCACGAGCCGGCGCGGGCCCTCGACCTCACCTCAGCCGCGCTCTTCCGGCGCGACGGCGCCTCGGGACGCTTCGTGCGCGAGTTCGCGGTCGGCTGGGACGGGGTCGATACGCGCGAGCTTACGTCGGAGAATCCGCTCGTGCTCCACCTGCTCGCCGAGGGCGTACCGGTCAGACTCGCCGACGTCGTTTGGGAGTCGGACGAGTCGCCGCTGCACGTCGCCGACGCCGTGCTCGCAGCGCCGGTGCTGCTGCGCGACGAGCTCGTCGCGGTCGTGCTCTACGGACCCCATCGCGCCGGCGCCGACATCGACCCCGACGAGGTGCGCAGCATCGTGCTGCTCGTCGACCGGGCCGGCGCCGCATACGATCACATCGAGGCTCGCAACCTCCGCGCCGAGGTCGAAGCGCTCCGGCGCGAGCGCGAGGCCGCACTGCGCGAGATCGAGCGGCTGCGAACGTCGACCGCGTGAGTCGCGCGTCCAGCGGCGCGGCCGTCGTCGCACTGCTGACGCTCTGCTCGGCGGCGTGTTCGCGCGCTCCGGACCCTCAAGGAGGGTTTCGACCCGGCGTACTCCCCGCAACGGCGGCGCGCGAGCGCCGTCCTTTCGACCACATCGTCGTCGTCATTCAGGAGAACCGCAGCTTCGACGACTTCTTCGCCACCTTTCCAGGCGCCGACGGCGCAACGTGGGGGCGAGATCACACCGGGCGAAGAGTCCGGCTCCGCAAGAGCGCCTTGGGGTTCGAAAACCTGGCGCACACGCATTTTTCCTTCAAGAAAGAATACGATGGCGGCCGCATGGACGGCTTCGACCTGATTACGCGCGTGAACGCTCGCGGCGAGCGCGTGCCGGCCGGCCGGTACGCGTACCGCTACGTGGATCCTGCCCAGATCGCTCCGTATTGGACCATGGCGCGGCAGTACGTGCTCGCCGACCATATGTTCCAAACGCAGAGTAGCGGCAGCTTCACGGCGCACCAGGACCTGATCGCCGGCGGCACGCGCATCGCACCGGGCGAGAACGTGATCGACTTCCCGACGCATCCGCCGTGGGGCTGCGACGCTCCCGCGGGAACGGTCACGTCGCTGATCACCTCGCGTGGCCGGTATCTGCGAGAGAGGGGTCCGTTCCCATGCTTCGATTACCCCACGCTGCGCGACTTGCTCGACGCCAAGGGCCTCTCGTGGAAGTATTTCACGCCGCCGCTCGATCGCAGCGGCCGCAACTGGGACGCGTTCGACGCGATTCGCGCCGTTCGATACGGCTCGGAGTGGCACGACGACGTGATCAGCCCCCAGACGAAGTTCTTTCGCGCGATCGATGCCGGCAATCTCCCGGCGCTCTCATGGGTCGTTCCGGACGCGCTCGATTCAGACCATCCCGGCGAGGGTCGCGACACCGGTCCTTCGTGGGTCGCGAACGTCGTCAACGCAATCGGCGAGAGTCCTTACTGGAGTTCGAGCGCGATCGTGATCGTCTGGGACGATTGGGGAGGAGAGTTCGATCACGTCGCCCCACCGCAGATCGACGCGCAAGGGCTCGGTTTCCGCGTTCCCTGCCTGATCGTCTCGCCCTACGCGCGGATCGGCTACGTATCGCACACGCAGTACGAGTTCGGCAGCCTCTTGCGGTTCATCGAAGATAACTGGGGTCTCGGCCGGCTGGGAGATTCCGACGCGCGCTCCAAGAGCATCGTCGAAGCGTTCGACTTCAACCAGGCGCCGCGCGCGTTCGTCCCGATCCGTTCGAAGTATCGCCGCGCGTACTTCGAGCGCCGCGCTCCCTCGGGCCTACCCGTCGACACTGAGTAAACGCGGCCGCTAAACGCGGTAGTTCTTCGGCGGGTCCGCCATCTGCAGGATCGCGCGATCGATCTTGAAAGCGTCGATACCGGAGGTAGTCGCGCCGTCCAGCGCGAGGTCGCTCAGGATGCGCCCGATAACGCACGTGAACTTAAAGGCGTGACCGGAGCCGACCGCGACGCTCACGTTCGGGTGTTCGGGCAGCGAGTCGATCAGGAAGTCGCGGTCGGGCGTCAGCGTGTAGAGGCAGGTCTTGACGAGCTTGACCGGACCGAGCGCGCCCGGCAAATGGCGTTCGAGAAAGCCGCTGACGCGGGCCGTGATCTCCGGATCCTCCTCGAAGCCGCGGCTTTCCGCGTCAACCGTCTTTCCGCCGCAATCTTCGGTGATCTTCACCGCGTCGGGCTCGCCGAAGACCGGAAAGCCGTAAAAACACGGATTGTCCATCCAGATCCAGATTGGAAACGCGCCGAAAGCGAAGCCTGCTAGCTCGCGCGCTTTGAAGTAGATCGCCTGCTCCTTGGTGACCTCGAGCGGGAGGCGCACGCCGAAGTGCGCCAACGCGCGATCGGTCCAAGGACCGGCCGCGATGACGAGCTTTCCGGCACGATAGACCTGGCCGCCCGCCTCGACGACGACCTCGCCGCCGTGCGCGCGTAACGCCGTAACCGGGGCTCGATCGCGCAACTCGGCACCGAACTCGGTCGCCACGCGCCGGTGCGCTGCGGTCGCGCGCTCGGCCGCGACGATACCGCCGTCGGGCTGAAAGAGCCCGTGGATATCGTCGCCGACGCGCCAGACCGGCCAGCGCTTGCGAATCTCGCCGGCGTCAAGCTCCTCGAACGGGACGCCGCAGGCACGCATCGCGTTGGCGTAGTTCGCGATCGGGATGCCGCCCTCGCGCGGACCGATGTCGAGACCGCCGGTTTTGAAGACGACGCGCTCGTTTGCGTCGCGTTCGAGCGATGCCCACGCGTCGTACGCCTCCCGTGCAAGCCGCACGTAGGCAGGCGTAAAGTACGACAGGCGGATGATCCGCGAGTGGTCGTGGGACTCGCCGCGGGCGTGTCCGGCCTCGAACTGCTCGAGCCCCAGCACCCGCGCGCCTCGTTTGGCGAGCCAGTAGGCGGCGCCGCTGCCGATTCCGCCCAGGCCCAAGACGATCGCGTCGTACTCGCGCGTCACGACACGGCATCCTCGCCGAGGCGCGACGCGATGTAACGCCGGATGTCGAGGCTTGCGTCTTCCATCGGCGCGTAGTAGCCGTGGACGAAGGCGCGCGAGCGCATCCCGGCTTGCACGCGCTCGCAGATGTTCCAATCTTGCTGGTTGACGAGATCCCAGAACTCCACGGCGTCGCTCGGATCGAAGCCGGGCCGTTCGATCTCGTCGCGGTGAAAGAGAAAATCGCAAACGATCGTCGTCTTACCCGGCTCGCGCGGCCAGAGCGAGAAGGCCGCCACGTGTTCGGCCGACAGGCTGAGCATGAAGTTGGGGTAGATCAACTCTCCCTTGTGGCGCACGCGCTCGTCGTCGTTCAACGCCGCGAACGGGCGGCGGTCGCTCGTGCCGCTCGCCGTAAAGGTCCAGGCGCCGTCGCGATGCGGGATGCCGCGATCCCAATCCAGCTCGCTGCCGCCGCGTTGCCTAAAGGCCGGGACGAGCCGGCAGAGCTCGGGATGGACGCCCGCGCAATGGTAGCACTCGTTGTAGTTCTCGAGGATCACTTTCCAGTTCGCTTCGACGTCGTAACGAAGGGTGCTCGCGACGCGCAGCTCGTCGAGCGGATAGCGCGCGAGCCGGCGCGGTATCGCATTCAGCTGCGCGGCCAGGGTCGCACCGGATTGTTCGGCCCGCGCGGGCGAGAGGTGCACGAAGACGAAGCCGCCCCACTCGTCGACGCCGACCCGATGGAGCCTGCGCGCCTCGGGCGGGAGCGTTTCGGCAGCAACGAACGGCGAGGCGAGTAGCCGGCCGTCCAGGGCGTACGTCCACGAATGATACGGACAGCGAATCGCGCCGTGCAGCGCGCCCTCACCGCACAGCAGACGGGTTCCCCGGTGGCGGCAGAAGTTGAGATGAGCGTAGAGGCCGTCGTCCCCGCGCACGAGGATCACGCTCTCTCCGGCGACGTCGAGGACGCGGTATGCCCCGGGGCGGTCGAGCTGCTCGGCGCGCCCTGCGTAGAACCACTGATCCCAGAAGATCGCGTGGCGCTCGCGAGCAAAGTAAGCCGGCTCCCAATATGCCGCCTGTCCAAGCGAGCGTTGCGGTTCACCCGCTCTATCTTCCGAAGGTTTCATCGCTAGATTTGCCAAAAACCAAATAAATCGCTGCTGATTGGCGGATTCCGTCAAACGTGCAGGAACCCTTCGCCGCGTAACGTTGGAGCGCGAGGATGGCGGGATAAGATGGAGGCGTTTGCAAGACCGAGTATCGGCGCCGGTGCGAAGACACTCGCAGGTTCGTGGTATACATCGCCGGAGATTTTCGCAGCCGAGCAAGATCGCATCTTCGCTCGGGAGTGGATTTGTCTTGGCCGCGAAGAGGCGATTCCACGGCCGGGAGACTTCTTTACCGCCGAACGCTGCGGCGAGAGCCTGATCGTCACCCGCGACAACGGCGGCGAGATTCATGCGTTCTACAACGTATGCCGCCATCGCGGCACGCGCGTCTGCCAAGAGAGCTCGGGACGATTCCAAGGTTCGATTCAGTGCCCGTACCACGCGTGGACCTACGGACTCGACGGCGAGCTCAAAGTCGCGCGCAACATGTCCGAGGTTCCGGGCTTCGAGCGTTCCGAGTACCCGCTCAACCAGGCGAGGGTCGCGCGCTGGGAAGGCTTCATCTTCGTCAATCTGACCCGCGACGCGCCGCCGTTCGGCGAAGCGTTCGCGCCGATCGTCGACCGCTTCTCCAAGTGGGAGATCGGCCGGCTGCAGACGGCGCGCAGCATCACTTACGAGCTCGCCTGCAACTGGAAGCTCGTCTTCATGAACTACTCCGAATGCTATCACTGTCCGCTCGTCCATCCACAGCTCGACAAGCTCTCGCCGTCGGATAGTGGCCGCAACGATCTCTCCGACGGGGCGTTCCTCGGCGGATACTCCGAGATGCGCCGTCATGGGACGAGCCTCGCGATGAGCGGCACGAGCGCGCGCCCGCCGCTGGGCAGCGTCTCCGGCGCCGAGCTCGATCGCGTCTACTACTATACGATCTTCCCGTCGATGCTGCTGAGCCTCCATCCCGATTACGTGATGGTGCATTACGCCAAGCCGCTCGCGGCCGACCGCACCGAAGTGCTCTGCGCGTTTCTCTTCGATCCCAAGACGATCGCCGATCCGGCCTTCGACCCGAGCGACGTCGCCGATTTCTGGGACCTGACCAATCGCCAAGACTGGCACGTCAACGAGTTGACGCAGCTCGGTTTGGGCTCGCGCGCCTATGCACCCGGGCCGTATTCGAACGCCGAAGGGCTGCTGAGCGCCTTCGACCGCCACTATCGCAAGATTATGGGAGCGTAGAAAAACGCTGGGCGTCTTTCTCGCGGCCGGCCTCGCGCTACCGTCGCTGCAACATCTCACGTGGCGCAACGTCGGGCCGGCAGTCGCCGGCGGACGCGCGTCGGGCGTTGCCGGAAGCGACGCCGACGCCAATCTCTACTATTTCGGCGGCGCCGACGGCGGCGTTTGGAAAACTTCCAACGGTGGATTGACGTGGAGGAGCGTCTGGCCTCGCGCGGCGGTCGGCGCGATCGGGGCGATCGCGATCGATCCGAGCGACAAGCAAACGGTGTGGGTCGGCACCGGCGAGCCGAATCTGCGCAACGATATCTCGTACGGCGACGGCGTTTGGGTTACGCACGACGGCGGCGCGGATTGGCAGAACGTCGGCCTGCGCGCGAGCTGGGCGGTCGCACAGATCGTCGTCGATCCGAAGAACTCGCGGCGCGTCTGGGTCGCCGCGGTCGGCAACCCGTACCGAGACGGCGCGCAGCGCGGCGTCTATCGCACCGATGACGGCGGCCGCACCTGGCAGCGCACGCTCTACCTCGGCCCGGCGAGCGGCGCCTCCGATATCGCGATCGATCCGCGCAACCCGCGGACCGTCTATGCGGGCATCTGGCAGTTCCGCCGCGTGCCGTGGAGCTTTTCCAGCGGCGGCCCGCTCGACGGTCTCTTTAAAAGCGACGACGGCGGCACGAGCTGGCGGCGCCTGCGCGGCAACGGACTGCCCGCCGGAGATATGGGGCGGATCGGGCTCGGCGTCGCGGCGAGCGATCCGCGGCGCGTCTACGCGGTCATCCAATCGAAAGAGGGCGTGCTGTGGCGATCCGACGACGCCGGTTCGCACTGGCGTCTCATGACCAAAGACACGCTAGTCAATCAGCGCCCCTTCTATATGAGCCGGCTCGCCGTCGACCCCGCGAACCGCGATCGCGTCTTCTTCTCGTCGGAGGATCTGATCGAGACGCGCGATGGCGGCGAGACCTATACCGACGTCCGCGGCGCCGTCCACCAAGATCACCACGGTCTCTGGATCTCCCGCGACGGCACCCGCATCATCGAAGCCAACGACGGCGGCGCGCCGATCTCGCTCGACGGCGGTAAGACGTGGGATTGGCGCTACAACGTGGTGCTCGCCCAAATCTATCGCGTCGGCTACGACGAGCAGAACCCCTATCATCTCTGCGGCGGAATCCAGGACAACGACTCGTACTGCGGGCCGTCCGATTCGCTCAGCCCGCTCGGCATCGAGAACTCGGATTGGCGCGCGGTCGGCAACGACGGCGACGGCTCGTGGGTTTGGCCGCAGCCGGGCGACCCGTCCTCGATCTGGAACGTCGGCGTCAACGAGCTCAACGGGCAGCTCGGCATCTTCGACCTGCGCTCGCGGCAGAACTACGACATCACGCCCGACGACACCGATACCAATGGCCGCGAGCTCGCCGGGCTCCCATTCCGCTCGAACTGGGAAGCCCCGATCGCGTTCTCGAGCACGGGCAGCACCGCGTACTATGGAGCGAACGTACTCTTTGCGACGAACGATCGCGGCCGGACCTGGACGAAGATCAGCCCGGATCTGACGCGCAACGATCCGAACAAGCAGCGCGTAGCCGGCGGCCCAATCAATCCCGACGTCTCCGGCGCCGAGTTCTACGATACGATCTTCGACATCGCGCCGTCGTCGATCGATCCGGCGCGCATCTGGGTCGGCACCGACGACGGCCTCGTCCAGCTGACGACCGACGGCGGGACGACGTGGCGGAACGTCACGCCGCCCGGCATCCCTGCCTGGGGGCGCATCGACACCGTCGAAGCGTCGCGGGCCGACGTGCGCCGCGCGTACGTCGCGATCGACCGGCACGTCATGGGCGACCCTTCGCCGTACGTGCTCGTTACCGACGACGGCGGCGCGTCGTGGCGCGCGATCGCCGGCGGGCTTCCGAGCGATCAATACGTTCACGTCGTGCGCGAAGATCCGCGCAACCCCGACGTTCTCTACGCCGGGCTCGAACAAGGCGTATGGTTCTCGCTCGATCGCGGCGAGCACTGGAGCAGCCTGCGCCTCAACATGCCGCAGGTAGCCGTCCACGATATGCGCGTACAGCCCCAGCGCGACGATCTTCTCATCGCAACGCACGGGCGCGGATTTTGGATACTCGACGACCTGACCGCGCTCGGCGGTCTTCGCGCCGCGATCTCGGCGTCGGCTCCGCGGCTCTTTCCGTTGCCAACCGCCTACACGTGGTACCGCTGGTGGAGCGACTACTACGGGACGCACCCCGACGAATGCTGCCTCGCCGCCGGGGCGTATAGCGCCGAGAACCCGCCGGATGGCGCGCTGATTACCTACTACCTCCCCTCGGCGGCCAACCTCTTCGTGGATGTGCTCGACAAGAGCGGGGCGACGGTTCGTTGCTTCGGCGCCGCCGGAGAGGCAGGCATCGAGCGCGCGTCTTGGGATCTTGCCGAGACCGCACCCGTCGCGTGGAACGCCGCCCGCGATTGGAACCAGGGCGGGAACGGCGCGACCGTCGTGCCGGGAACGTACGAAGTTCGCCTGCATGCCGGCTCCGCGATGGCGACCGAGCCGCTCGAGGTGCGTCCGGATCCACGCGCTGCCTGGACCCAAGCGCAGTACGCTGCGCGCTACGCCTTCGTCAAGTCGCTCAACGACGAGCTCTCGGCGATCGACGTCGCACTCAATCGCCTCGATGCGCTCCGCACCCAGTCCAGCGGCCCGCACGACGCAGCGATGCGTCGAGCGATCCCGGCGGTCTACTCGCGGTTCACGTCGGGCGTCGTCAACTCCGAAGACCAGCTCCTCACCCCCGACCGTCTGCGCGAACGGCTCGCCGTGCTGCAGGGCGTGATCGCGCTCTCGCAGGGACCGCCGCTGCCGCCGCACGAGCGAGAGGCGGCCGCGATTCGACTCCAGTTCGACGCCGCGATGGACGCCTATCGCGCGTTCCTCGCCGCGTATCACTTGCCACCCGATCCGTCACCGAAAGTCTGCGAATGAGATATCTTGCCCTTACGCTACTCCTCAGCTGCACGCTCACGAGCTTGGCGCGAGCCGGCACGACCGGCGGCATCAACGGCATCGTCACCGAAGCCGGCACCTCAAAACCGATCGCCGGCGTTAAGATCGCGGTCACGAGCCCCTCGCAGAGCGCGATCGCGACGACCGACGCTGGGGGACGATTCGCGATCGTCTCGCTCGCACCGGACGAGTACACGGTCGCCTTACAGAAAGACGGGTACGCGCCGATCTCCTACGCGGGCGTGACCGTCTTGGCCGACGCACAGCAGACGCTGACCCTCTCGCTGCATGTCGCGCTCAAGACGATCGCCAACGTCACGTCGCGCAGCGCGTCGAGCCTGGTCAAGCCCGGTACGACCGCCGACCTCTACTCGATCAACGCGGCCGCGCAAGACCGCACCGCCGTGCTGGGCGGCGGCGGAGCGCTCAATAGCGCGTACTCGGCGATCGCCTCGGTCCCCGGCGCCTACGTCCCAGCAAATCAAAACGGCTATCTCCAAGCCGTCCACGTGCGCGGTGGCGACGCGTCGGAGGTCGGCTACGAGTTCGACGGCATTCCGGTCAATCGCGCGTTCGACAACTATCCGTCCGGCTCGCTCTCGTCGCTTGGCCAACTCGAGCTCCAAGTCTACACCGGCGCGACCCCCTCCAACGCCGAGGCGCAGGGTCTCGCCGGTTTCGTCAACCAGGTGATCAAGACCGGAACCTCTCCCGGCTACGGAACGGCTAACGTGAGTCTCGGCACGCCGATCTTTTATCACAGCGCCAATCTCGAAGTCGGCGGCGCGACCCCCGATCGCGGCTTCTCCTACTACGTCGGGCTCGGCGGATACAACCAAGATTATCGCTACGTCAGTCAGTTCGGCGGCGCGTCCTACGCGCCCGAATTCGGTCAACAGCTCGGAGCTTGCCCCGCGCCGAGCGCGCTTTCGGCAACGACGCTGCCGTCGTGCTATACCAACGGCAGGCCCAACGTCGGCCCAAACGGCACCCCCGGATGGATCCTCGGCCCGATCGGATTCGGAACGATCGACGCCGCCAACGTCGCGACGCGTACGGCGATCGCCAACTTTCACATCGCGATTCCGCACAAGCACGACGGCCTCCGCGACGACGTGCAGCTGCTCTACGATAACGACGAGATCTTTACGACCTTCCTCAGCTCGGTCAACGACGAAGGGTACGATAATTGGATCAACACGGTCGGGACGTTTCCGCCGTATTACCTCGATGCGTTTCAGTATCGCGGCCGGATCGGGACGTTCGTGCCCTCCAACTACGCCTCGCTGGTGACGCCGTATCTCTATCCTTCGTCGCCGTCGCACCCGCTCTTCGGGCCGATCCCCGATCCGTACAACCAGCGCGACCGCGGCTACAACGGCCAGTCGATCGTCAAGCTGCAGTACCAAAAGAACTTCAACTCCAGCGCCTTCCTGCGCGTCTATGGTTACACGTACTACTCGGATTGGATCGAGAACGGGCCGATGATGTCGCTCCAGCCTTACGCCTACTACGACTCGGGCGACTACGAGATCAACAACCACACGCGGGGCGTCAGCGCGAGCTTTACCGCCCAGCTCAACCCGCAGAACCTGCTCGAGGCCGAAGCCAGCTACACGACCTCGACCGGGGCGCGCATCTACAACGAGCAGATGTTCCAGTACGGCCTCGCGTACGGCAACGCGTTCGCGGTGCTGGTCAACCGCAACGACCCGCTAAGCGGAACCTGCTACCACTATTTCCTAGGCAACGGCGACCCGCACGCCACGCCGACGACGTGTGCCGACGGACAGGGCGGCGGCGTCGCCTACGGGCTGCTCCCGAGCTTCCTGAAACTCACCAACCCTCAGGGCAGCCGGTCGGACGTCGGCGGCTTGACCTGCGGGAACGGGCCGTGTGCCTACTACGTCGTCGAGAACGGCGCGTACGGGCTGAACAATACGGTCACCCCCTACTTTTCCGGCTACTCGATCACCGACCAGTGGCGCCCCAACGATCGCCTGTTTGTCAACGCCGGCATCCGCGTCGACAACTACAGTTACGTCGGGGCGAATACCCAGACCGGCCCGGCTCGAGACTTCTGGTTCAACGCCTTCAACCAGGACACGTGCTACGACACGGCAACGCTCACGCTGGTCGATCGCAGCGCGCTCGTCGGCTCGAACTGGAGCACCAACTCGCAGAAGTCCTGCTCGGCATTCGGCCGGCAATACACCAACGCGAACCTCCAGAACACGCCCGGACGCTTCGATTACAACATCCCGCAGCCTCGAGTCGGCGTGACCTATACCGTGAACCCCGATACGGTGCTGCGCGCGAGCTACGGGCGATATAACGAACAGCCGAGCGCCGCCTACGAGCAATACAACTCGCTCGAGCAGAACCTGCCCGACACGCTCGCGCAGTTCTATCCGCTCGGCTTCACCAGCCCCGGACACGCCGTCGCGCCGTCGGTCTCCTACAACAGCGACTTCTCCATCGAGCAGCGCATCCACGGCACCGACATGTCGTACAAGCTCACGCCGTTCTTGCGGCAGACGCAGGACCAGGTCGAGAACTTCTATATCAACTACACGGCCGGCATCACTTCGGGGCTCAACGCGGGGTACCAGACGTCCAGCGGTTTCGAGTTTCAGTTCGACAAAGGCGATTTCAGCCGCAACGGATTCTCAGGACAGCTCTCATTCGCATACACCTACGCGACCGTCAAGTACGGCACGCTCCCCAACGGCACGACCGTCCTCTCGCCGATCAACTCGGGGATCTCGCAATACAACGCTTATACCAAAGCCTGCGCACCCGGCGGCAGCGCGTACGGCAAGGCCGAGTTCGGGGAGCCGCTCTGCGGATATACCAGCAACGGAAAGTCCGCCGCGGCCTGCTACGCTCCGGGCGGGCAGCCCGACCCGTCGTGCAAAGGCCCGAACGCCGTCGCGAACCCGTACTGGCGCTCGCCGGCGTACTCGCTCTTGGACCCGACCGCCGCCTACCTGCCCTTCTCTATATTCCCCGGCGGCGTCGGCTCGGGCGTCAACGCGTTCAACTTTCCGTACGTCGCGACGCTGCTGCTCAACTACAAACACAACCGGCTCGCCGTGACGCCCTCGCTGCAGTACGTCGCCGGCAATCGGTACGGCGCACCGCTCACCACGCCGGGAATCGATCCGGCGCTGGGATGCGGCAAGCCGTTGATCTCTCCAATCGCGGGCGATCCGCGGTATCCATACGGCGCAGCCGGCGGCCGGCCGTTCGACGCCAACAATCCGAGCTGTGCCGCGACGCTTTCGATACCCGATCCGTATACGGGGCAGTTCGACGGCATCGGCGCGTTCCGCGAGCCGGCACAACTGCTCGGACACCTGCAGATCGGCTACGACGTCTCACCGCGCGTCAGCCTGACGGTCACGCTGGCAAACCTGCTGCAGACCTGCTTCGGCGGGCAACGGACAGCGTTCACGTACTTCTGGAACAGCCAGACCTGCGCGTATACCAACCTGATCGGCGGGCCGAGTTCGCCGCCGGTCGGCAACGCGTACAATCCCGGCTCAAACGTCCAGACCTTCCTGAAATATCCCTACGAACCGTACTTCGGAACCTATAACGACCAAACGAGCTCGCTGAGCGAGCCGTTCAACGCTTACCTGAGCTTGAGGGTGAAGATTTAACGATGGCGGCATCGGATACGTACGACGCGATTATCGTCGGCGGCGGCCACAACGGCCTCGTCGCGGCATGCTACCTGGCCCGCGCCCGGTGGAAGGTGCTCGTGCTCGAGCGCCGCTACGTGGTCGGCGGCGCGTGCGTGACCGAAGAGATCTTCCCCGGCTTCAAGGTCTCGACGGCTGCGTACGTCAACAGCCTCTTCCGCCCGGAGATCATCGCCGATCTGCGGTTGCAAGAGTACGGCTTCGAGGCGATCGAGCGCAACCCGGCCTCGTTCTCACCGTTCCTCGACGGACGCTACTTGATGCTCGGCACGGGCAGCTCGAAGGACGTCGCAGAGATCGCCAAGTTCAGCAAGCGCGATGCGGAGAACTATCCGAAATACGAAGCGATGCTCGAACGAGTCGCGTCGGTCGTCGAGCCGACGCTCACGCAGATCCCGCCGGATCTGATTCACCCTAGCCTCGGCGCGATGCTGGAAGCCGGCAAGATGGGGCGCGCGCTCCAACGACTCGGGCCCGGCATGGGCGAAGCGATCGAAGTGCTTACCGGCGCGGCCCGTCCGATTCTCGACCGTTGGTTCGAGTCGGAGGAGCTGAAGGGCACGATTGCGACCGACGCGATCATCGGCGCGTTCATGGCGCCGTCCATGCCCGGCACCGCTTACGTCCTGTTCCATCACGTGATGGGCGAGACCAACGGCAAGCGCGGCGTCTGGAGCTACGTGCGCGGCGGCATGGGCGGGCTCACGCAGGCGCTCGCCAAGGCGGCTACGGAGCTCGGCGTCGAGATCCGTACCGAGGCCGAGGTCGCGAAGATTCTGACGCGCGGGCACCGGGTCGCCGGCGTCGCGCTCGCCAACGGTGACGAGCTCCGCGCCAAGCGCGTCGCGAGCGGCGTCGACTGCCACGTCACCTTCGAGAAGCTCCTCGACGGCGCCGAACTTCCTCCCGCATTCCGCGACGCGGTCGCGCGAATCTCGTACAGCAGCGCCTCGTGCAAGATTAACGTCGCGCTCGAGCGCCTGCCGAGCTTTACCGCGCTCCCGGGCCACGAGCCGGGGCCGCAGCATTTTGGCACCGTGCATCTCTGCCCGGACCAGGACTTCATCGAACGCGCTTACGACGACGCGAAGTACGGCGACTTCTCGCGGGAACCGGTCGTCGAGTGCACGATGCCGTCCTCGCTCGATCCGACCGTCGCGCCGCCCGGGAAGCATTTGATGTCGATGTTCACGCAGTACGCCCCATATCGTCTCAACGCCGGGCCGTGGACCGATGCGTTGCGTAACGAGTATGCCGACCGATGCTTCGACGTCGTCGAGCAATACGCGCCGGGATTCAAGGCGTCGGTAATCGACCGGCAGATTCTCACGCCGGTGGATCTCGAGGCGACCTTCGGCTTAACCGGAGGAAGCATCTTTCAGGGTGCGATGCCGCTCCACCAGCTCTTCGCGTTTCGGCCGGTCGCGGGATTCGCGAGCTATGCAACCCCGATTAAAGGGCTCTACCTCTGCGGTGCGGCCGCGCACCCGGGAGGCGGCGTGATGGGCGCCGCGGGTTGGAACGCGGCGCGCGTCATGCTCCGCGGGAGATAACGCCGCCCTTCTCGCAAGAGAGCCTCCATGTTGCAGCACATCATGGAGCTTCACCCGCTGCTGGTGGTCGGCGTCGTCGCCAGCACCGCGGCGACCGACGCCGTCTACGTCTTCTTTACGGCGGCGGTCTCGAGCAGGCGGCGCATCTCGGCCGCGACGTGGAGCAGCACCTGGTACTTGCTCTCGTCGTTCGCCGTCATCACCTATACGCGCGACTGGCGTTACGTCGTCTTCGCCGCGCTCGGATCGTGGATCGGCGCGTACTTCTCGATGTCGTTCCTGCACGCGCCGCCGCGCGACACGCCCGCACCGATCGCCCCACCAGGCAGATAGGGCGACCGGGGAGCGCCGTTACTTACCAGCCGCTGCCGCTACCGCTGCCGCTCCCGCCGCCTCCGCCGCCGCCCGGCGGCGCGGTGGCCTGCGGCCCCGGCGCTGCGTGCGGGGCAATGACGATTACGTCGTGCATCCCGTCGCCGTAGTGGAAGGCGCAGCCAATCAGGTAGATGCCTGCTTTCCCGAGCGTTATCGTCACCGAGTGCCCCGGCTTGATCGGCCCGCTGGCGAATCCGGCCTCGAGCTTACCGCTGCCGCGCTTTTCGACCGGCAGCTTCACGCCTTTAGGATAGACGGCAGGCGGTCCGGAGATCTCCTTGACCACGTCCAGGGTGTGCGTGACGTTGCCCGAGAGGTTGCGGATCGTGATCTTCGTTCCAGGCGGGAACCCCAGCGACTGCGAGTAGCGCTGCTGGGTGTATCCAGCCATCGTCGCCTTCCACTTCGCCGACTTGACGACGCCGAGCCCCTCTTTGGGGAGCTCCTCACCGATCGTAGCCTTCGGCATGGTCGCGTACATCAGCATGTCGTGAGCGGGGGCCGGCAGCGCGACCGAGTTGCCTGCCATCGGCATCACGTTGCCGCCGGCGGCGTGCCCGCCGCAAGCCGCCAAAGCCAGGCCGGCCACGACGGCGCTTGGTGCGATCAAATTCTTGAACATGGAACCTCCTTGAGCCTTTGCCCGCACTATAGGCCAACCCGGTAAAAAAAGTCTGAAATTCCCGGCGGCCGGCCGGCCCATCTCGCGACCCGGCCGCCCCGCCGGTCGTGCGCAAGCCACCACGTTCGATAAATCGCCCTTCACTAATTTTAGAATTCGTTAACGAGCCGGCGCCGGCGCGTCGTCGAAAAGCGCGCTAGTCCCACTTTTCGCACTCGCAACGGCATGGAGCACAACGATGATTCTTCAACGTCTCACCGCTTCGTTCACGACGGCGGCGTTCGCTTGCGTTACGCTATCGGGCTGTAACGGAGCGTCGTCTCTCGTCCCGAGCTCGACGTACGGAACGCTGGAGCTGTCGAGGCTGGGGCCTCAATCGCACGCGTTACTCGTACATCGCCTGCACGCCAAGATCAAGCACGTGTTCGTTATTTTCCAAGAGAACCACTCGTTCGATAACTATTTCGGGACCTTTCCCGGTGCCGAAAATCTCGGTACGAAACTCGCAAAAACGCACGGCTACTCGCAGTACGACGAAATCGCAAAGAGGATGCAGACGGTCTTCAAGATCACGAATCCCGACATCCTCGGGCCGGATCAGGACCGCTACGTGCTCGAGAAAAAGTTTGCCGGCGGCAAAATGGACAACTTCCTCTCAGGCGAAGAACGTGACAACGTCAAGAACTATGGCGCGTCGCGCAGAGTCGCGCGCCAGTACGGCCTGACGACGATGGCGATCTACGACTGCGATACGATCCCGTATCTCTGGATGTACGCGAAGAACTTCGCGTTGCTCGACCACTACTTCCAGTCGGAAACCGGCCCGTCGTCGCCCGCGAACGTAGCGATGTTCGCGGGGCAGGCCGGCATCTCCGAGGAGAAGCGCTTCCCGAAAGACGGGAGCAACCAAAGCGAAGGCCCGGGCGTGCCGATCAACGGCGACCTCGACCCGTTCGCCGGTCCGTACACCGGCACCGATTCCACCGTCCAGATGAAGCAGAGCTACGCATCGCTCGCGCTGACGCTGGGCGGGGCCGACGAGGCGCAAAAGGCGCAGGCGCGCCCCGGTAAGGTCGCCGACGACCTCGCGGCGATGGCCTCGTCGGGCCAGGCGGCGATCCCGTGGGAGTGGGCCCAGGAGGGCTACGTGGACAGCCGCGCGAGCGGCAGCGCGCAACCCGGCTACGTCGCGCACCACAACGCGCCGCAATATTTCGACTACGTGCGCAATAACTTCACCTACTGGTCGCACGTCGGCACGACCGAGAGGACGCTCAAGGAGATCGTGAACGGGACGCTTCCCGAGAGCGGCATCTTCTTCATCAAGGGATCGAAGGATAACCACTTCGGGTGGCTCCCTGCCAACAAGAAGCCGGCGATCCAAAAAGGCTACTTGGGCGACGACGACCATCCGGGTTCCGGAAACTCCGATGCCGCAGTCGCCGAGGCGTTCGTCGCGACGTACGTCAACGCGATCGCGCAGAGCAAGTACTGGAAGGACTCGGCGATCTTCATCACGTGGGACGACGGCGGGGGGTTCTACGACCACGTGACGCCGACGGCGTTCGAAAACTGCAACGACGGCTTCCCGTGCGGCGACGGTCAGCGCCTGCCGTTCATCGTGATCTCTCCGTATTCGCTCTCGGGAGCGGTCGTGAACGATTATAGCGATACGGCCTCGGTTGCGAAGTTCGTCGAAACGACCTTCGGCGTGCCGACGATGGCGTCGCTCCCCGACGAGGCGTCGGTCGCGCCGTACGGACCGCGCGACGGCGAGAGCGCAATTTCCGATCTCGCAGGAGCGTTCGACCTCTCCAAGCTCGACGGATCGGCGCAGCCGAATCCGGCCAGCCTCGCGGAGGTTCCGGGGATCGCGATCAGCCAGTTCCCCGCGCCGATGAACTGCAAGTCGCTGCGCATCCATCCGCTGGCCATCCCGACGCAGCCGCCGGACTACAAACCCGACGTGCTCTCACCCTCGGCGATGCGCAGGACCGAAGCCCGCCGCATCGCAGGCGACTAGGAGCCCCTCGTATCCGGGCGACGAGCGGCAGCGGGCTCGCTTCGGCGGGCCCGCGCCATCTTTACGGTGACGAAGCGCGGCTGACGGTCGCGCCGCTCGGATCTTCGAACGGGCCGGCGATCGTCTGCGTCGGTTGGCCGCCCGCGGGATAGCTCCAAATCCCGACGTCCTTGTTCCCGCCGTCGGGGCCGTCGGGACCGACGATCTTCCCGCCGCCGATCCAGAACTGGACCACGTTCGCAGCTCCGCCAAGCGAGGTCGAGCCCACCTCCTTGGCCACCTTCCCTTTGATCGCGAACTCGTAGATCGTCGCGGCGCCGTTGCCGATCGCGAGCCGGTTGCCGTTCCATTGGACGCCGCCCCACCCGGTGAATTTTTGAGGGAGCGTAATCCTCTCGAACTTGCGCTTCCCTTTCGGAAGCTCGACGAGCGCGAAGTCGTACTTGTACGTGAGACCGTCGACGAAGAGATCGCCCTTGCGGTCGTAGGCGCAGTAGAGGTATGCGAGTATCTGCCGGTCGGCGTAGAGCTTCGGCTTGCCGCTCGCGCCCGGATAGATCGCGACGTTTCCACGGTTAGAACCCGACGGGCCGTAGTTCGTGACGGCGAGGTCTCCGGTCACGCCGTCGACCGCGCAATCCACCGGCAGCTCGTGCCGATCCGACAGCGTCGCCTTCGGCGTGGATGCGCCGTGCTCGTATTCCACGATCTGCTGCGCGTTCGTGTTGGTGACGAAGACGTCTCCGTTGCGATCCGAGCAGAGATGCCCCGGAGCGTCGAAGCCGGTAAGCGTTCCCATCAGCGCGCCGCCGGGGTAAGAGTACAGGTAAACGTCGTTGGTCCCGACGTCGGAGATGTAGAGAATATCCGCGCCGCTTGCCTGCGGTTCGCTCCACGACCGCGCCGGCGCGGCGTTGTCGCGCGGCGCCGGCGGCAGCTGCGTTCCGCCGCAGGCGGCCAGGATCGCGAATGCGCTCAACACGCTAAGCGCGTCGCGGCAAAGCGTCGACATCTTCATCGGTCTAGCGTATCGCCGAGCCGACGGCCCCGGCCTGCAGCATCGAGCGGGCTAGCGGATGGAACGGACCCGCGCGGGCCGAACTAGCCGCCATGAAGATCTCGCGTTACGGCCGGTCTGTAGCCATCGTTTGGATGCTTGCATTGCTTGCCGGTTGCGGCGGAGCGCCGCCCGCGCCAACCCAACCGGGTACGAGCGCGCTAGCCGGCGCGGCCGCGCAGGCCGCCGGCCACGGGCGTTCGTGGATCAAGCCCGGTGCCGCGAGCGGCGACCTGCTCTATATCGGCGGGAGCAGCGAGTCGTGGATCTTCTCCTATCCCGACGGCGAATACGTCGGCGGCATCGCCGCCGGCTCGTCCGGGACGTGCTCGGACAACAGCGGCAACGTCTATTTGACGCGCACATCGAACGTCACTGAATACGCGCACGGCGGCACGAGTCCGATCGCAAGTTTTAGCGTTCCGGGCACGGCGACGGCCTGTTCGTTCGATCCGACGACCGGGAATCTCGCCGTCGTCGTCTCGTGCTTTGCCTCGTGCGGTCAAGAGGTCGCCGTCTTCAGCGGGCCGACCAAACCGCCGGTAACGTTCGAGGACCCCGGGCTATCGATACTCTACTGCGGCTACGATAACGCCGGCAACCTCTTCGTCGACGGTGAGGCCGCCGGGAAGTTCGGGTTCGCCGAACTTCCGAGCGGAGGGAGCACGCTTGCAAACGTCGCGATCGACTTGAGCGTCACCAACCCCGGCCAGGTTCAATGGGACGGTCAATACGTGACGGTCGAAGAGCGCTTTCACCCCGCCGTCTACCAAATCTCCGTCTCCGGATCGACGGCGACGGTCGTGAACACCGTGAAGTTCAACGAGATCGGGTTGAAAGCCGGCCAGTCTTGGATCGACGGCGGGACGATCGTCATACCCTACGCTCCGGGACGCAAGCGCCCCAAGAACGTGCGGTTCTGGAACTATCCCGCCGGCGGCAACGCTACCAAAACGCTCCGCGATTTCATTCTCAGGCACATGTCGGTCAACGGCGTGACGGTCAGCTCTTTGCCCAGCCAACACAAGGAGAGTCGATGATACGTATCTTCGCAGCGCTCGTCATGGCCCTGGCGTTTATGGGAACGGGGGCGCTGCGCGCCGCCGAGCCGGCCCAGCCGATGTTGCCGCCGCAGCCGGCGGTCCATCCGGCCGGCATTCCGGCCGACGCGCTCATGCTCTCGCCCTGCATCGCGACGATGGGCGAGCACTGGGGGAATCCAAAGGACATGCCGCTCGGGCCGATCTACGGCGTGTGGCAAGGTAAACCGGTCTTCACCGAGATCATGGTAAGCGTCGATCAGCTGCAGCGTGGCTTCAGCTACGCCGACCTTCACGCGCTCCCCGGCTACACGATCGACCACGTTGACTTCAAATACGAGCCGAACGGCCACCCAGGTCTCCCGATTCCGCATTACGACCTGCACGCGTATTACGTCTCGCCGACCGTACAAGCGACGATCTGTCCGGACGGAATACCCGATCCGTCAATGAAGGCGACGAACGAGTAGCGCGTAGCCGGGTTCGTCCGGCCGCGCGTTAGGGCTGGACGACGACCGGGATCATGATGTGCGCGTACGGCGTGGCCGGCCACATCACGTACGGTTTGCTCGGATCGGGATCGACGGTCATCGGATAACCCATCGTCTTGACCGACGCGCCGACGATCATGACGTGCGGGCCGGTCTTCACCCAATGGTTGGTCGAGCTCTGCGCCGTCGCGTACGGATCCGTATTGCTCGCGCCGTCGTCACCGGCAAGCATGTAGACGAAGCCTACGCCGTCCGGCGGTGTCGCGTGCGTCATCAAGGCCCGCATCCAGGCGACCGCGTTCTGATCGGCGCACATCGGCGTCGTCGGATCGAGGAGCAGACACGTAAAGCCATTCGTTCCGGTCTGAAGCACGCGCATCGTTCCACCCGCCTGCATCTCGACGATCGTTGCGCCCTTCACGACCGCGGCCGGAGCGGCCGTCATCACCTTGGCGACGTAATCGGAGTCCGACATCGTCCCCGTTTGTTGAGCTCGCGCGGGTGCCGTGAGCGCCACGGCCGCCAGCACTACCGCCATCCCCAAAACGCCGTACCGAAGCATAGCTTTCCTCCTTCAAAGTTGGTTAGGACCGCTTCGGCCCCGGCTGCGGCCATTCCCCGGAAAAGGCGCCGCCGCGCCGGCCCTGGCCCGCGCGGCGGTCGCCCTTCCCGCTACGGAGGGGGTGCTATCGTTCGAGCACCTGCACGTTGTTGTCGTTGTCGTCGTCGAAGTAGATTTTCGTATTGGAGTTCTTCGTGCCGGAGGCTACGATGCCGAAGAGCGCTCCCGCCGCGCCCTTGTCGACGTTGCGCACGTCGAGCAGCTTGCCGGCGGCCGAGATCTCGATCAATAAGTTCTTGCCGTCGGCATCCAGCGTGTTACCGACGACCAGATTGCCGTTGGGCAGCAGCGCGGTGCTGATCGGACCGTTGAGCGGCGCGCCCGCAAAGACGATGCGCGCGTCGGCCGCCGACGGCCCGGTGAACTTCATACCGTGGTCAACCGCCTTGATGCCGCCGTTTGGAATCGTCGAGACGTTCTTGAACGCAATGACCGTATCGTTTTGCCCGTCCGCGAAGTAGAGCGTATCTACGCTCGCATCGTAGGCGAGGCCCGAGGGAGCGAGCGCCGTGCCGGGCTTTCCATGGTTCACCGGAAAGCCTTTGCCGATCACGTCGAAGGTGAAGGTCGCACCGAGATTGATGCGGACGACGGTGCCGGTCCCGGCGTTCGTCTCGTAGAACGCAGGCACGCTCGAGGCCGGCTCCGCGTAGATTTGTCCCCACGGCTGACTTAACGGCTTGCCGGAAATGTTGGTTAGAAGTTTACCGCCCGGATCGATCACCGGGTTGTCGTTCGCAACCATCGCGGCGGCCCAGATCGTGTCGTCGTTTCCAAGCGCCAGCGCGTCGCAGCCGGTCAGCGTCTTGTCGGACGAGACGTGGGTCGGGGTCGAGTTCGGAACGGGGTGAAGCGCGACGAGCGATTTGCCGGTGCCCTGCACGTTCGATTTCCCGTTGAAGTTGCAGACCACCAGGTCGCCGGCGGTAAAGGCTCCCGAGCTAATCGGAGCGATCGTCAAACCGTAGGGGTTCTGCCCGCCGTTGACCGGATCGACGGTCGATCCGATGACGACCTGCTTGGTCAGCATCTTCAAAAGCGAGACGTCCGGCGAGCGATCCGCGCTCGAGCCGTCGTTCTGGGCGCGCGCGGCCTGCGAGGCGACCGGCGACATATTCTGGCCCGCGCCATTGCAGCCGGCGACAACCAGCGTGGCGGCTATCGCGGCCGCGGTAAGGCCCGCGGACCGTATTCGTGTGTTGAACATCGAGCACCTCAGTCAGCTAAAGTGTTAGTAGTTTCTGAGACGCTACGGCTTTGGGGTGAAAAAACTCTGAAGTAAGAGATGAAGAAAGTCTGAAATTTAAAACCGGTGCGTACGCCGGCGAGGCATCGCAACGATTGCAATCGCCGCGACGGCTGCCAGCGCCAGCAAATTCGAGACGAGCGTAAAGCGGTCGTTGAGCACCATCGAGCCCATCGAGACGCCGCCGAGCTCGTTTCCGATCACGCGCTCCATGATCGCGCCGGCGATCATCGCGCCGGCAGTAAAGAGCGCGACGAACGTCCAGGTGACGCGCGGCGGGAACGATTTGCGGTAGATCGCGATCAACGGAAGAATCAAAAGGTCGCCGTAGATGAACGTTGTATTTGCGCCGAGCGGGATGCCCGCATCGGCCAAAAAACGAGCGACCGGAACGTTCCCCATGGAGCAGACGAAGGTCGCGACCGCGATCAGCAGTCCGACGGCGAGCAGGAGCACGTACCCGACGTACGGGATCGCACCGACGGCGTGCAGCGCGTCTGCGAGCCACTGCGTCGGAACGAGCGCAGCGGCGAAGCCGGCGATCAGATAACCGACGATGAGTTCGGTTCTCAACATTCGGACGTCGGCGAGGGCGGTCGCGGCAACCGCGGACCACGTCTGCGCGGAGCGCAGGGCCCCCCAACCGCGTAGCCCGGCCTCGGCCTCCTCGTGGTGGTGGCAACTCGCTTCCGGTTCGTCGGTCGCCGCCGCGGCGTCACGGGCATCGCGCTGCAGCCGATCCAGCTCGCCCGGGCGGAAGAGGAGCGTGAATCCGAGCGTAACGACCGCAATGATGATGACCCCGCCGAAAAATTCGGCGAACGCGAATCGCCAGCCGAGCAACGACCAGAAGAGGATAACGATCGCCAGGTTCATGTTGGTCGAAGAGATCAGGAAAGCGAAGACCGATCGCGCGTCGGCGCCGCTGCGATAGAATCCGCGCGCCGCCGCCGCCGCTCCGTACGAGCACGCCGAGGAGATGATCCCGAACCCGGCACCGTAGAGGATCCCTTTGAAACCCGGTCCCAAGTAGCGATGCATCGCGCCAGGCGTCAGCACGACCTGGACCATCGCCGAGACCAAGAAGCCGAAGATCAAACCAAAGAGGCTATCCCAAAGGAAGCCGGCCGCCTGCGCGATGCCCGCGATCAGCGCGTGGCCGAGCGTGACGAGCATGAGTGAGAGGCCACTAGCCGCCGACCGCGACCGGAGCGTGACCGAAGAGCGGCGGGATGAAGTGGCCGACGAGATAGGAGAGCGCGAAGACGGCGCATCCGTAGAGCGCGACCTCCACGCCTTTGCCGATCGCGCTGCGCTCGCTCAGCGTTCCGGCGTAAAAACCGACGCTGAAGAGGCCCACTAGCGCGAAGAGCAGCGAGGCGAGCGTTGAGACCGGCATCGTGAGCGGGAGCATGAAGGCGAGAATCGGGATGAGCGAACCCACCGCAAACGAGACGCTCATCGCCAGCGGAGCGCGCAGCCCGGCGTCCTCGGCCTCACGCGGATCGATCCCAAACTCGTCGCGCACCATCTCGTAGAGGTAGATGTCCGGATGCTGCGTTAGGCGCCGAACGATCATCTCGGCTTCCTCGGCGCTGAAGCCCTTGAGCTTGTAATACGCGACCTGCTCGGCGAACTCGCCTTGCGGATCGTCCTCCATCTCGCGCTTCTCCAAGTCGATCGTCGCTTGAACCACCTCGCGCTCCGCCTTGCGGCCGAGATACTCGCCGACTCCCATCGAGAGCGCGCCTGCAAGCAGCGCGAGGAAGCCGCTGATGAAGACGGCCGATCGATCGCCCTCGGCAACGCCCACTCCGGTAATGATTCCCAGCGTCGTGAGGATGCCGTCCTGCATGCCGAAGACGATCTCGCGAATGCTGCGCCGTTTTTCCAGCGAGCGCCGCTGTTGCGTGTCGGGGATGCGGGGCCGGACCTGCTGCCAACCCGGAACGTCGACCACGACGTCTTGCACCGGCGGCGTCGGATCGGACGCGTTGCTCGGATCGGCCATGCTCGAACCTTGACGGTCCTTCGACCGAAGTCCTACGACCGGCCAGGCGTTTGCTGCGAGGCGTCCAACCTACCGAAGATGACCCGAGTGATCCCGATCTTGGCCGTCGTCGCCGGCCTCATCTTTGCGACGCTCGCACCCGCAAACGCCGACGATTGGCCGGTCTTCGGCTACGATCCGGCGCGCAGCGGTTTCAACAGCGCAGAGCATACCCTCAACGTCTCGAACGTGCATCGCCTTCACGCGCGATGGCAGATCTCGCTCGGTGCGGTCGCCGATTCGACGCCGATTCTCCTCGATCACGTGCGAGTCGGTCGCGGCTATCGCGCGGTGCTCTTTCAAACGACCAAAAGCGGCGTGACGTTCGCGATCGAAGCTTCTTCCGGGAAGATCCTCTGGCAATTTGCGACGACCGGACCGAACATCACCGACTCGACGCCCGCCGCCGATCCGTCGGGTAAGCAGATCTACGTGCCGGGTGTCGATGGAAGGGTTCACAAGCTCTCGGCCTCGAGGGGCCGCGATCTGCGGGCGCGAGGCTTTCCGGCACGCATAACGCGCATGTCGTCGAGCGAGAAGGACGCCTCGCCGCTCAACGTCGCCAACGGCTACCTCTACGCCGCCACCTCGGGATATAGCGGCGACGCTCCGCCGTACGACGGGCACGTCGTGGCCGTATCGCTGGCCACCGGGAAGCGCACCGTCTTCAACTCCCTCTGCAGCCAGTACCACAAGCTCCCGACGCCGTATTCGTGCTCGGAGCAGCGCTCCGGGATTTGGGCCCGCGGTGGCGTCGTCGTGGATCCCGATCCGTCGATGAACGGCCGCGTCTATGCCGTGACCGGCAACGGCAAGTTCGACGCGAACTCGGGGGGCACCGACTACGGCGATAGCGTCCTTGCGATCGGCTCGGATCTCTCGAGCCTGCTCGGGAGCTACACGCCCACGAACTACCAGCAGCTGCAAGACGACGATACCGACCTGGGAAGCACGTCGGCGACGCTCTTACCGGCACAACCGTCGAGCAGTACCCCGCTGATGCTCGTGCAAGGCGGTAAGGATGCGATCCTGAAGCTGCTCGACCGCGCGGCGCTTCCCGGTGTCGGCGGCGAGCTGCAGATGGTCTCGCTGCCGACCGGATTGTTCTCGACGCCCGCGGTATGGACCGATGGATCGAACAATGCCTGGATATTCATGGGATTTCCGAAGGACGTGCAGGCCTATCGCCTCCAGACCAACGGGCAAGGCGTCAGCCAGCTCGTCGGCGTTTGGCAGAACGGTGCGGGCTCCAGCTCGGGTGAGGGCAGCTCGCCCGTCGTCGCCAATGGCATCGTCTTCGTCGCGTTCAACGGCGCGATCGTCGCGCTGAACGCCATCAATGGAACCGAGCTATGGAGCAGCGCGATGACGAGCGCCGGCAAAACGATCGGGCGGATTCACTGGGAGAGCCCGATCGTCGTCAATGGCTCGGTCTACTGTTCCGACGAAAGCGGTCAGTTAACGGCGTACTCGCTGCACTAAAACGCTCTCGCCGCGATCGCGCAGGTGCTAGACGCGAGCCGCCGTCTTCGAACGCGCGTGGTGATCGTGCGACGCACCTTCGGCGGCCGTCAGCGGGCTCGAAACTGGGTGCGCCTCGAAATACTGTAGCGAGCGGTCGACGTCGGCGAGCAGCGAATCCGCCAAGTCGAGGCTGAAGCCGTGGCGGACGAGCACGCGCATGACGGCCATATCGGCAAGGTTGGGAATCATCGAATAGGCCGCGACTTGCCAGCCGCGAGCGCGCAGCCGATCGGAGAGGTCGAAGAGGGAGTACCCCGGATCGGCGCCGGCACGGATCGTCCACGATACCGCCGGAATGCCGCCGCCGCTCTCGCCGTCAAAGAGGAGTTCGAACGGTCCGAGCGAGGCGATTCGGCGGCCGATATGCTGCGCGACGTCATAGCATCCCTGATGGATGCGCCGGTATCCCTCCATACCGAGGCGCAGCATCAAGTAGTACTGACAGATGACCTGGCCTCCCGGCCGGGAAAAGTTCAGCGCGAACGTCGGCATATCGCCGCCGAGATAATTGACGTGGAAGATCAGGCCTTCGGGCAGGTCGTGGGCTTCGCGCCAGATCGCCCATCCGACGCCGAGCGGGGCCAATCCAAATTTGTGACCGGACGCGTTGATCGACCGAACGCGCGGCAAGCGAAAATCCCAGAGGATATCCGGGCGCACGAACGGCGCGATGAACCCGCCCGATGCGGCGTCGACGTGGATGGGAACGTCGAGCCCAGTTTCGCGCTGGAGATTGTCGAGCGCTTCGGCGATCGCGGCGACGGGCTCGTACTGACAGGTGAAGGTGACGCCGAAGGTCGGTATTACGCCGATCGTATTCTCGTCGACGCGCTTGAGCACTTCGTCGGGCGTCATGCCGAGGCGGTCGCGTTCGACCGGGATCTCGCGCAGCTCGACGTCGAAGTAGCGCGCGAACTTGTGCCAGCAGACCTGCACCGGACCGGTGACGAGATTCGGCTTATCGGCGGGTCTGCCGAGCCGGGCTTGGCGCTCCCGCCATTTCCATTTGAGGGCGAGGCCTCCCAGCATCGCCGCTTCGCTCGAACCGGTCGTCGAGCACCCGATCGTCGTCGAAGCCGCCGGTGAGTTCCATAGTCCCGCCAGCAAGGTGACGCAGCGGCGTTCGATCTCGGCCGTCGCGGGATACTCGTCCCTGTCGATCATGTTCTTATCGAGACTGAGGTCCATCAGCTTGCGAACGCCGTCGTCGAACCACGTCTGACAGAACGTCGCCAGGTTCTGGCGCGCGTTGCCGTCGAGCATCAGCTCGTCCTCGACGAGCTGCAGCGCGACGTCGGGGCGAAGACCTTCGGCCGGCACGCGGTGCTTGGGAATCGCGGCGTCCATTGCGCGGGTCGCGTACGTATCGGAGTCGAGCGAAGCGTTTCCGTTTCGCGAGCGGTGAAGAGGCATGGCGGTACGTTATCTCCCGGCTCTCGCTAAACCCCCAGACCGAAGGGCTCGATCGCGGAGTCGATCGCGCTGCGTTGCTTCGCGCTCAGCGGGCCGAGCGGCGGAATCGGCCGCTCCCAAGCCGGCTCTTCGCGCAGGCACGCGGTGAGGTAGCGCATCGCGGGGATGAGCGGCGCGATGTCGAGGGCAACGCGCCGACGGCGGAGCAGGTCGGCTTCGTGGCGATCGCGCCCTGCGAAAACCTTGCCGGCGAGCCGCGGCCAGAGCGCGACGCTCCCCGAGATACACCCGACGGCGCCGCGAGCCGCGGCTTCGCGCAAATCCGCCTCCGAACCGGGCAGCACGGCGAGCCCGGGATGACGCGTCAGGACCTCGCTCTGGAGACGCGCGTCGTTGGAACTGTCCTTCATCCCGGCGATGACCCCGGGAAAGGCTTCGATCAAACGGTCGACGAGATCGGGAGCGAACGCGACCCCGCTCATCTTTGGGAAGTTGTAGAGCAGGATGTGCTTGGGCTGCGCGGCGACGCGCGAGAGCAACGCATCGAAGAAGGCGACGATCCCGTCGTCGGAGGCATCGCGGTAGAAGAACGGCGGCATCACGAGCGCTGCGGCAAAACCGCACTCGAAGGCGCAATGCGTCAAGCGTGCCGCGTCGCCGAGCGAGGCCGCACCGGTTCCGACCATGACGCGATCGATCGGAAGATCGCTCGAGGCGACCGCCTCCATGAACGCCAAGCGCCGGTCGGCGCTCAACGACATCGCTTCACCGGTCGTGCCGAGCAGGTTGATGCCGTCGCAGCCGGCCGCGAGCACGTCGCGATAATACGCGATCGCGCGTGGCGCGTCGGGGGCGAGCTCTTCGTCGACCGGCGTCAAGACGGCCGCCCAAATGCCGGCGATCATCGCCGGGCCAACGCTCCCTTGACGAAAAAGGCGACGTTCGCCGGCCTCTCCGCCAAGCGGCGCATCAGGTATGGAAACCAGTACGCGCCGAACGGGACGGCGAGCCGCACGCGGTACCCGCGTTCGACCAGGCGGCGCGCGAGCGGGGTCGCGATGCCGTAGAGCATCTGAAACTCGAACCGGCCCCGCTTCGGCAATCCTCGCGCGGCCGCAAACTGCGCCACGCGTTCGACGATCGCCGGATCGTGGGTCGCGATCGCGGTGTAGCCGGCGTGCGTCAACGCCGTCTCGGCGAGCTCGAGATAGCTGCGATCGACGTCGCTCTTCTTGGGGTAGGCGACCGAGACCGGCTCGAGGTACGCGCCCTTGACAATGCGCAGATTCGGCGCGAGCGGCAGCAGCGCGTCCAGATCGCTGCGGCTGCGGTAGAGATACGACTGCAGCACGAACCCGACGCCGTCGACGCGTTCGCGCAAACGTCGGTAGATCGCCAGCGTGCGGTCCACGTAGCCGGACTGCTCCATGTCGAGCCGGATCGAGTTTCCACGTTCGCGCGCGGCCTCGGCAATGCGCGTGGCGTTCTGAAACGCGAGCTCCGGATCGATGTCGAGTCCGACGTGCGTGAGCTTGAAGGCGACGTTCGCGTCGAGACCCCGCTCCGCCAGGCGCCGCAGCAGCGCGCAGTACTCGCCGGTCACGTCGCGCGTTTCGGCAGCGTCGCGCACGCTCTCGCCGAGCAGCGTTGCTGCAACCGCGAAGCCTTGCGCGTTAACGTCCTGCGCGACCGCCAGGAACTCGTCGGACGTCTCGCCGGCGACGAACCGCCGGGCGCCCAAGCGCATGCCGTAGCGCGTGACCGTTCGCTGCACGAACGGTGCGCCGGCCGCCGCCAAGATCGCGGCCCGCAGTGGCCGGTCGAGCAGAGAGCTCACGTGCGACTCTTCGGCGGTAGGAGCTGGGTGCCCCGGAGGGAACGCGGCCCGTCGTGAGCGCAAGGTGGGTCTTGGTCGCTGCGATTCTCGGTTCGGCGATGACCTTTATCGATAGCACCGCGGTCAACGTCTCGCTGCCGGTTCTCCAGCGCGAACTGAACACCACGACGGCGCAGACGCAGTGGGTCATCGAAGGCTACGCGCTCTTCCTCTCGGCGCTGATCCTCACCGGCGGGGCGCTCGGCGATCTCTACGGACGCCGCCTCGTCTTTGCGGCCGGCATCGCGATCTTCGCGATCGCGTCGCTCGGATGCGCGCTGGCCCCAAACGTCGCGGTCCTCATCGTTGCGCGCTGCGTCCAAGGAATCGGCGGGGCCCTCTCGATGCCCGGAAGCCTCTCGCTAATCAGCGCGGCGTACAGCGGCGAGGCGCGCGGCCGGGCGATCGGCCTGTGGTCGGGCTTCTCCGCGCTGACCGCGGCATTAGGCCCGGTCATCGGCGGCTGGCTCACTCAGAGCTTCTCCTGGCGCTATGTCTTCCTCATCAACATTCCGATCGCGATCCTCGTTTTGGCGATCCTGGCGTTCGCCGTTGCGGAGAGCCGCGACGCATCGGCGGATCGGCGCGTTGACGTAATCGGCGCGGCGCTCGCAACGCTCGGCCTCGGCCTGGTCGTCTACGGCTTGATTGGGATGAATTCGGGGCGCCTCGAGGCGCTTCCGATCGGCCTCGCCGTCGCGGGCCTCGTGGTGCTGGGCCTCTTCGTCGCGTTCGAACGACGCACCGACGATCCAATGGTTCGCTGCGATCTGTTCGCCTCGCGGAACTTCAGCGTGGCCAACGTCTACACGTTCTTCCTCTACATGGCGATCGGTGGGAGCCTCTACTTCGTGCCGTTCGTCCTGATCAACGTCCACCACTACTCGCCGACGGCCGCGGGCGCAGCGCTCCTCCCGTTCATCTTCATCATGGTCGTTGCATCGCGCTGGTCGGGTGGGCTGGTCGCGCGCGTCGGTCCGCGAACGCCGCTCGTGCTCGGGGCGATCCTGGCGGGAGCCGGCTTCCTAGCGTACGCGCTGCCCGGCACCGGCGGATCGTATTGGACGACCTTCTTTCCGGCGGCGACCATCCTAGGGTTGGGCGGCGCGCTCTTCGTCGCCCCGCTGACGACCACCGTGATGAACGCGGTCAGCGTCGACCACTCCGGCGTCGCATCGGGCGTCAACAACGCGGTCGCGCGCACCGCCGGGCTGATCGGCATCGCAGCGCTCGGGATCCTCGTCACCGCGGCGCCCTCGTATCTCTACGGATTTCGCGGCGCGATGATCGCCTCCGCTGCGCTTGCGTTTATCGCCGGCGCGATCGCGGCCCGCGGCTTCGCGCGCTTCGTTCCGGCGCGCGCGACGTAGCTATTTCGCGGGCTTCTGTCCGGGCGAAAGCGCGACGCCTTCCAACTCGTCGGCGGAGCCGAACGTAAACGAGCTCTCTTGAACGCCGGTCGCGTAGTTATAGAGGTCCACCGCGAAGTTTGCCGGATCGGCCATGTAAAGGGTCGCATCTTTCTTATCGAGCGCGAGCTTTGACGGCTGTTCGTTGGTAACCGGGATCGTGGTGAAGGGCGACGTCTGACCGGGTTTGTAGATGTCGATCACCTCACCGTAGACGTCACCGACCAGCAGGTTGCCGTGCAGGTCGACCGCGACGCCTTGAGCCAGTCCCACCGAGATCCCGAGATCCGAACAGGTCGTCGCGAGCGGTTTGCATCGCGCGACGTGTCCCGCCGACGATGCATTGTAGCTGACGTACAGGTCATCGTTTTTGACGTTGGTCGCAACGTTCGGACGCGTGAGGCTTACCGTCGCGTCGGGTGCAGTGCTGCCGGGCTTAAATTCGAGGATCTCGTTCGACGAATTGTCGATGACGTAGACGATTCTCTTGGAATCGACCGAGACGTCGAGCGGCTTGACGATATCGGTCGATAGCGTCACGCTCGGGCTGCTCGATCCGGCCGGATACTCGGTGACGGTGCCATTCCCTTGGTTAGCGACGTAGAGCGTTCCGTTCTTGTCGACGGCCTCGCCCTGCGGACTCGAGATGCCGTTGACGATCTCGCCGATCGGACCGCCGCCGGTAGCGCCCTGTTTGTAGATGAGGACGACGCTCGCGTTATAATCGGTAACGTAGAGCAGCTTCTCGTGTTTGGCGGCGGGCGAGATCCAGCCGCGACGAACGTCGCCCACAGTGGCCGCCGCGTTCCCCGGTATGCCCGTTGCGTTACCCGCGCAACCGGCGACGGTAAGTGCCGCCGCCGCGCCCACGAACAGATTCACTCTCCTAACGAACATCGAACTCTCTCCTCAGTTTAGTAAGCGCCGGTGCCGTTGGGCGTTCCCCACCCGGTCGGCGCGTCGTACCCGACCTGACCGGTGCAAAGGTAGGCGGGCGAACAGCTGCCGTTCGAGCCGCCGGTCACGTCGTTGAGATACTGCTGGTTTGCGGGCTGGTAGAACGATTCGGCGGCATCCAGGTGCGACGCGTTGCCGGCCAATGCGAAGACCCCCGCATTGAGCGGCGAGCCGGCGCTCGTGCCGCCGACGACGAACCATCCCGATTGCTGATAACTATCGTAAACGGCGACGCCGGTTTGCGGATCGCCGACGGCGGCGACGTCGTTTGCCGTGCGATGTTTGCAGGCGGAGTCGGTCTGCCACGACGGCTTCGGCAGTTTCGAGCAGCCGCTGCCGGTACCGTTCCAGACGCTCTCGCTCCAGCCGCGGCTGCCGCCTGCGGGCACCAGTCGCGTCCCGCCGACCGCGACGACGCTGGGGAAGCCGGCCGGCTCGAGATTGTGATTGCCGTAGTAGCCGCTGTCGCCGCCGCTGGCTAGAATGATGACGCCGGAATGGTCGTAGTCGGAAGCCTTCGCGCGCTGGCTAATCCCGCCGTAGCTGTTGCTGACGATCGTCGCGCCGAGCTTCACGGCCTCGTCGACCGACGCGCCGAGATCGCTCCAGGTGTTCTTCTTCGCTTCGACGAGCAAGATATTACAGTTGGGGCAGGCCGCCGAAACCATGTCCAAATCGAGCGAGATCTCGATCGACCAATCGGCGTTCGGCGCGGGCAGCGGATGCTTCTTGCCGTTTTGATTGAGCTTCTTGAAGCAGCCGTTGAGCGTGGAACAGACGGGAAGCCCGAACGTGTTACGGTAGTTGAAGAGGTCGGCCTCGGCGTTGGGGTCGTCGTAGGCATCCACGATCGCGACCGTCTGCCCGGAGCCCGCGGTCGTGGACGGCAGATTGTAGGCCGACTGCAGATCGCTCGGTCCGTAACCGGACGGCAGATCGGGACGGACGTCGGTGCGGACGAGCGACAAGCAGAAAGCGCGATCCGGATCGCCGGTGTCGGGACAGACACGGCGCACGTTGGCGGATGGCGCGAACGGAATCGCGCCCGCGCCGGTCGCGGCCGGAATACGGTTCGCGCCGCCGCCGCAGGCTGCGACGCCCGCAGCCGCGAGCACGGCCGCAAACCGGAGGATCGTAGACCGCTCTATCTTCAACGTATTTCAAATCCTAGCACGCCGCATAACGGCCGGGCAGGCGCAAGGCGGCGACTCGCCCTCTTTTCGTACCGGAATCGCAGGCAAAGCGGTTCCTTCACCGTGGAAAGTGCAAGCAGATTTCGCGACGCCGGCGACGAAGGCGACGGCGTGAAGATCCCACTCTATCATCTCGACGCGTTTACTCGGGAGGCCTTCGGCGGAAATCCGGCCGCGGTATGCCCGCTCGAAGGATGGCTCGACGACCGCACGTTGATCGCGATCGCGGCCGAGAACAATCTACCCGAGACCGCCTTTTTCGTGCCGGACGGCAAGGATTATCAACTGCGCTGGTTTACGCCGTCGGTCGAGATCAAGCTCTGCGGCCACGCCACGCTCGCAAGCGGACACGTCATCTTCAACCACCTCGAACCCGGGCGCGACCGCGTCGCCTTCCACACGCTCTCGGGACGCCTCGAAGTCGAGCGGGACGGCGAACGCCTCACGCTGGATTTCCCGGCGCTGCCGATCGAGCGAGAGCACGATCCCTCGATCGTCGCGGACGCCCTCGGAGTTCGTCCGGCCGAGCTCTGGGAAGCCGACCGCGGCGTCGCCGTCTTCGAGCATGCGATACAGGTGCGAGAGCTCAAGCCCGACATCAACAAGATCGCGGCGCTGCCCTTCTCGAGCTTGGTCGTAACCGCGCCGGGATTCGAGGGCGACTGCGATTTCGTCTCGCGCTACTTTGCGCCGAAGTACGGGATTGCTGAGGACCCGGTCACCGGGTCTGCACATTGCGTGCTAACGCCCTACTGGTCGGGCGTGCTCGGCAAGGCGCGCCTCTTCGCGCGTCAGCTTTCGTCGCGCGGCGGCGAACTCTGGCTCGAGCACCGGGGCGATCGCGTGCGTCTCACCGGCGAGTGCGTGCCGATCATCGAGGGGACGCTCTTCCTCCCGAACCGCTAAGGGCGCAACGCGGAGAATGCCTCTTCGAGATCGGCGACGAGATCGTCCGTCGACTCGAGCCCGATGCTTAGCCGCACTAAGCGGTGATCGTAGGACGGACGTCCGGGCGCCGGCGCTATGCGATACGCGACCGCGAGGCTCGTCGTCCCGGCCCAGCTATATCCGACTTTGAAGAGACGCAGCGCGTCGACGAACGCGTGGACCCGCCGTTGGTCGGGGCCGGGCGCAAGCACGAACGAAAAGAGGCCCGACGAGCCGAGAAAGTCTCGTTTCCACAGCTCGTGGCCGGGAGACGAGGGGAGCGCCGGGTGGAGCACGCGCTCTACCTCGGGGCGATCGGTAAGCCATCGCGCGATCGCGAGCGCCGAGGTCTCGACCGCGCTCAAACGCACGCCGAGAGTCTGGAGTCCGCGCAGTGCAAGGCTGCATTCGTCGGGAGAGACGGCGGCTCCGATTACTTTTCGCGCGACGCCCAGGCGCTGGTAGATCGCCTCGTCGCGGACCGTCACCGATCCCAAGAGCAGGTCGCTGTGACCGCCGACGTACTTGGTGAGCGCTTGCATCGTAATATCCACGCCATGCGCGAACGCGTCGAAGAGCACGCCCGCCGACCAGGTGTTGTCGAGCACGACCAGCGCGCCGCGCTGGTGCGCCGCCGCAGCGATTGCCGGAACGTCCTGGACCTCCATGGTGACCGAGCCGGGGCTCTCGGTCCAGACCAGTCGCGTTTGGTCGTCGATCAGCTCGGCGATTTCCGAACCGATGCACGGATCGTACAACGTCGCCGTGACGCCGAAGCGCGCGAGCAGATCGGTGGTGAGCAAACGGTTGGGCTTGTAGGCGCTGCTAGGCAGCAGCACGCGGTCGCCCGCGTGCAGCAACGCGAGGTCGATCAGCGAGATCGCGGATTGACCGCCGGGAGTGAGTACGGTGTGCGCTCCCGATTCCAGCTCGCAGATGCGCGCCGCGAGTTCGAGCGCCGTCGGCGTGCCGTAGAGGCCGTAGGTATAGCCGGAACGCTCCTGGTCCCATGCATCCGTAACCGCAGAGGCCGACGCGAACAGGGTCGTCGAGCCGCGATAGACCGGCGTTGCAAGCGAACGATAGCCCTGCGGAATCGTCGCGTCGGGGTGAATCAGGCGCGTCTGCCAGCTCTTGCTCATCGGTGCCGCCCCTGGATTTTCATACCTCAGCGCGGCAGGCCTTTTCGGCCGCCCTGGGGAGTTCGATGCCTCGGCGACGTATCTGACCGGCGATGAAGTGTTACTTCTTACGTCACGGTCTGGCGGCCGAACCGGCCGAGTGGCGCGGCGACGACTTCGACCGGCCGCTCACGAGGGAAGGGCGAGAGCGCATGGAGCGCGAGGCGAAGGCGATTGCCGATCTCGCGCTCGGACTCGACGTGATCGTCACGAGCCCGCTCGCTCGCGCGAGGCAGACCGCCGAGATCGTCGCGCAACGTTTGAAGATGGGCGCCCGCTTGATCGAAGACAAGCGCCTCGGCAACGGCTTGGGCGTCGACCGGCTCGGCGCGCTGCTCGCCGAGCACGCCGGCGCCGAATCGCTCATGCTGGTCGGCCACGAGCCGTCGATGAGCGCAACCATCGGCCGGCTCGCGGGCGGCGCCGGCATCGAGCTCAAGAAGGGCGCGCTTGCGTGCGTCGAGCTCGCCGATCCGTCGTCGCGCACCGGCACGCTGCTCTGGCTGCTGCCGCCGAAAGTGCTGTCGGCGTTCGAAAAGCGCTAAGCGACCGAATCGATCAGCGCGCGTAGCGCTGCATCCATTGCGCTGACGATCCGATCCATGCCGGTGATACCGTAGCGCGCGGCGATCTCGGAAGCGGGAACGAACGCGACCTTGCAGCGCCCGTCTTCCTCCCATACCAGCAGCTTTAGCGGCAGGTCGAGCGCGAAAAGCGGGTACGCCTCCATCAGAGGCGTGCCGCCCTTCGGATTGCCGAAGAGGATCAGCGTCGTCGGCCGCAGCGCAAGGCCGGCCTCCTGCGCGGCTTTCGATTGATCGATCGTTGCGAAGATGCGGTTGCCCGCGTCGACGATCGCTTGGGTGAGCCGGACGATCGTCTCGGCGTACGGGTAGCGACTCGGTTTTGTCACGCCGGTTTCCATTGATTAGGAATCGCCTAGTACTAGGTAGCGCGCCAGCTCGAAGACCTCGTCGCGATCGAACCCAAGCTTCGCATAGAACTCCGCAAGATGCGGCTCGCGCCGCGGCAGCTCGACCATCACGCTCGAAGCCTTCGTCTCCTTCGCGTAGGCGACGACGCGCTCGACTAGGCGCCGTCCGAGCCCGCGCTGACGCGCGGACTCGGCGACGTAGAGATCGCTGAGGAACCAGATTCGCCGGCAGTACCAAGAAGACCAGAGCGGATAGAGCTGGATGAAGCCTGCGACCTCGTCGCCGGCGCGCGCGAGAAAGACGACCGACTCCCGGCGCGCCAACCGGTCGTCTAGGAATCGGCGCGACTCAACGGCGTCGCCGTAGCCCGCGAAGAAGGCGCGATACGCGTCGAACAAGGGCGCGATTGCCGCGACGTCTGCGGCGGTCGCCAGCGAGATCGTCTCGTCAGCGGGCATGCTCGCGCCCGGCGTCGCTACTGATTCAAGCGCAGCTGTAACGTCTGCTGCGTGCTCTGCCCCGACGAATCGGTCGCCGTGATCTTTACGGTGACTGCCTGCTGGCCTGGCATCGTCGCCAACTTGACGTTGATCCGGAAGTTGCCTTGCGGCCCGGCCGTGGTCGAGCCGCTGAACTCCCCGGTGCTCGACGGCGTCGCGCCGGCGGTAACGGTTATCGAAGCGTTGCCGACGGTGTTGCCTTGAACGAGGAAGTTTGCATCGACGGCCGCGTTCGGCGCCGGTTGGTTGATCGTCAAGCGCATCTCGGGCGGGCCCGAGCGAACGACCGAGAACGACCACGACCGGTCGAACGGCGTCCCGCCTTGGCCGCGTCCGATCACGCGCACGTTGTGCGAGCCGTAATCGAGCGGCGCCGGCGGTTTGTACGAAAAGCCCGTCGCCGAGACGCCGCTACGCGTCGTGATGTTGTTGCCGTCGAGGGTCACGCGCACGCTCGGCGGATCGGCATTGCGATTGAACTCGGCCGAGATCACCGCAAACCGATCGCTGACCTTTGTGTCGGGAACGGGCCGCTGATTGCGCAGCTCGATCGGATTCGAGGGCGGTTGCCCGCCCGAAACGGTGAACGACCACGACCGGTCGAACGTGCCGCCGCCGAAGTCGCGGCCGGTCACGCGAACCGTGTGCGAACCCAGATCGAGCGGCGCAGGCGGCCGATACGAGAAGCCGGTCGCGGTGACGCCCGCGCGATAGGTGACGTCGTTTCCGTTGATACGGACGCGCACGCTGTCGGCATTGACGCGGAGCGAGAAGTCGGCCGCGATCGTCGTGAACCGGTCGTGCACGACCGAGCCGGGCGACGGCTGATGCGAACGCAACTGGACGACGCTGACCGGCGGCCGCGGCGGAGGCGGTGGCGGATAGGGCGGCGGAGGCGGATAGGGCGGACGCGGATGCGGCGGTGGCGGCGGCCCGCCTCCTGCCGACTGGCCGCTATTGATCGTCACGACGCGCGTCGCCGGGTCGTAGCCGACGGTCGCGCCAAGCGACTGCGCCACGAAGCGCAGCGGGACGTACGTCGTCGAACCGACGATGAACGGCGCCACGTCGAGCGTCTGCGGCTGGCCGTTTACCGTTGCTTGGCTCGAACCGATCCGCAGCGAGATCGTCGTGCTGCCCTTTGTCGCGTTGATCGTCCCGGCGTTGTAGACGACGCCGGCGCCGAGGCGCTCGAAGATCTGGCGCATCGGAACGAACGTGCGCCCGTTGCGTTCGATCGGTCCGGGGTTGAGATAGAGCGGCTGCCCGTCGACGATGACGGTAATGTTCTGAGCCGGTGCGACCGATGGGAGCGCCGAGAGCGCGAGCCCCGCGATCACGGCCGCCATCAACGCGCGACGAGAAGCTCCAACCATGGTCACGCCTCCTAAGGGATGGTCAACGTCACCTAGGAATCCACGTTTCGGAAGACCATTCCTGCGAAGAGACCCTGCAGGCGAGCGCCCCCGACCAGGGGCAGAGGACGTAGGGACCGGTTGCGTATAGTGAGAGAGCATGAGCGATGCCGGAACATATTGAGCTCGAGCCGCACCGGCTGCAAGAGCAGATAGCCGAAGCGCACGAGGAGCTGGCAGAGAAGGCCGCCCAGGAGCGCAGCTCCCGCTGGCTTCGGTACGTCGGCTTGAGCGCCGCGATCTTTGCCGTCGTCGCCGCGATTGCCGCGCTGCGATCCGGTGCGCTGATCAACGAAGCCACGATCGACCAGATCAAGGCCTCGGACACGTGGGCCCAGTACCAGGCGTCCCGCGAGAAAGAGCACCTCTACACCATCGCGCTCAACGAGCTGATCGATCGCGGATCGCCCAACGCGGCGCGGATCCGCGACTATCGCGGGCAGGTCGCCAAAGAGAACGCGAAAGAGGGGCCGCTCGCCGCCTCGGCACGCAACCTGGAAGAGGACTCCGTCGCCGAAGTGCGCCGCCACCACGCGTTCGAGTACGCCGTTGCGCTGCTGCAGGTTGCGATCGCGCTGGGGGCGGTCGCCGCGCTCGCACGTTTCAGGCCGGCTTGGTACGTCAGCCTGACTGCCGGGATGGTGGGATTGGTCGGCTTTTTTTGGGGCTTCGCCCTTTGACTGCGTACCGCGATCGCCGCGTCGTCAGCCGGCGGTCGGCCCAAAGCGTTCGGTCTTGATGCGCGCCGGGTCGTGACCGACGCTCGTCAATAGATCTGCGACGGTCTCCACGAATCCGGTCGGCCCGCAGACGTAACAGACCGGCTTCTCTGAAGCGGGAATCGTCGTCGCCGTAACGAGCGCTGCATCGATGCGCTTGGGTTGTGCCGGCCACCCGGCCGGTACTGCCCGCGTGTAGGCCAACGTCGTGGTCAGCCCGTCGCCGGCTTGCGAGCGACGCTGGAGCTCGTCTGCGTAGATCACCGCGTCCGGCTGCCGTACGGAATAGAGCAAGCGGAAGGGGACGCGAGATCCGTCACGCGCCCGGGTTCTGATCATTGCCATCAGCGGCACGATACCGGAGCCGCCGGCAATCAACTGAACCGCATCCGGCGAGTCGGCTCGCCACACAAACCATCCGCCGATCGGACCGAGTATCTCGAGGGGACTGCCCGGCGTGGCGCTCTGGACGAGGTAGGGAGAGACTTCGCCGTCGGGCATGAGCTCGATCGTCAGCTCGAGCCGCTCGCCCTCCGGCGCGCTCGCGATCGAATAGGTCCGGACCGCGGTATACCCGTCCGCCGCGCGTAGACGGACGTCAACGTGCTGGCCGGCGTCGTGTCCGGGCCAGCCGGGCACCGCCAGCACGAGGGTGCTCGCACGTTGCGTCTCCCTCCGCCGCTCGACGACCTTGGCATCGTACCAGTTCAGTCGCCCGCGTACCGCTGTTCCCGCCATGGATCTCCATAGTTGTTGTAGCCAAGCTGCTCCCAAAAACCCGGCTCGTCCGCGGGCATAAGCGTCAGGCCGCGGATCCACTTTGCGCTTTTCCAGAAATATAAATGCGGGACCAAGAGCCGCGCCGGTCCCCCGTGCTCCGGTTCTAAATCCTTGTCGTCATAGCGGAACGCGATCCACGCCTTTCCATCGCGCAGATCCGCAAGGGGCACGTTGGTGGTGTAGCCGCCGTACGAATGCGCCATGACGAAACGAGCTTCGGTCGGCACATCCCGCAGCAAGGTGTCGATCGCCACGCCTTCCCAAGCCGTGTGAAACTTCGACCACCGCGTGACGCAGTGAATGTCGGCGCTAACGTGCTCGCTGGGCAGCGAGCGGAATTCGGCCCAGCTCCAACGCCGGTCAAGCCCGGTTTCGGAGGTGACGACGAACTCCCACGCCGCGAGGTCGACCGCGGGCGTTGGGCCCGCCGATAGCACGGGAAAGTCGGCCGTGAGATACTGCCCAGGCGGAAGCGCGCCGCCGGTTGGGTGCCGCTTACCGACGAATCCCGGGGTCGAGGGCCTATCGTCGCTCATCGACGGTAGCATACCACGGTACAAAAGGTTGGTGGAGCTGTCGGGGTACTGCCCCCCGAGTCCAAGAAGCCCGACCGACGCGTTCTCCAGGCTCAGCTTCGAGTTTAACTTGGTCGCCCGGACGCCTCAAAGCGTGGCTTACCGGTCGCTGCAGATCCTTGTTCTTACACGAGCGTCGAATCATGCGCGCGTGCCAGCCCGAGTTGATGACCGGAAGGCAGAGTGGTTCGGGCCGACTCTCTGCGTCCGGTGACTAGCCTAGATTAGGCAGCCAGTGCGTATTCGTTATTGGCAGATATTGCCGTTGCGATCGTTTTAGGAGAGCTCGCAACTCCGCCTGCTGACGTCGACCGCGGATCCTCTTGTCGAACCTATTTCAGCCCCGCGACCGTTCGCCCACAGCCGTGGGCGACAGATAGTATAACACGCCGACGCAACCTCGCGGTTTCGGCGTCGCTGGGTCCCGCCCGGGGTTCGTTGACTCCGGCTAGGAGCCCGCGCGAGACTCGGCTTTGCTCCCCATCGACATCAGCGTCGAAACGAGCATCATGATGATCGCGCCGTACAGGTTGGCAAGCCACGGGCTGATCTCGCCCGTATTGTGGAATCCCGGCGCGAGCCAGACCGTGATGATGAAGAGCAGGTAGTTGATGACCAGCGAGAAGAGCCCGTGCGTCAGCCACGTGATCGGGAACGAGATCAGCCGCAAAACCGGCCCGATGAGCGCGTTTACGAGGCCGAAGACGACCGCCGCGATGATCGCCGTCCAAACGGTGATGTCGTGGTTAAACCCCGGAACGTACTTCGCGATCAGATAGAGCACGATCGCATTGACGAGGAACCGCAGTACTAAGCCCATAGCCCCTAACCTCCTTCCAACTCCTGTTTGACCTTTGCGGCCAAAGCCGGCGTCATCCCTTTGACCGCGGCAATTTCGTCGAGTCCGGCGCGGCGGATTGCGGCGGGTGAACCGAACGCCGTCAAGAGCCGCTTCTTGCGCACCGGGCCGACCCCCGACAAGGCGTCGAGCGCCGATCGCGTCATCGACTTCCCGCGGCGCTGACGATGGTAGGTAACGGCAAAGCGGTGCGCCTCGTCGCGAATGCGCGCGACCAGATGCAACGCGGGAGAGTTCGGAGGCAGCACGATCGGATCCGGCTGATTGGGCAGGTAGAGCCACTCGTGCTCTTTGGCGAGCCCGGCGACGGCGAGGCCGGTCATGTCGAGCTCTTCCATCACCTCCATCACCGCGCTCAACTGGCCTTTTCCACCGTCGATCAGCAGCAGGTCCGGCTTTTTGTTGAAGCGTTCTTTTTTGGCAATTTCACGCTCGAGCGGCGTGTCGGTGCGGTCGGTCTCGCGGCGCAAGTAGCGCAGCCGCCGCCGCAGCGTTTCCTGCATCATCGCAAAATCGTTGGGCCCGCGGTCGTATTGAATCTTGAACTTCCGGTATTCGCTCTTCTTCGCGCGCCCTTCGACGAAGACGACCATCGAGGCGACCGGATTGCTCCCCGCAATGTTCGAGACGTCGTAACACTCGATGCGGTGCGGCGGCTCCGGGAGTTCGAGCGCGTCGGCGAGGTCGGTGAGCGAACGCGCCTGCGCCGTCTCCTGCACCTCCTGATGCGCGAGAAACGCCTTCAAGTTTTGCTCGGCATTCTGCCGGACCAGGCGCATGTACTCGGCGCGGACGCCACGCCTCGGCTGGAGAATTCGAACGCGCTGCCCTTTGATCGCCGAGAGCCACGACTCGATCGTCGCGCGCTCTTCGGGAATCGCCGCGACGAGCAGTTCCTTGGGCACGGCCGCGCTCGGCGCCGCGCTGCGGCGCTTCTCCGGAACCGGTGCTTGATTGTCCCGGGCGATCCGCACCGGCGATAGCGCCCGCTCCTCGGGGGCACCGGCGGTACGAGCGGTGTAGAACTGCTTGAGAAACTCGCCGATGAGCGTTCCATCGGATTGCTCGTAGACGCCGTCCAGAATGAAGTGCTCCTGCCCGATCAGCTTGCCGCCGCGCACCAGGAATACTTGCATGCACCCCTGCCCTTGCGCGCGCGCAACCGCGACCAAATCCATGTCGAGGCGCGATTTCCAAACGACTTTTTGAGCCTCGGTCACCCGCCGCACCTGAACGATTCGGTCGCGCAGCCGCGCAGCGGACTCGAAGTTGAAATGCTCCGCGGCGTCGGTCATATCTCGCTGCAGGCGCGCAAGCAGCGAATCCTGCTTGCCCTCGAGGAAGAGCGCGACCTCGTCGATGGTCGCGTCGTACTCTTCTTCCGTTTGGTAGCCGACGCAGGGCGCCAGGCAGCGCTTGATGTGATACTGGAGGCACGGCCGCTTGCGCCGTCCGTCGATCGGCTCGCGGCAGGTGCGAAGCGGAAAGACCAGGCGCACGAGATCGATCAGCTCCCGCAGGCCGTGGGCATTCGTATACGGACCAAAGTAGCGCGCGCCGTCGTTGCGGACCATGCGCGTGAAGACGACCCGCGGAAACGGCTCGTTGGTTATCTTGAGGTAGGGATAACGCTTGTCGTCCCGCAGGCGCACGTTGAACGCAGGCTGATGGCGCTTGATCAGGTTCGCTTCGAGGATCAGCGCCTCGATCTCGTTGGTGACGACGATCGTCCGAACGTCGGCCACCTTTTCGATCATCGCGGCCGTGCGAACGTGATGGACGGCCCCTTCCTGAAAGTAGGAACGCACGCGGTTGCGCAGCGAGATCGCCTTGCCGATGTAGAGAATTTGGCCGTCGGCGGCGATCATGAGATAGACGCCCGGCGCATCGGGTATTTGCGAGAGCGCCGGCAGCTGTCTCACCCCACGCCGGCGTCGTCGGGCCTAGAGCGCATGACGCTCGGCCGCGCTCGACGCATCACGATCGCGGCGACGGCGACCGCGACGATCGCGACGCCCAGCACGACGTACCCGCCCCGGTGGAGGAGCGGCATCACCTGGTCGAGGTGCCCGCCGAGCGTATGCCCGAGCAGCACCAAGGACGAGCAGAAGATCAGCGAGCCCAGGAACGTCCAGAGCAGGAAGAGCGCGACGTTCATCTCGGCGATTCCGGCCGGGATCGACGCGATGCCGCGCACGACCGGCAAGAAGCGGCAGATGAAGATCGCAAACGTTCCCCAGCGCTCGAAGAAACGATGCACGCCCATGAGCCGGGCGTGAGTGAAATGGACGTATTTTCCGTAACGTTCGATCACGGGCACGCCGCCGTAGCGGCCGATCGCGTATCCCGCCGAAGCGCCGGTCAGCTCGCCTGCGATCGAGATCGCGATGGTCAGCCAGAGATTGCTCAGGTGGCCGGTCGCCGTCAGAGCCCCCGCGACCGGCATGATCACCTCCGTGCCGACCGGAACGCCGAGATTGCCCAGCGCCAAGCCGATAAAGAGGCCAAAATACCCGTACTGGTCGATCAGCGCGACGACGGCGTGCTGTAGATGCTCCACCAAGAGCCTTACTCCATCGCGGATGCGGTGTTACGCGTGGAGGCTCGCCTCAGAATCTCGGCCGCCGAACTCCCGCCCTCCGAGCGTAGGGCCCGGAAGAGGTCGATCGGGGCGACGTCGCGCGAACCCGCCGCTTGCTCCGCCAGCGCGATGATGCGGCGAACGCGCGGTGTGATGAGGATTCCCTCCCAGAGCCGGTCCTCGCCGGTACCGAGCGCCCGGCGCACCTCGGCGTGCACCTCGCGAACGTCGATCCCGTCGGCGTCGAGCGCGCGCAGCGTTGACGGATCGCGCTCTTCGAGCAAGGCGACCAGCAAGTGTTCTGCGCCGACGTAGTAGTGGCTATGATTACGGCACTCTTGCTCGGCGACTCGAAGCACGCGTCGCGCCGCTGGGTTGAATTTGGAGAACAAGCGGTCTTCTGGGTCCTTCGACTCCGCTGCGGGAGGGGGAATATCGGGGCGACACGATTTGAACGTGCGACCTCTTCGTCCCGAACGAAGCGCTCTACCAAGCTGAGCCACGCCCCGAGGCCACTGGGCTTTCGCAGCGCCGCGCCACCCTCCTTTACCGCCCGGGCGGCGGCGCGCAAGGGTAATACCAAGCGGCCTCTGAAGCTGGGTGGTTGCTCATGAGATACCTGATCGTCGGGTGCGGGCGCGTGGGCTCCGCACTTGCGAAACTCCTCGACGCCGACGGGCACGAGGTGATCGTCGTCGACGAGAACGCCGCCGCATTCAAGCGGCTCCCCGCAAAGTTCAAAGGCCACGAGGTCGTCGGCACCGGCATCGACTACGACGTGCTCAAGCGGGCCGGCGCCGCGACCGCCGATGGATTCATCGCCGTCACCAACGGCGACAATCGCAACATCATGGCCGCGCTGATCGCGCAACGCATGTTCAAGATCAAACGGATCGTGGCGCGCATCTACGATCCGCCGCGTGGGCAAATGTATCGCGAGCTCGGCGTTCAGACCGTCTGCCCGACGACGGTCGGCGCCAAGCTGATCCGCGACGTCTTGTTGGACGCGCCCTGGGATACGCTTGCGACTTTCGACTACGGCCAGCTGAGTTCGCTCTCGGTGATCGTCGGCTCGGGCGACGCGGGAAAGCGAGTCGGCGAGATCGAGCAAGCCGGACGGATTCGCATCGCGGCCGTACGCCGCGGCATGCGTGAGATCGTCGTCGCTTCGAACGAACTCGTGCTGCAGGAAGGCGACGAGCTCAATGCCGTCGTCGCGCCCGAAGCGATCGGCGAGTTCGCCCAGCGTTTCCGCTCGTCGGTCGTGCGCGCGAAAGCGACGGCGTAAGGCGCGATGTTCATCCTCATCGTCGGCGGCGGCAAGGTCGGATCGTATCTCAGCCGCGCGCTGCTCAACCAGGGCCACGAAGTCGTCGTCGTCGAGAAGGACGAGCGGAAAGCGAAGATGCTCGAGCGGCTGGTCGACCGGCAGGTAACGGTTACGGGCGACGGGTGCGACCCGGTCGTGCTCGAGGCCGCCGGCCTCGCGCGCGCCGACGTCGTCGTCGCGGATACCGGCGACGACGAAGACAATCTCGTCGTCGTCCTTCTCTCGAAGCGCAAGTCGAAAGCTCGCTGCATCGCCCGGGTCAATAATCCCGCCAACAAGCTGATCTTCAACTCGCTCGACCAGGACGACCCGGTGATCGTAATTTCGTCGACCGAGTTGATTCTCGACGTCCTCAACGAGCACGTCAACGCTTCGAAGTATCGCTCGATGCTCGAGACGATGCACCTCTTCGGCAAGGGCGACATGCAGCTGGTCAAGGTCGCGATTCCGGAACGGTCGCCGGTGAATGGAAAGCGCCTTTCGGAGATCGACTTCCCGCACAACTCGGTGGTGGTCGCGGTCGATCGGCCCGATCGCGATCTCGAGATCCCGACCGGCGACACGACCCTGCGCGCGGGCGACGCAATGATCGTGATCGTCAAGAACGGTGCGGCCGAACGCGTGCGCGCGCTGATCGGCGCGTAAGCCTCGCAGGCGGTCTGCCTAGATATAGCCCTTCTTGAGCGCAACGACCGCGGCTTGGGTTCGGTCGGCGGCCGAGAGCTTCTGTAAGATATCGCGGATATGGCCTTTGACGGTACCCAACCCGATGTGCAGCCGCTCGGCAATTTCGGCGTTGGCCGTCCCCTCGGAGATCAGGCGCACGATCTCGGTTTCGCGCGGCGTGAGCGGCGACGAGCGCGGGTCCCCCGTGGTGCCGCCGGAGAAGCGCGCCAGCACGACGTGCGCGATCTGCGGATCGAAGTATGCGCCTCCTTCGCTTGCGATTCGCACCGCTTCGACGATGCGCTCGGGCTCGGAGCTCTTCAGACAGTAGGCGTCGGCGCCCGCGGCCAGCGCTGCAAGCACCTCATCTTCGAGGTCGATCATCGTCACGATAACGACATGGGTCGCGGGCAGCTCGGCGCGCACGCGGCGCGTGAGCGTGATGCCGTCGATCGCCGGCAGGCCGATGTCGATGACCGCGACGTCCGGGTGCTCGCGTTCGATCGCCTCCCATCCGCTCGCACCGTCGGCGGCCTCGGCGACCACGTCGAAGCTGCCCGCGAGCGCGGTTCGCAAGCCGGCACGCGTTAGGGCATGGTCTTCGACGATCGCGACGCGCGCGCGCGCCGGTGCCTCGGTCATTCCGTCACCCACGGCAACGTCATCGTAAACGTGCTGCCGCGCGGGTCTCGCGGGGCGTAGGCGACGCTGCCGCCGCTCTTCTCCGCGATCCTGCGAACGATGTAGAGACCCAGCCCGGTACCGGCCCCGGGATGGCCGCCGCCGAAGCGTTGGAAGAGGCCGGCACGACGCGCTTCGGGCACGCCGTAGCCGTCGTCGTCGACGGCGATCGCAACGGCCTCTCCGCTGCGATAACCGCGTACCACGATATGTCCACCCCGTGGCGTCGCGTCGATGGCATTGGCGAGCAGATTCGCGATCGCCCGGCGGATCTCGTGCGGGTCGCCGATCGTCGTTAGCGGATCCTCGGCAAGCTCGGAGCGAAGCTCGACGCCCTTGACCTCCGCGACCGGACGCAGTTCGTCGGTGACGCGCCCCACCAGCTCGCCGGCCGGGATTTGCTGTCGAACGGTGGAGGCCTCGCCGGCCTCGTAGCGCGCGACCAAGAGGAGCGTCTCGACGATGCGACGCTGATCGTCGTTGGTCGCCAGCGCGGTGCGCAAGATCTCCAAGTAGCGCTCCGGAAGCTCGCCGTACGCACCCGCGAGCGCCTGGCGCATCGTCACGTGAGCGGCGGCAAGCGGCGTGCGCAGATCGTGCGCTAGCGCGTAAACGATGTCGCGGATGACGTCGCTGCGATCGGCTAGCACGTCTTTCTGACGTGCGATCTCTTCGTTGCGCTCGCCGAGCTGCGCGAAGAGCCGTGCCTGTTCGAGCGCCATCGCGGCCTGTTCGGCAAAGGCCCGTAACGTCGTCTGCGCGTCGGCGACGAAGGCGGTCGAGGCATCGACCGTCGCGATCAGCAGATGTTCGGTCGCGCCAGCGGTGGCGATCGGCGACGCGAACGCCTCGTGCGCTCCGAGCGCAGCCAGCGTGAGCCGGCCGAACGCGTCGTCGCCGGTCAGGCGAATGATCTCGGGCCGCTCCTCGGCGCGCACCGCCAGCGAAGCGATCTCGGCCGACAGCGGGCGACGTTGGACCGAGACGTCGGCGTCGCCCTTGGCATACGAGAAGACCAGCGGAGCTCCAAACGGCGCATCGCGCGCGACGAGCGTCGCCTTCGAAGCGCCGAGCAGTCCGACCGACTCGCGCGTAATCGCGCGCTGCACGAGCTCGACGTTCAACGTCTCGCGCACGCGCCCGGTGGCCTCACGCAGGGCCTTCTCGATCTCGACTTGCCGCATTCGCCCCGCCGAGACACCGGTTTCGCGCGCGAACTCTTGCGCCTTGATGCTCAGGTAACCGACGAGCACGAACGAGGCCGCCAAGAGGAGCCGGTCCCCGATCGCGACGCCGTCCCAATGGTAGCCGGCCTGCACGCCGTTGACGTAGCCGGCGACCACGTTTGCAATCAGCGCGGCGATCACGAGATTCCTCGTAAGCCGCCCTTGGAGCGTGAGGCTGCTGAGCGCGATCGGTCCGTTGAGGAGAATCGCCGCGATGAACAACTGCGGCGTCACCAGATCGACGATCCAAGCGGCAACCAGCAACGCGTAACAGAGGAGGGCCACTAGCAACTTCGTTTTCGGGCCGGTCGGCGGGGGCGCCTTGCACGTTCGCGAAGGCAGCAGCCGTGGATCGAACGGCGAAGGCGGAGGAGCTGCTGCGCGAACTGGGCGGTCGCGCGCGACTCGTGGTCTACGTCGCGAGCGCTCCCGGTTCGGGGAAGACGCGCCGGCTTTTGAACGACGCTCGCCGGCTCCAAGAAGACGGCAAGCGCATCGCGATCGGCTGGATCGAAACCAAGGGGCGACCCGATCTCGAGCGCGCGCTGATCGGGCTTCCACGCATCCCGCCGCGCCAGGTGAAGATCGGCGATCGCAACTTCGAAGACTTCGACCTCGAGGCTGCGCTGCGCGAGAAACCCGACCTCGTGGTGCTCGACGAGCTCGCGCACGACAATCTCGGCGGCGCGCCCAACGCCAAGCGATGGCAAGACGCGCTCTCTTTGAAACAGGCGGGGATCGGGGTGATCGGGGCCTTCAATATCCAGCACCTCGAGACCGTCGCGCCGACCGCCGAAGCGCTGATCGGCTATCCCGTGCGCGAAATCATTCCGCTCTCGTTCCTTCAGGCAGCCGACGAAGTGATCGCGCTCGACGTCTCGCCGCGGATCCTTCAGAGCCGGGTACGGGCCGGGAAAATCGTCAACGAGCAAGATATCGAGCGCGCGCTCAGCGGCATTTTCAAAGAGCAGACGCTCTACATGCTGCGCGAACTCCTCTTGCGCACGGTAGACAATCTCACGCTGCCCGTGGTCAAAGCCGGCCGCACCTCGATGGCGGCCGCCTTCGTCTATCCGGGGCTCGATCCGGCGCCGTACCTCAAGCGCACCGCGGCGATCGCGCACGCGCTCGATCTAGGCCTCGAGGTCGTCCCAGCCCCCGGCGTCGATCGCGTCTCGCTCGAGCGCATCAGCCGCGAGCTCGGCGGTGAGATCCTGCACGAAGCGATCGATGCGGCGAGCCTTTCCGGCGACGCGCTGCGGGCTTCGCTCGTCGCGCTTCCCAGCGGAAAGACGGCGGCGAAGCTGGCCAACGCCGTGCTTCCCTACGATCTCTTCATCGTCGGCGCCGGCCAAACGTACCTCGGCGAGAACCCGGCGCGCTCTCCCTATTCGCAGACGGCGGGAGACCGTCTGCGCGTCGGCTACGGGCGGCTCACCGTCTATCTCGGTGCGGCGGCCGGCGCCGGCAAGACCTACGCGATGCTCGACCGGGCGCACCAGCTCAAAGCCGAGGGCGTCGACGTCGTGGCCGGATTCGTCGAGACGCACGGGCGCAAAGAGACCGCGGCACTGCTCGACGGGCTCGAGGTACTGCCGACCAAGAGCATCAGCGCGAACGGCATTACCTACCGCGAGCTCGATCGCGACGCGCTCATCGCGCGTAAGCCGCAGGTCGCGCTGATCGACGAGCTCGCGCATACCAACGCGCCCGGCTCGGTCGCGCCGAAACGATTCTACGACGTCCTGGCCGTGCTGCGCGCCGGCATCGACGTGATTACGACCCTCAACATCCAGCACTTAGAAGGGCTGGGCGATACGATCTTGCGCCTGACCGGAACGACGGTGCGCGAGATCCTTCCCGACGGCATCCTCACGCTCGCCGACGAGGTCATTCTCATCGACGTCACGCCCGAGGCGCTGCGCCAACGCCTGCGCGAGGGCAAGATCTATCCGCCCGAGCGCTGCGAGGCCGCCCTCGCGAACTTCTTTCGCATCGAGAACCTCTTCGCTCTGCGCGAACTCGCCTTGCGCGAAGCGCTGCGGGCGCGCCATCGCGAGCGCATCACCTCCCCGTTCGAGCGCATTCTGCTCGCGGTCGGTTCGCGCCACGTCGACCTGCCGATGATCCCGCGCGCCAGCCGCGTCGCGGCGCGCCTGGCGATCGAGTTCGCCGTCGCCCACGTCGTCGAACCTCGTTCGCATCCCGACCCCGGCGCGATCGAATCGCTTCGCGCCGAGGCGCGCAAGACGAACGCCGATTGGATCGAAGAGATCGCCGAAAATGCGCCGCGCCGCCTGATCGAGATCGCACGCGAGCGACCCGAGACGACGATTGCGCTGGCCGGCACGAACCGCGCGCCTCGCTTCTTCGGCCGCCCGTCGTTCGCGCGACGCCTGCTCGAGGCCGGTGCCCGCGAACTGCTCGTGCTCATGCGCCCCGCGCCGGCCAGCACTCCATCGTTCGAAGAGTAGGCTTGCTGCGGAGCCGTGGGCCGAGGCGGCTCCCCGAGAGGCGGCTTAAGTGCTAAGATGGAGCCGAGGGCGCGCTTCTCGTACCTCGAACCGCGTATTTTTTGCTTTAGGGGGGCAATCGGGGGTTTACCGGTTTCCTCGTCGTTCCTTCGGAGGACCAATCATGAAGATCTCGATGCGAGCTATAGGCATTTGCCTTTCGACGGCCGTCTTGGTGGGCTGCCTGGGACACGTCGCCCTGATTCCAACGCAGCCTCAAGCCGATAATCAGCTACAGGTCCGCAGTTCACTCAATGCTGGCTTCGATAACTCGGCGCCGACGTTTCTAACGCTGCCGTCGCGTAACGTTGATTTTTCGTCGCTCGATGCGCAGCGGGATGCTTCCCTTACGATTCAATTCTACAGCGGGACAATCAAGTCGCCGCTCGATAATGTGGTGTATTCATACAGAATCGTTGGGAGCGATCCCGTTAAGAGCAACGCCACCACCAACGTTCTGTACAAACCGATCGCGTTGCGCGTGCACTTTGCCGACGGAACGGTGCTCGACCCGTCGAAGCCTGCTTGCGGCGATACGGTCTCGGTCAAGAACCGGGCGCTGATGGGGCCGAACTTTGCTCCAGTACCCCTGACATCGAATGGCGTCAACGTGGGCAAAGTGCAAATCACCGACGGCTTTCAGCGTGCCGAGTTCTGGAAAGTTCTCAAAGGGCCGCGTTATCATACGGTGCTAAAAACGGTCGGAGCGATTATCGTGGACGTCAACGCACCCGCCGGTTCTTCGACTCATGACGGAGTTTGCTCCGGCCGCGGCCACCGGATCGGCGCCATAGACGTGGACGCAATGAACCGCATCATCGTAAACCTCGCACAGAAACGGGTCAAGCCAAACCAAATCGCACTCTTTCTTACATACAACACCTTCGAAACGTACAATGGGAGATGCTGTATTGGCGGCTTCCACAGTGCCTTTGGCGCCGACGGCACGCGCGTCTATACGATCGCTACGTATAACGATAGCGGGATATTCAAACAGCCGACCAGCGCCGACATCGATACTCTCACTCACGAGCTCGGCGACCTTCTGGACAACCCCTTTCCGCTTTCGGATACAAAGGCCAACTCGGTCCCACCGTGGGGCGGGGTCGGTCAAGTCCCGAAGGGTAGTTGTCAAGGCAATCTTGAAACGGGCGATCCGCTTACCGGTACGCAATTCGAAGTCCGCTACAATGGCTTCACGTACCACCCGCAGCAGCTCGCATTCTTTTCGTGGTTCTATCGGACGAAGTCGATAGGAACCGGCGGGAAGTTCTCCTTCAAGGGGAAATTCACGCGCACGCAAGGTTTGTGCATCGGGGAATGACGTCGGAGCGCAGGAGCGTGGCCGCAGAGCACTGCGGGCTTTAGCGGGATAGACGGTCGAGGTCGAGATTGAGCTCCAAGACGTTCACCCGGGGTTCGCCGAGGAAGCCGAAGGTGCGGCCGCTGACGTGCGGCGTAATGAGCGCGTTGACGGCAGCGAGGGTGAGCCCGCGGGCCTTGGCGACGCGCGGCGCTTGCCAATACGCAGCTTCGGGGCTGATGTCCGGATCGATGCCACTTGCGCTGGAAGTAACGAGGTCGACGGGCGGCGGTCCGTTCGCGCCGGGATTCTCCTTTTCGAGCTGCGCGATCGTCGCTTTAGTCGAGTCGATCAACTTCTTCGACGTCGGCCCGAAGTTGGTGGCGCCGGTCGAGGTCGGATCGTAGCCCTTGCCGGCTGCCGACGGGCGGCCGTGAAAGTACTGCGGTTTGGTCCAGAGCTGACCGATGAGCGCGGAGCCGACGACCTTGCCGTCGCGCGAAACCAGCGAGCCGTTGGCGGCCTTGGGAAAGAGCGCCTGCGCGAGCCCGGTCATCGCCAGCGGATAGAGCAATCCGAAGAGGATCACCGAGAAGACCGTGATGCGCAGCGAGGTTGCGAAGTGGCCTATCATCGTTCCAGCTTCCTACGTCAGATGGAAGGCCGTCAGGATCATGTCGATCAGTTTGATTCCGGCGAAGGGTACGACGATGCCGCCGAGACCGTAGATCATAACGTTCTCGAAGAGCACGCGGTTGGCACCCTTTGGCTCGTAGCGTATGCCGCGCAGAGCCAGCGGAATCAGCGCGATGATGATCAATGCGTTGAAGATCACGGCCGAAAGGATCGCGCTGTGCGGCGTCGAGAGGCGCATCACGTTGAGCGCGGCCATCGCCGGGTAGGCGATCGCGAACATCGCAGGCAGAATCGCGAAGTACTTGGCGACGTCGTTGGCGATCGAGAAGGTCGTCAGCGCCCCGCGCGTCATCAGCAGCTGCTTGCCGATCTCGACGATCTCGATGAGCTTGGTCGGATCCGAGTCGAGGTCGACCATGTTGCCGGCCTCTTTGGCCGCTTGCGTTCCGGAGTTCATCGCGACGCCGACGTCGGCTTGCGCGAGCGCCGGCGCGTCGTTGGTGCCATCGCCGGTCATCGCGACGAGGCGGCCGGAGTGCTGCTCGCGCTTGATCAGCTCCATCTTCGTCTCGGGCGTCGCCTCGGCGAGAAAATCGTCCACGCCGGCCTCTTTTGCAATCGTTGCGGCGGTAAGCGGATTGTCGCCGGTGATCATCACCGTCCGAATGCCCATCGCGCGCAGGCGCGAGAAGCGTTCGGTCATATTCGGTTTGAGGATATCCTTGAGGTAGATGACGCCGATGACGAACGTATCGCTGGCCAGCAGCAGCGGCGTGCCTCCGTTGCGCGCGATCCGCTCGATCTCGGGCGAGAGTTCGGTTGACGGGGTGCCGCCGCGTTCGCGAACCCATGCCAGCACCGAATCCGGCGCGCCCTTGCGAATTTTCGTGCCGTCGGCGAGATCGAGACCGCTCATCCGCGTATACGCGCTGAACGGGATCGCCGTCGATCCGGGCGGCGCTTCGCCGGCCGGCGCGCCGCGCTGCTGCGCGAGTGCGACGATCGAGCGCCCCTCCGGGGTCTCGTCGGCGAGCGACGAGAGATAGGCAACGCGCGCCGCCTCTTCGGCCGAAACGCCGTCCGGCGTGATGATCTTGACGGCCTGGCGATTGCCGAGCGTAATCGTGCCGGTCTTGTCGAGCAGCAGCGTGTCGACGTCGCCGGCCGCCTCGACCGCGCGCCCGCTCATCGCGAGCACGTTACGCTGCATGACGCGGTCCATGCCGGCGATCCCGATCGCCGAGAGCAGGCCGCCTATCGTCGTCGGAATCAGGCAGACGAGCAGCGCTATGAGCACGGTCACGCTCTGATGGGCGCCGGCATAGATCGAAAACGGCGCCAGGGTCGCGACCGCGATGAGAAAGATGATCGTGAGGCCGGCGAGCAGGATCGAAAGCGCGATCTCGTTGGGGGTCTTCTGCCGCGCCGCGCCTTCGACCAACCGAATCATGCGATCGAGGAAGCTTTCGCCGGGATTGGCCGTAACTCGCACAACGATGCGGTCGGAGAGCACGCGCGTGCCGCCGGTTACGGCGCTACGGTCGCCGCCCGATTCGCGAATGACTGGCGCCGACTCGCCGGTGATGGCCGATTCGTCCACGGTCGCAGCGCCTTCCAAGACGTCGCCGTCGGCCGCGACGATCTCACCGGCCTCGACGACGAACCGATCGCCTTTGCGGAGGCTGGTGCCCGCGACCCGCTCCTCGATGCCGTCGTCGCGCAGGAGCCGCGCGTACGTATCGGACTTGGTCCGCCGCAGCGTGTCGGCTTGCGCCTTGCCGCGCCCTTCGGCGACGGCCTCGGCGAAGTTCGCGAAGAGGACCGTGAACCAGAGCCAGGCCGCGATCGCGAAGTCGAAGCCCGCCATGCTCGAGTGCGTCACGAGGTCGCGCACCAAGAAGACCGAAGTCGCCGCCGCGCCGACTTCGACGACGAACATGACCGGATTGCGCGCTTGCCAGCGCGGATCGAGCTTCTTGAACGAATCGCCGAGCGCGCGCGCCAGAATCGCTCGATCGAAGAGCGGGCGCGCTTTCGGACGCCGTTCCAAACGCCGTAGGCTCAACATCGCCTAGAACGTCCTCCCCCGCTGGACGAGCAGATGCTCGACGATCGGTCCGAGCGAATCCGCCGGCAAGAAGGTGAGCGCCCCGACGATCACGATCACGCCGATCAGCAGCGCGACGAAGATCGCCGAATGCGTCGTAAAGGTGCCGGAACTCTCCGGAATCGACTGCTTGCCGGCCAGCGCTCCGGCAAGGGCCAGCGCCGGAATCGCGACGGCGAAGCGTCCGAAGAGCATGTTTACCCCGGTGAGAATATTGTAGAAGAGGTTCGGCCCGAGCCCCGCAAAGGCGGAGCCGTTGTTGGCGTTGGTCGAGGTGAACGCGTAGAGGATCTCGGAGAAGCCATGCGGCCCGGCGTTGTTGAGCGTCGCCTTGCCGACGGGCAGCACCGCGGCGATCGCCGCCGGCACGAGGCAGAGCATCGGCGTGACGAGCGCGGCCAGGATCGCGAACTGCACCTCGCGGCGTTCGATCTTCTTGCCGAGATACTCGGGCGTGCGGCCGACCATCAGCCCGGCGATAAAGACCGTCAGGACGACGAAGACGATCATGCCGTAGAGCCCGCTCCCGACGCCGCCGAAGACCACCTCGCCCAGCTGCATGTCGACCAGCGGAACGAGACCCCCGAGCGGCATGAACGAGTCGTGCATCGAATTGACTGCACCGCAGGACGTGTCGGTCGTGACGGTTGCGAAGAGCGCCGACGCCGGCACGCCGAACCGGCACTCCTTCCCTTCCATGTTGCCGCCCGCGACGCCGAGGTGGTGGACGATTGGATTGCCGGCCGCTTCAGCCCAATATGCGACCGCGAAGCCGCCCACGAAGAGAATCGCCATCGCGGTAAAGATCGCCCAGCCCTGACGCGTATCTTTCGCCATCTTGCCGTAGGTGTACGTCAGACCGGCGCCGAGCGCGAAGATCAGCAGCAGCTCGACGAAGTTCGTCAGCGGCGTCGGGTTCTCGTTCGGCGAGGCCGAGTTCGCGTTGACGAAGCCCCCGCCGTTGGTACCCAGCTCTTTGATTACCTCTTGCGAGGCCATCGGACCGCCGGTGATGGACTGGGCGAAGCCCTCGAGCGACTTGACGCCTTGGTATGCGTGGAAGTTCTGCGGAATGCCCTGCGAGACGAAAAAGAGACCGACCACGATCGAGATCGGCAGGAGCACGTAAAGGGAGCAGCGCGTGAGATCGACCCAGAAGTTCCCCAACGTCTTGACGCTGGTGCGGACCAAGCCGCGTACGACGGCGATGGCGAGCGCGATGCCGACCGCGGCCGAGACGAAGTTATGCCAGGCCAGTCCCGCCATCTGCGAGAGGTAACTCATCGCCGACTCACCGGAGTAGAACTGCCAGTTGGTATTGGTCGTGAAACTGACGGCGGTATTCCAAGCCAGGTCCGGCGACATATTGTCGAAGTGCTGAGGGTTGAACGGCAACCACTTCTGGGTGCGCAGCAGCAGGTAGAGATAGGCCAGCCCGACCAGCGAAAAGGCCAGCATCGAGAGCGCATAGGCGTACCAGGTCATTTCTTCTTCTTCGCGCACGCCGCACAGGCGGTACGTCAACTGCTCGAGCGGCCGGAGCACGGGCGTCAACCACGTGCGCTCGCCCGCGAAGACGCGAGCCATGTACGAGCCGAGCGGCTTGGTGAGTGCGAGCACGATCAGAAAGAAGATCGCCGCCTGCAGCCAGCCTATGGTCGTCACGGCTCTTTAGAACTTCTCGGGGCGCAGCATCGCGAAGACGAGGTAGGCCAGCCCAGACAGCGTGAGAACGAGGCCTAAAATGTCGTCAAAATCCACGGGTTAAACCTTTTCGCATCCGACCACGTAGAGGTCGAGCACGGCAAAGCAGACGATCGAGAGGACGACGATTCCGATCTCGAGCCACATGCGTCGAGCATAGCCGAGCGCGAGGCGTTCGCCCAGCCGTCGAACGGATGATCCGATGGGACGATCCAGATGGACGGTCCTTCCGGCGGTTTGCCGACTCGCGCCGCCCCCTGTATACTTGCTGGCGTTATGCTTTCGACGCGACTGGTCGCCCTGGCAACGTTCGCCTTGGGCGTTGGCCTCACGAGCGCGGCGACCTTCGGTCAGGCGTCGCCGGCGACGTCGACCTCGCCATCTCCCACCGCTTCACCGGCTCCGACCGCCCCGAGCGATCCGTGCGGATCGATTCTCTCGATCGTAAACCGCCCGACGGTCACGACCGGGGTCTGCACGGTGCGCACCGGGCACTTTACCTTCGAGAACGGCTATAGCAACACGACCACGTCCGGCGTGGGAGGCGGCAGCGGCGTGAACTATCCGCAATCGCTCATCCGCATCGGAACGGCCGATCCGCACTTCGACATCGAGTTGGGGCCCCCGAGTTATGAAACGACCTCGGTCGGAACGCCCCGGATCAGCGGCTCGAGCGACGTCAATCTCGGCGCGAAGTACGAGCTCGGCTACAGCTCGAACGCCGACTGGGGCGTCAACGGCGTCGTCACGTTCCCGACGGGCAGTCGAGCCTTTTCCGCCGGAAACGCGCAGTTTACCGGCAACTTCAACGGCGCGTACACGATCAACTCCGAGTTCGCCCTTGCCGGGACGCTGAGCTTTAATGCGTTCAGCGCGTTCAATTCCGGCGGCGTCGCGCAATCGTACTTTTGCTTTCTGCCAAGCCTCGAGCTCACCGCCGCGCTGCCCGGCGGCCCGTCGCAGCTATCCGCGGAGTACGCCTATTTTTCGTCGGCCGGCCCCAATTTGGGCGGTAAGAGTCTCGTCGATTTCGTCTACCAAAGAGACTTCGGCGCCCACGTACAGTTCGACGTGGAATACGGCTTTTCGCCCACCACAATCAACGGCCAAACGTCGCATTATGTAGGAGCGGGCCTGTCCTTCATGAACTAGGGAAGCACTGAGCTTCCCTAGACTGGAGGAATGTGAATGAACGCCGCAGTCCCGCAGGTCAATATCGGGAACACCGGTTTTATGCTCCTCTGCGCGAGCCTCGTCATGCTGATGACGCCGGGGCTCGCCTTTTTTTATGGGGGCCTCGTTCAGCGCAAGAACGTCCTGACGATCATGATGCAGAGCTTCATGTCTTTGGGCTGGACGACCGTCTTATGGTTTGCTTTCGGGTATTCGGAGAGTTTCGGGCCAACCTGGCACGGCATCATCGGAAACCCGTTGACGTACGCGATGCTGCGAGGCGTCACGCTGCATACGATGTTCACCGGTAACGACGCCGGTATCCCGCTCGTCGTTCATATCGCCTATCAGATGATGTTCGCGATCATCACCCCGGCGCTGATCACGGGCGCGTTCGCAAACCGCGTGACTTTTAAGGCCTATTTTTGGTTCCTGACCGGATGGCTGATCTTCGTCTACTTCCCGTTCGTGCACATGCTCTGGAGCCCGGACGGAATCTTGGCGAAGTGGGGCTGCCTCGACTTCGCGGGCGGAATCGTGGTCCACGCCTCGGCCGGTTTTGCGGCATTGGCATCGGTGCTCTACGTCGGACGGCGCCGCATCGTCGACAATCGCCCGCACAACGTCCCGCTGATCGCGTTGGGCACGGGGTTGCTCTGGTTCGGCTGGTATGGCTTCAACGCCGGGTCCGAACTGCGCGTCGACGCCGTCACCGCGTCGGCCTTTCTGAACACCGACATCGCCGCGTCGTTCGCGGCCGTCGCGTGGCTCATGGTGGAATGGGCTCGCGGACGTCAGCCGAAGTTCATCGGCTTGCTGACGGGCGCCGTCGCCGGTCTTGCGACGATTACGCCGGCGGCCGGCTACGTCTCTCCAACGACGGCCGTCATCATCGGTATCGCGGCCGGCGTCGTCTGCCACTTCGCCGTCGCCCTCAAGAACCAGCAGGGCTGGGACGATGCGCTGGACGTCTGGGGCGTTCACGGTGTCGGCGGCTTCCTCGGAATCACGCTGCTCGGCGTCTTCGCATCGACGTTGTGGAATCCCAACGGCGCCGACGGGTTACTGCGTGGAAACCCGGCCTTCTTCGGCAAGCAGGTCGTCGCGGCCACGGTTTGCAGCGCGTGGGCCTTCAGCTTCACCTACGCGATGCTGTGGCTGATTAATCTCGTTACTCCCGTCAAGGTCGACGAAGGTGCCGAAGAGCGCGGACTCGACGTCGAGCTTCACGGCGAAGAGGCCTACCCGCTCGGCATTTGAGGTCTCCTCTACGCGCTGCGTTAGCGGGTCAGGTCGAGTCGGGAGACGCGGCGTTCGATGGTCAGCGCGCTCGCCAAGATCGTGAAGACGACCACCGCGAAGGCGGCGTCGACGACGCGGTCGCGCCCCGGAAAGGCTGTCGGCACGGCGAGCGCCAGCGCGAGCGAGAGCGCGCCCCGGACGCCTGCGAGGCGCACGACGCTCTTCCACGACCGCAGCATTCGCGGCACCAGGGCGAGCAATCCGTACGCAACGACGATGCGGGCGATAAAAACGGCGACCAGCGTGACCGCGACCAGGCGCAGGTGCGCGCTCAGCTCGGCGATCTCGACCGCGGCGCCGATGAGAAAAAAGAGCGCGACGTTCGCCGTGATGCCGGCGGCGTGCCAAACGCGCTCCACGCTCTTCGCGACCTCGAGCGAGAGACGGCGGCGCTCGAGTTCACGCATTGCGATCGCGCACGCGACCACTGCAAAAATGCCGGAAGCGTGGAGTCGTTCGGCCAAAATGTAACCGCCGTACGCGGCGACGAAGGTTGCCGCGGTTTGGACCGCCGCGCCCAGTTGTCTGCTCAGCGCGAACGCGGCGAGCGCGCCGATCACGGCACCGATCGCGATTCCTCCGATCGAACCCACGACCGCGAGCATCGAGATGCGGCCGACCTCCGCGCCCGACGCGCCGGCCAAGACCGCGGCGAGGACGGCGCGATAGAGCACCACCGCGACCGCGTCGTTGAGCAACGATTCGCTCTCGACGATCGTCTGGAGCATCTTGGGGACGCGCAGCCGTCGGAATATCGCGACCACCGCAACCGGATCGGTCGCGCTTAGCACGACGCCGATTAGCAGGGCCGTCGCTGCATCGGCGCCGCCGAGACGATGGAGGGCGAGCGCGATCAGCGCAGCGGTCAGCGCGACGCCCGGGATTGCGAGCAGCACGATTGGCCGCCACGCGCGGCGCATCAACTCGAAGTCGAGATTCCACGCCGCCTCGAAGATCAGCGCCGGGAGAAAAACGTAGAGCGTCAGCGCCCGGAACGATTCGGTCAGGAGCCGCGGCGCCAGCTCGCCGAAGACCAAGCCGGCCGCCAACAGGGCCGCAATCTGCCAAAGCCTCATCGCCGTTAGTGCACGTGCGTGAAGTTGCCGACGGTGCTTAGGCGGCGCATCGCTTCGATCGCGGCGCGCATGCCCAGCGGCGCGCGCGGGCGCCCGACGGCTTCGAAGTAGAGGGCCGGGTCGATATTCAGCGTGCGCGTCTGCACCATCGAAACCGGCGCAGCGCGCAAGAAGGCCTCCATCGCGACGACCTCTTCTTCGTCATCGCTGACGCCGGGATGGGTGAGCAAGTTCAGGCTCACGCGCAAGCCGCGCGCGATCGCCAAGCGGATAGATGCGAAGACGTCGTCGAGCCCATAGCCGAGCGGACGGTAGTAGGCGGCGTAGACGCGCGGGCGGAACGAGTTGAGGCTGACGCGCACGGCCTGCAGCCCGGCATCGATGCAGCGCTCCAGCGCCTGCGGAAGGCTTGCGTTGGTGTTCAGATTGATCGTGCCGTTCTCGCAGCGCGCGCGAATCAGCTCGATCGCGCGCGCGATCGCCGTCGAGCGCAGCAGCGGCTCGCCTTCGCAGCCCTGCCCGAACGAGACGATACCGTCTTCGACCCGTTCCAGATGGTGGATCGCCACGCGCGCGAGCGCTTCGGCGCTCGCCTCGGCCGCAACGCGCGCTTGAGGCGACGGGACGCCGGTCTCGGGTTCCTGCTCGGAGATGCACCCGATGCAACGGGCGTTGCATCTCGGCGAGACCGGCAATGCGGCCTCGCCGCGCTCGAGAAAGACGTTTTGCGCGGTGAAGCAGCCGTACTCGCGAGAGCAGAGTGCTACCTGCGCGAGCACCCGGTTCTGCGGATCCAGCGCGAGGCGCCGCGCGAGGAGCGATTCGAGTTCGCCTTCGGCGAAGCGCCGGGGCTCCCAATCTTCGCTCTCGTCGGTCTTCATTGCGGCCACGTGCAGCCGCTCGCCGACCGCGCACGCAAACGTATAGCCGAAGAGCGGGAGCGCCGGGGCGTCGCTTGCGGTTGCGTACGACGGCAGCAGCAGGCGGGTGTATCCTGCCGGCAGCGCAACGGCGAGCGCAAGGCGCTCGGCGATGGGCCCGATCGTCGTAAGCGGCCGGCGGCCGGGCAGCATCATCTGCGCCGTTCCGTCGGGGGCCGCAATCAGCTCGTCGGGGCGCGCTTCGCGTACGATCCCGCCGTCGGCGAGCGGCGTTAAGCCGGCATCGTAGTAGATCGAGCCGCCGGCATCGCACGCAGCCAGTGCGACGGCACGCGACCTACTGCTGGGCTGATGCCGCGCCATCGCCTACCTCGGTGTCGAAGACGCGAACGGCCGGACCGATCAGCTGGACCGCGTCGCGGCCGTTCCACTCGACCGTCAGCGTTGCCCCGGGCACAACGACTTCGACCGGCGTCTCGACGATCTTCTGCTCGATCGCGACGGCGGCCGCGGCGACCGCACCCGTTCCACACGCCATCGTCAAACCGACGCCCCGCTCCCAATGGCGCACGCGCAGGCCGCGCGCGTCGCGGCGCGCCACGACGTGGACGTTGGTTCCACCCGGAAAAGCCCGATCGCTCTGCAGCCGGCGCGCCGCACGCTCCAGGTCGAACTCGTCGACGCCCGGCCGTAGAATCACGACGTGCGGATTCCCGAGATCGACGAGAAACGCATCGCCGATTTCGGCGAGCGCGAGTTCGGCGATCTTTGGGCACGGCATCGTCACGCGCACGCGGTATTCGGCGCCGCGCGCGACGATCTCGGTCCGGATCTTGCCCGCGACGGTCTGGAAGACCAGTCGATCCCCTTCACCCGCTTCGTCGAGCCAGCGCGCCGCGCAACGGATCCCGTTACCGCACATCTCGGCTTCGCTCCCGTCGGCGTTGACCGCGCGCATGCGCGCGTCGGCGCCGGGAGCGGCGGATTCGATCGCAATCAAACCGTCGGCGCCGATGCCGGCGTGACGATCGCACGCCCAGCGCGCGAACGAGACCAGGTCTCGCACGGGCGCCGTCCGTCGATCGAGAATCACGAAATCGTTGTACCCGCCGTGCATCTTGGTGATCGGCACGCGCATATGTCAGCGCGCCTTCGAAGGCCAGCCGAGCTTTTCCCGTACCGCGGCAGCGACGCGGTCGGGTGCAAGCCAGAGCGTCGAAGGTTCGCCGCGAAACCACGCGCGCTGGCGGCGCGCGTAGCGCCGCGTCGAGCGTTCGAGCGACGCGCGCAGCTCCGCCTGCGTGTTCCAGCCGCGCAAATAGGCGACCGCCTGCGGATACCCGAGCGCGTTTGCGGCCGCCGCATCGCCTGCGCGTTCGGCTTCGGCGACGAAACCGGCCTCCAACATCTGCTCGGTGCGCTCGGCGATGCGACGATCGATCGTGTTCCACGGGAGATCGAGAAAGATCGTCAGCGGCGAGAGGCCAACGTCGCCGAGCGTGCGCGCCAGGATCTCGTCCCCGCCCGTCGGTGCGGCGAGCGCGATCTCGAGCGCGCGCACGACGCGGTAGGTATCGCCGGCATGAAGTTTCGCCGCGCGAGCCGGGTCGCGTTGTTGGAGCCACGCATGAAGGAACTCCGGCGGATGGAGCCGCGCTTCGCGCGCAAGCCGGCGGCGCAGCGCCTCGTCGTACTGCGGCGAGAGCGCGACGCCGCCAGTGAGCGCTCGAATGTAGAAGCCCGTGCATCCGACGACGATCGCACGCTTTCCGCGGCGCTCGATCGCGGCGATTGCCTCGAGCGCATCGCTCGCGAAGCGCGCCGCCGAGTAGCGTTCGCGCGGATCGAGAAAGCCGATCAAGTGGTGCGGCACCGCTGCGAGCTGCTCGGGCGAGGGTGCCGCCGTGCCGACCGGCATGTCGCGATAGACCTGCCGGGAGTCGGCGCCGACGATTTCGGCGTCGAACTCGCGCGCCAGCTCGATCGCGAGCTCGGTCTTTCCGCTGGCCGTCGATCCCGCGAGGATCAGCACGCCCTGCGTCTCAGACACGCTTGAACATGCGCGCGATTTCGTCGGGGCCCAGACGCACCATCGTTGGGCGGCCATGCGGACAGTGCATCGGATTGGTGCAGCCTTGCAGGCGTTCGACGAGCGACGCCATCTCGTCGTTTTCGAGCCGCTCGCCGGCTACCGTGACCGAATGGCACGCGAGCGACGCCCAGACCCGCTCGCGTACGTCGCGCTGTTTCGGCTCGTCGGTCAGATCGTCGAGAAATCCGGCGAGGTCGAAAGATCTGGCGCCGTACCCGGCCGGCGTTGCGACGATGCGATAGGTGCGCTCGCCGAACGGCTCGATCTCGAGCCCGCCTTCACCAAGTGCTTCGAGCACGCGGTCGAGGGCAGCGCTGCGCGCCTGATCTAACTCGACGACGTGCGGTACCAAAAGGGGCTCGCTCGGGCGGCGCTCCCGCGCCGCGGCAACGATCGCCTCGTATGCGATGCGCTCGTGCGCGGCATGCTGATCGACCAGGAGCAGTGCATCGCCGTCGCTGGCCAGAATGAAGGTTCGGTTGAGCTGCTCGAGGACGCGCGTCCCCTCCGGTCGCTCGCGCTCCACGTCGCCGTCACCATCGCTGCCGAAGAGGGACTCCGAGCGATACGCGGACTCCACCGGCGGCGCCGGCGAGAGCGCGGCCGCGCCGGTATGCTCGCGCAAGCGCCCCCGAGCGTGCTCGTTGAGCGTCTCCGCGATCGTGCGGCGTACTGCGTCGAAGACCTGTGTCGCGTGACGCAGGCGCACGTCGCTCTTGGTCGGATGGACGTTCGGATCCACCTGATCCGGGGGCAGATCGAGAAAGAGCGCGCCGTACGGATGGCGCCCGACCATCGCAAAGGTCGAGTAGCCGCTCGTCCACGCGCCGGCAAGCAGCAGGCTGCGCAGCAACCTTCCGTTGACGAAAAGCAACTGCATTCGGCGGTCGGGACGGTCGTGACCGGGCGCACTGACGTACCCGCGCAAGCGGCCGTCGAGCACGCGCGCCGCCTCGCCGCGAAGGGGCAGCAGCGGCTCGGCGGCTTGTCGGCCAAAGACCATCGCAAGCCGTTCGAGCTCGTGCGCGCTGGCCGGCATGACCCAGACGTCGCGGCCGTCGTGACGCAGCGTGAATGCGATCTCGGGGTAGGCGAGCGCGAAGCTCGAAAGCCACGTCGAGATGCGGTTGAACTCGGCGCTGACCGTGCGCAGGTGCTCGCGGCGCACCGGCACGTTCTCAAAGAGCGCTTCGACCCGCACGCGCGTACCGACCGGCGAGGGCGCGGGCTCGACCGGCGCGATCTCTTCCGCGTGCGCGCTCACGCGCGCCCCGACCGCGTCGCCCGCCTGGCGCGAGGCGATCTCAATCCGCGAGATCGCGGCAATCGAGGCGAGGCCTTCGCCCCGAAAGCCGAGCGTCGCGATTGACTCCAGCTCGGCGGCGGTGTTGAGTTTGCTGGTCGTATGACGAAGCACCGCAAGCGGCAAATCCTGCGGCGCGATACCGGCGCCGTCGTCGATCACCTCGATCAACTGGAGGCCGCCCAGCTCGACGTTGACCGAGATGCGACTCGCCTTCGCGTCGACCGCGTTCTCAACGAGCTCCTTGACGACCGAAGCCGGCCGCTCGATGATCTCCCCGGCTGCAATCTGACCGATCGTCACCGCATCCAGCTCGCGTATCTTTGCCACGCAGCGTACTACCTCGCTCGGTTGACAAAAGCATCCAAGAGTGTATCCTGGTTGAGGATTCCTCGTTAGGTGAGGCGTCTGCACGTAGAGATGCCGCTGCCCGGAAAGGTCGAGAGACCCCAACGGGTAACCAGATCCCGCCGAATCAAGGCGGAATCTAATGCGGCTGAGCCCGTCGAGGCTCTACGGCGTGCAGTGCTAAAGCTTCGACGTTAGGGGAAGTCTAGAGGATACGCATCCGCCTGGGCCACTCAGACCGTCGCACGCGAGGGAGCAGCGACGGTTTCTCATTCTTTGGCGATGAAGAGAGGAGGTGGACCTTGGACGTTTGCGTCGTCGTGCTGGCAACGCTGCAAGCCGTCGCTCCTTCCGTGCCCGCGCCCTCGCCTTCGCCGACGGCGACGCCGCGCTTTTCGCTCGCGGTGAGCGGATCGAACGTCTTCATCGATCAAGCGACGAACGGCCCGGGAACGACGCCGCCGGAGAGCGCGCTCTTCGCGCACGGCTCGCCGATCTCGCCGATGTCTCCGTACGATTGGTTCACGGGCGCGCCGGTCACGCCGGGCGTTGCCGGCATCGCGCAATACGAGCTGTCCGGCACCTACCGCTTCGGCGACCTCGTCGCCGAAGCGACCCTTGGGCTGGGCGGCCTCACGGGGAGCACGACCAACGCGCTCTACTGGGGCGAGCCGCCGATTCCCAATCTCGACGCGCACGCCTTCTCGCGGGTCGTTCCGTTTAGGATCGCATTCCCGACGCACGCCGGCCAAGACGACGCGAGCCTCGTCAACGCAAGCCTGCTCGAGGCGTCGGTCGCCGGCGCAGACGGCAGCTGGAAGGTGCGCGGCGGGTACTTCGATCTCGCGCAGACCGATCGGTTCGTCTTCGCGCCGCCGCCGCTCACGAGCGTCGTTCCGTCGGCCGGCCTGCAGCCGGCCGAGAGCATCGGAGCCGGGATTCCCTCGATCGACGCGTGGGGCGCGGGCTCGTCGTCGTTACCGCTGCTCGGCGCCGACGGCTTCTGGCATAGCGGGAGCGCTACGTTCGAGTTCACCGACGCGCTGCTGCCGGCGCTGCCGAACACGAATGCCCGCCTAACGATGGGCTCGCTGGTCGTCGATCGCGGCGCCTACGGGCGCTTCTCGATCCAGGTCGCGCACGTCTGGACGACCGGCGACCCGATCGCAACGACGACGTACTTCGGAACGCAGCGCCAGGTCATCAGCAGCGCGCAAGGGCGGCTCTTCACCAGCATGCTTGCCAACCAGGAGCAGACGATCGCGGGCGCGCGCGCGCTAGTCCATCCATTGCCGGGATGGGACGCGCTCGCCGAACTCGGCCGGGCTTGGTACGACGCCGGCCTGGTGAGTTTCCCAGGCACCTCACACTTCGGCAACTACGAACACTTCAGCTTGGCGCGCCATTTCGGCGACGACCTTGCTACGCTCGAATACCATCGCTTCGACCCGACATACGCGACGACGATTTTGCCGTACGGCATTCCGGAGAACGTCTGGAGCGTTGCCTGGTCGTGGCCCGGCGTGTGGCTGAAGTCGAACTATCAGCTCGTCGACAACAGCGTCACCGGCGCGAACCGCGCGGGCTTCCACGTTCGCTACGACCACGCCAACAAGCATCTCGACGTCCGCGCGGGCTACGGCGATTGGACGCAGCTTGTGCCGGAGACGGAGGCAAATGCGTCCCAGGTCGGCTTCGTCGACGGATTCTTTCTCCTTCAGAAGAACGGCTTCGGCACGATCGGGCACGATCGCCAGCTCGCCCTCTACGCCTGCTGGCACCTTTCGCGCGACGATCTCACCTTCGACGGCGTCGAAGATTACCTCAATCGCGATGCCGACCCGGGCCAGCCGATCGATACCGTCGCGACGCGCGCGCCCCAGATCGTCGCGAGCTGGACCCATCATTTCAGCGCGTCGCTGCTCGCGATCGGCGGCTACGGCCGCTACGAGATGGTTGGAACCTGGGCGACGACGCCGGTCGACGCGATCTACGGCATCGCCTTCGGCGGCGTGCAGGTTGCGACCGGCCCGAAGACCGCGTTGCTCTTGCAAGCGCGGCGCTACGCGCTGGTCGGGCTTCCTTCGCTGCCCGGAGGTCCGCCGCCGACGATGCGCGGGACGGCGCTGATCGTCGATCAGAGGATCGGATTGTGAGCGGCCCAGTGACGCGGACCGCGCGGCCGAGCACCTGGCGCTCGATCGTGATGTTCTTCTCGATCGTCGGGCCGGGGATCATCACCGCCAACGCCGACAACGACGTCGGCGGGATCCTGACCTACTCCCAGGCCGGCGCGCAGTTCGGCTACTCCTTGCTTTGGTTACTAATTCCGGTGACGATCGCGCTGATCGTCATTCAAGAGATGTGCGCCCGTATGGGCGCAATCACCGGCAAGGGCCTCGCCGACCTGATTCGCGAGAACTTCAACATCCGCGTGACGTTTTGGGTGCTGCTGCTCTTCGTGCTCGGCGACCTCGGGAACACGGCGTCGGAGTTCGCCGGCGTCGCCTCGTCGGCCCCGATCTTCGCGGGCTACCTGCCGGCGCTCAATCCGGAGGCCTTTAAAATCGCGCTGGTGATCGGGTCGGCCGTCTTCGTCTTTACGATCGTCACGCGCGGAACGTACAAGGTCCTCGAACGCATCTTCTTCGCGTTCTGCTCGATCTACATCGCTTACGTCGTCAGCGCCATCCTCGTCCGGCCGAACTGGCACGACGTGCTCCGCCAGACCTTCCTTCCTCATATCACGCCGAGCAACGCCTATTTGGTCATGATCATCGCGGTGATCGGCACGACGATCTCGCCGTGGATGCAGTTCTACATACAGGCGGCGGTCGTGGACAAAGGCGTGCGCGAGCAAGATTACAAGTTCTCGCGCCTCGACGTCGTGGCCGGGGCGATTTGGACCGACATCATCGCGTACTTCATCATCGTCGCGTGCGCGGCGACCATCTACGTCCACAACCTCCACGCCGCGCACCCGATCGTCGTCAACAGCGCGGGGGACGTCGCGGTAGCGCTGGAGCCGCTGGTCGGACGCTTCGCCTCGCTCCTCTTCGCGATCGGCCTGCTCAACGCCGCGGTCTTCACCGCGTCGATCCTGCCGCTTTCGACCGCCTACTACGTCTGCGAAGCCTTCGGCTTCGAGCGCGGCGTGGACCAGCGCTTCGGCAACGCCAAGGTCTTCTACATCTTCTACCTGGCGCTGATCGTCATCGGTGCCGGCGTGGTGATCATCCCAAATGCTCCGCTGCTCGCCATCATCTTCTACTCTCAAGTGATGAACGGCGTGCTCTTGCCGATCGTACTCGTGCTAATGCTGCTGCTGATCAACAATCGGCGCCTGATGGGCAGGTACGTCAACTCGGTGCTCTTCAATGCGATCGCGTGGGCCACGGTGGGGATCGTTGCGGCGTTGACGATCGTTTCGACGATTCAGGCGATCCTGCCGCACGCGTAGGCCCAGACTGCTAGGAGAGAAACGTCAGCTGACGGTCGGGAGGCGGCGGCTTCGGCATCTTCTTGCGCAGCGGCACCTGCAGCTCGATGTCGGCGTGCCCGGAGAGGGCGTCCGCGATCTCTTGCGCGCGCTCGACGACCGCCTCGGGTAAGCCGGCCATACGCGCGACCTCGATACCGAACGAGCGAGAGGAGCTGCCCGGCTGCACGCGGTGCGAGAAGACCGGCGCCCCGCCGCGGGCGGTATTCTCGACCGCGGTGATGTGGTGGTTTGCGACCAGACTCCAGTGCTCGGCCAAAGCGCAGAGCTCGTGAAAGTGCGTTGCGAAGAGCACCATCGGCGCCTGTTCCTCGAGGCCAAGCAGAAACTCGCAGATGGCCTGCGCGATCGAGAGTCCGTCGAGCGTGCCGGTTCCGCGGCCGACTTCGTCGATCAGGAGCAGCGACCGCCGCGTGCTGCGCCGCAGAATGTTCGCCGCCTCCGCCATCTCCATATAGAAGGTCGACTGCCCGGAGGCGAGATCGTCGCCCGCCCCAATTCGAGTAAAGATGCGATCGATGACGCCGAGTGTCATCGATCTCGCCGGAACGAACGAGCCAATCTGCGCCATGATCGCGAGCAGGCCGGCTTGTCGCAGGTAGGTCGACTTGCCGCCCATGTTCGGCCCGGTCAGCAGCACGAAGCGCTGCTCCGAAACGCTCAAGTGCAAGTCGTTGGGAACGAAGTTGGCGTGAAGCACCGCCTCCATCACCGGATGCCGGCCGTCTTCGATCGCGACCACGCTCTCGTCGACGAAGCCCGGCCGGACGTATCCGCGCTCGGCGGCGACGTGCGCCAGGGCGGTTAGGACGTCGATCTCCGCGATCGCCGCGGCCGCCTCGAGCAGCTCGGGCGCGGCGGCGGCGATCCGGTCGAGGAGCGCCTCGAAGAGCTGCAGCTCGAGCCGTTCTTGCCGGATCCGCGCCGTGGAAATCGCCAGCTCGAGCTCTTTGAGCTCCGGAGTGATATAGCGCTCGCCGGTCGTCAGCGTCTGCTTGCGCACGTACTCCGGCGGAACGACGTCCGCGTAGCTCTTGCTCACCTCTATCGCATAGCCGAAGGCGCTGGCATATTTGATCTTGAGCGTCTTGATGCCGGTGCGTTCGCGCTCGTCCTGCTCGAGTTGCGAGAGCCTCGAACGCGTGTCGGCCCGCAATGCGACGCACTCGGCGAGCTCGGCGTTCGCCTCCGGACGGATCGCGCCGCCTTCGCCGAGCTGCGCGGGAGGATCGTCGACGAGCGTCCGCTGCAGGTCGCCGAGCATCTCACCGAAATCGCCGATCCGTTCGACCAGCGGCGCGAGCGCCGGCGAGGCGACTTGGCGCAGCGGCCGCAGTATCTCGAGCGTTCGGCGCAGCGAGGCGAGATCGCGCGGCGTTGCCCGGCGAAAGCGAACCTTCTGTGCGATCCGCTCGAGGTCGAAGGCACCTTTGAGTATCTCCCGCACGGTCTCGCGACGGCCGTGCTCGCTAAGAAAGGTCGCAACGACGTCTTGGCGGCGCGTTATCGTCTCTTCCTCGACGAGCGGCGCCAGTATCCACCTCGCCAGCATGCGCGAGCCCATCGAGGTCGCGCAGGCGTCGAGCGTCGTGAGGAGCGTGGCGCGCGGATTTGCGCCTTCGGCGCGCGTGAGCTCGAGATGCTTGCGCGTGGCCGGATCGAGCGCGAGAAACTGTCGCCCCTGATAGAGCACGGGATCGCCCAAGCCGCGCTCGCCATTGGTCACGCCGGTACGTTTCACGAACGCGCTCAAGACGTCGAGGGCTCGGTGAATAGCGAGCGACTCGTCGACCGAGAAGCCCTCGAGCAGCCGTCGCTCGCGCGATTCGACGAGCCCGATCGAGGGCGTCGCCACGCGCGCTCCAAAGGCTTCGACCGCCGTCGCGATCGTCGCACGCAGCTCGCCCGGCACGTCGGCAACGATCTCGGCCGGGCCGATCCGCGCCAGCTCGGCGAGCAACTCGTCGTACGCGCTCTCGCCCGCGATCGCGGTCGCCGCCGCGTAGCCGGTCGAGACGTCGGTATAGGTGAGCGCGAACGTCTCGCCGATCGCGGCGATCGCGGCCAGGTAGTTATTCTGCTTCCCGTCGAGCAGCTGTTCTTCTATCAGCGTGCCGGGCGTGACCAAGCGCACGACGTCGCGGCGAACGAGCCGGTTGGCCTGCGGAAGCTCGAGCTGCTCGGCGAGCGCGACGATGAAGCGCTGCTGCACCAGCCGCGCGAGATACTGCGCGAGCGCGTGGTGTGGAACGCCGGCCATTGCGACCCGCTTCCCGGCGCCGGCCTCTTTGCTGGTGAGCGCGATCTGGAGGGCGCGCGCGATCGTTTCGGCGTCTTCGCCGTAGGCCTCGTAGAAATCGCCGACGCGCGAGAGCAGAATCGCTTCAGGATGCTTGGCCTTCATCCCAAAGTACTGCTCGAGCATTGGCGAGTACTTGGCCACCGCGCGAGGAGTTAGCCCGTTACGTCCCGAGTGCCTTCGAGATGGCGCGGACGTACGTGCCCTTCGCATGGCCGGTACCCCCGGGCGGCGCCTGCGGATTGTCGCGATCGAGGTCCCAAATCATAACGCCGCGATAGCCGAGCCGCTCGACGTCGCGTGCGTAGCCGGCCGCGTCCCGCGGCGTGACGACGACGCCGTCGTCGGCTTGGCCGATCATAAGCCCGAGCACGATCTTGCTCTTGGGAAACTTCCGGCCGCCGTCCATCCGGATGCTCGCGAACTGCTGCAAAACGTCGAGACGGCAATCGTCGCGCGAACCCTCCTGGTAGCTGCAGTCTGGATGGTTGGTCGGAACCCATCCGTACTCGTCGTAGGCCATCACGTTGACGTAATCGATCGCCGATCCGGCCTGCGCGATGACCGCGACGTCCTCGCCTTGGTGCCCGCTTGGCGGCCCGGGGTCGGCGCCGTCGATGAAGCCGTCGAAGCTGACGAGCCCGTTCGGGAAGGCATTGCGTACGGCGTCGAGGACGTCGATCAGCTGCTGCTGTCCGTTGTTTGGAATCACTTCGTCGTCGAAGTCGAAGCCGTCGTAAAGCTTGGGATTGGCCGAGACGTAGGCTTGAAGGTTCGAGGCGAAGAGGCTCGGATCCGTAATGGCAAACGGCGAGGTCGCTCCGCCGAATGAGAGCAGTAACTTGTCGCCGTGGGCGTGAATGCGGCGCGCGCCCGGCTCCAAGGGGTACGTATTCTGCGGGGGCGATATCGCATTCGAGTCGGCGATGCTGAACGCGACGTCGGTCGTCGTGACCGAGGCGGGGACGCTCGTAAGCCGGGAGAAGGCGTCGGCGCGATTGGTGTCCGACCAGGATTCCCAGAACCCGACGAACTCCGGGCCGCTCGAGCCGGCAGCGGGGAGCCGCAGGCCATCGGGCGCGCTCCCGACCGGGGTCCTGGGCACGCCGCTTGCGGCGCAGGCCGTCACCACGAGGGCGAGCGCGCAGGCGAGCGTCGGCGCAAAGGGTCGCAACGATTCGGCCTTCCTTATACTAGGCGAGCGCGCCGGTCAGATCCACGACGGGCTGCCGCACCGGCGACCCGGCGTCACCGAACGCCGCGGCGCGCCGTACGATCGTACCGCTGCATCCCCAAACGTGGGCGGCGCCGATCGCGACGTCGATCCACGGCGTCGCAGCGTAGGGATGGGGACGCCTTTCGGCCGCGGGATAATCCAGCGGCTTGGGTGCGACGATCGTGACGTTGTCGAGCGTCTTGGCGCTCAGCCGCGTCGCGTCTTTCTTCGATTCGCCGACGATCAACGCGCGGACCACGCTTCCCACCTTGCCGTCGTGATAGGCGCGGGTCACGCGATTCTGCGCATCGAGCAATCTTTGGAAGCGCGCCAGCGCGGTCTCTCGGCCCACCTGTTCCCAGCGCGCCGCGGGCGTGCCCCGCCGAATCGAGTAGATGAAGGTGAAGGCGTTGGCGAAGATGCCGCGGCGCACGTACGCGAGCGTCTCCTCGAACTCGTCCTCCCCCTCGCCAGGGAAGCCGACGATCAGATCGGTCGTAATAGCGCACGCCGGGATGCGGGCTCGAATGGACTCGACCTTCTCGTGAAAGGCGGCGAGCGTGTACTTTCGATTCATTCGGCGTAAGACCCGATCGCTGGCAGATTGCAGCGGGAGATGGACGCGCGGATTGAGCTGCTCGACGCCGGCGAGATCGTCGAGGATTTTTGTAGTGAAATCCTTGGGATGCGGCGAGATAAAAGTAAGCCGTTCCAACCCGGCTAGGCGCGAAAGCTGTTTGCACAGGTCGCCGAAGTCGGCTCCGGTCGCGGCGTCGTTCCAGGCGTTGACGGTCTGTCCGACGAGCGTGATTTCACGGGCGCCTTGCGCGAGGCGCTCGCGCACGTCGCCGACGATCGCCGCGCTGCTGCGGTGGTCGAAGCGCCCGCGCACGTGCGGGACGATGCAGAAGCTGCAGTAGTACGAACAGCCGCGCTGGACGGTGACGAAGGCGCGCAGGTGTGAGAACGGACCGTCGACTGCATCAGGCTCGCCACCGAGCGCGAAGTGCAGCACGTTCTCTTGGAGCTCGGCGCCGCGGCCGGCTTCCTCGAGCACGGAACGCCACGCAACGAGCTGATCGCCGAGCTGCGCGAGCTCCCGCGTTCCGAAAATCGCGTCGACGTGCGGTGCAAGGAGCTGCATCCGGTCCCGGTCTTGCTCGGCGAGGCAACCCATCACGACGAGCCGGACCGATGGGTCGTTCTCCTTGAGCACCTTGAAATGGTTCATCCGGCCGTAAGCCCGCCGCTCCGCGTTGTCGCGCACAGTGCAGGTGTTGAGGACGACGACGCTGGCGGACTCGGGTGCCGTCGCGACGCTATAGCCCGCGGCGACGGCTCGCTCCGCGATATAGCGCGAGTCGGCCTCGTTCATCTGGCAACCGAAGGTTTCAATATAGAGGCTGGGCATCGGCTCCATGCTGTTCGCGCGACCCGCCCCCCGTTCCGGCTCGATGGGTCCCGCGCCGCCCCGCTCAGAAGTCACTGCGGGTGACAGCCATAGACGAGACCGGCGCCGCCGGCATGCTCCGCCCGGCAACCGTCGCGATCGTCGGCCGGCCGAACGTCGGGAAGAGCGCGCTCTTCAAC